>NZ_LGEB01000110.1:0-270786 GCF_001279555.1 Micromonospora sp. NRRL B-16802 | reverse complement strand
GGGGGGGGGGGTGGGGGCGTGACCGGGCGGTGGCGGTGGGGCGGCTAGGCTGGCTTACCGTGCTCGTACTCGTGGTGGACAGCTCAACCCCCGCGGTGACCGCAGCGCTGGTGGAGGTCTCGGCTGCCGGCGTGACGTCCCGTGCGCACCGGTGCACGGTCGACGCCCGCGCGCACGGTGAACTGCTCGCGCCCCAGATCGAGGCGGTCCTTGCCGACGTCGGCGCGCGTCCGGGTGACCTGGCCGCCATCGTCGCGGGGCTCGGTCCGGGGCCGTTCACGGGGCTGCGGGTCGGGCTGGTCACCGCCGCCACGATGGGTCAGGTGCTCGACATCCCCACGTACGGCGTCTGCTCCCTCGACGGGATCGGCCACCCGGCCGCCGTCGGTGAGCCGGTGCTGGCGGCCAGCGACGCCCGTCGGCGGGAACTGTACTGGGCCGTCTACGACGGCGCCGGCCAGCGGATCGTCGGTCCAGAGGTGTCCACGCCGGCGGTGGCCGCCGCACGCGCCCGGGAGCTGGGGGCGACTGTCGCGGTGGGCGACGGGGCACACCGGTACGCCGAGGTCCTGGAGATGCCGGTCCGGGTCGAGCCCCGCTACCCGGATGCCACAGTGCTGGCGCTGCTCGCCGGCGAGCGGATCCGGGCCGGCGCGCCCGGTGAACGACTCACCCCGCTCTACCTGCGCCGACCGGACGCGGTGGCGGCGACCGCCCGCAAACCGGTCCTCCCGTGAGCACGACCGTCCGGCTGGAACCGTTCCGTTGGTGGCACGTCAACGACGTGCTGCCGATCGAGGCGGACCTCTTCGGTGCCGAACAATGGTCGCCGGCGATGTTCTGGAACGAACTGGCCAACGGGCATTACTACCGTGTCGCGGTCGACGCCGACGGCACCATTCTCGGCTACGCCGGGCTCGCCGGAGCCCCGCCGGACGAGGTGTGGGTGCAGAACATCGCAGTCCGCCGGGACGCCCAGCGACGCGGCGTGGGACGTGCCCTGCTGGAGGACCTGCTCGCCGAGGCAGCCCGGCGCGGTGCCCGCAACACCCTGCTTGAGGTCGCCGCGGACAACGTCGCCGCGCAGCGGCTCTACGCGATGTACGGCTTCGAGCCGATCGGGGTGCGGCGCGGCTACTACCAACCGAGCAACACCGACGCGCTGGTCATGCAACGCGTCGCCGAGCCGACCGGGAACGGACCACACGACAATGGCTGACGAACCGCTGATCCTGGGCATCGAAACCTCCTGCGACGAGACCGGTGTCGGCATCGTGCGGGGGCACACCCTGCTTGCCGACGCGCTCGCGTCGAGCGTCGAGGAGCACGCCCGCTTCGGTGGCGTGGTACCCGAGGTGGCCAGCCGCGCCCACCTGGAAGCCATCGTGCCGACCATGCAGCGGGCCCTGACCGAAGCCGGCGTCACCCTGGCCGACATCGACGCCATCGCGGTCACCTCCGGGCCCGGTCTCGCCGGTGCCCTGCTGGTCGGCGTCGCCGCCGCCAAGGGGTACGCGTTGGCCGCCGAGAAGCCGGTGTACGGCGTGAACCACCTCGCCGCACACGTCGCGGTGGACACGTTGGAGCACGGGCCGCTGCCGGAACCCGCCATCGCGTTGCTCGTCTCCGGCGGGCACTCGTCCCTGCTGCTCGTCGACGACCTGGCCCGGGGCGTGACCCCGCTCGGCGCGACAATCGACGACGCGGCCGGTGAGGCGTTCGACAAGGTTGCCCGGCTGCTCGGGTTGCCGTTCCCGGGTGGCCCGCCCATCGACCGGGAGGCACGGGCCGGTGACGCCGCCTCGATCGCCTTCCCGCGCGGCCTCACCGCAGCCAAGGACCTTGCCGCCCACCGGTACGACTTCTCGTTCTCCGGGCTCAAGACCGCCGTCGCCCGCTGGGTCGAGGCGCGGCAGCGCGCTGGTGAGCCGGTGCCGGTGGCCGACGTGGCCGCGTCCTTCCAGGAAGCGGTGTGCGACGTGCTGACCAGCAAGGCGCTCGCCGCCTGCCGGGCGAACGGCATCGACACGCTGGTGATCGGCGGGGGAGTGGCGGCGAACTCCCGACTGCGGGCGCTTGCCGAGCAGCGGGCCGAGAAGTACGGCATCCGGGTCCGGGTGCCCCGGCCGAAACTGTGCACCGACAACGGGGCGATGGTGGCGGCGCTCGGTTCGCACCTGGTCGCCGCCGGGGTCGCGCCGAGCCGGCTGGACCTGCCGGCCGACTCGGCGCTGCCGCTGACAACGGTCAGCGTGTGACGGGGGCACCGGAGATGATCGTGCGGATGTGGGAGGCGCGGGCCGAGGCGTACGGTGTCGCGGACCTGATCACGTGGGTGTGCGACACCGCCCTGCCCGAGTTGGAGCACGACCCGTTGCACGTGTCCAGTGAGGTCTTCTCCTCCACCGACCACCGGGTGGTGGTGATCTCCAAGTGGCGCAGCAACCCGCGCCCGCTGCCCGATCCGCCCGCCCTGCTGGTGGCCCGCGCCCCGCACTCCTGGGATTTCACCCAGGTCGACCGCTGAACGGGGCCACCAACGACTGTCAGTTGCGGCGCAACATGCGGTAGGTGGCGATCCCGCCGGTGCCCAGTGCGGCGAGGAAGACCAGCCAGACGACAGTGCTGCTGACACCGACCTGTGGGCCGGTGTTGGCTGCGGCTGCGGCCAGCAGCCCGTCTGAGCCCGGAGCGGGCAGGGCGGCCGGCGGCAGTTCCGGCCAACGGACCAGGCCGGTGCTCTCCAACATCTGCATGTGGTGCATGACGAAGCCGTTGGCGTCGTCGCAGAGCTTGCGGACCGTCGCGTCACGGGTGCTGGCCCGCACCGCACCGATCACCGGGAAGATCTTGCCGTGGGCCACCCGGAGCCGGGTGACGAAGATCTGGTCGAACCGGGCGCCGGATGCCTTCTGCATCTCGGCCAGCCAGCCCTTCTGCTCGGCGGTCGGTTCGCTGGGGATGGTCGCGCCGAGCTTGTTTGCGGCATCCACGACGAGCTGGTCGAGCTTCTGGTGCTCGTTGGCGATGCCCGCACCGATCTCCCGGACCTTTGCCGACTGCCCCTTCTCGGCGGCCATCTGGCCGGCGGGCATCTCCCACAGCCCGGCCAGCCGCACCCCGTTGAGCAACGTCATGTCTGCGGCGTTGAGCTGTTGCCCACCGGCGGGAGCGGCGACGGCCACGCCGGGCAGCACACCGATCCCCGCGACGATCGCGATGAGCAGCAGCGCCGCCCGGTGGGTCCGGTTGCCCGGCTGGCGACGGGCGGATCTGAGCGGTGCCATGTCTGGGGTGCCTCCTCGGTCCGGACCGAAACGCGCGTCTGGACAGGGCAGCCGTTGCCTACCGGCTGCCCGTCCGCCCACTGGTACGGACTTTCCGCTCGATCAGTTCATCGGCGCGGGCGCGGATCAGCGGGTGATGGCGAGGAAACCACCGAGCAGCAGCAGGGTCACAGCGGCGACGGCGAAGAGCACCAGCAGCTCCCGGCGGCCGTGCCCCAGGTGCTCGGCGCCGGCCGGGGTGCTGGCGCCGGCGCCAGGCAGGGCTGGCAGGTCACGGGTCAGCACGGCGAGGTCACCGAGGGTACGGGCCGTCCATACAGCACCTACCCGTTCGGAGAACTCGTCGAGCGTCAGCCGGCCCGCTGTGGTGTGCCGGTGCAGCTCGGCGACCACCCGATGGCGGTCGTCGTCGGAGGCGCGCAGCTCGACATCCACGCCGGACAGGGTACGCGCGTCAGCCCACGTCGAGGGGGTCCGCGAGGAGCCGCTCGAAGGCCAGCTCGGCGGCACCGATCAGGGGTGCGTCCTCGCCCAGTTGGGGGGTGCGCAGCCGGACGTGCTCCAGGCACGCGCCAAGCGCGTTGGAGTTGAGGCGGCTGCGGATCTGGGCTGCCGAGGCGAGGTAGAGGTCGCGCATGGTGCCGCCGAATATGAGCATCTCGGGGTTGAAGACGTTCACCAGGTTGGCGATTCCGAAGCCGAGCCAGTCGCCGGCCTGGCGTACCGCCGTCTGGGCTCGTGCGTCACCCCGGTCGGCGGCGTCGAAGACGGCCAGCAGCGCCTCGCGGCCCCGGGCGTCGGAGCGCCCGGCGGCCCGCAGCAGGCCGTGCTCGCCGATCTCGGTTTCCCAGCAGCCCCGGGCCCCGCACTCGCAGGGCAGGCCGTCGCGGACCACCTTCATGTGGCCGACCTCGCCGCCGTATCCGCCGTGCCCGGTGAGCCTTCGTCCACCGGCGATGATGCCGGCGCCGACCCCGACATCGCCGTACAGGTAGATGACGTTGTCGCAGCCGGCCGCGACGCCCCGGGTGTGCTCGGCGAACGCCGCCACGTCGGCCACGTTGCCCACGGTGATCGGTACGTCGATGCCGAGTTCGGCGCCGAGCGCCGCGCCGATCGGCTCGTCCACCCAGCCGGTGGTGGGACCGAGCCGGACCAGGCCGTCGTCGCGGCGGACCATGCCGCAGACGGCCACGCCCGCGCCGACGCAGATCGCGTCGGCGGGCACCGTCTGCTGCATCTCCTTGACCGCGCCGGCCAGCAGCGGCGCGGCCTCGGCGGCCAACAGGCCGCGCGGTCGGTCCAGGTCGCGGCGGTCCAGCACCGCGCCGCCGAGCCCGACGCGGGCGGCGCGCAGCCGGTCAACCTCGACGGAGTACGCGTACGCGTACACCCGGTTGGATTCGGGCCGGACGACCAGTGACGGACGTCCGGCCCGGCCGGTCTCCTTCGGTGTGCCCTCGCTGACCAGACCCACTGCGGTCAGGTCGGCGGTGAGGGCCCCGATGGTGCTGCGGTTCAGCCTCAGGGTGGTGGTCAGTTCGGCCCGTGTGGTCGCCCCGTGGACGTGTACGTGTCGCAGCAGAGCCCCCAGGTTCTGCCGCCGGACCTCGTCCTGGCTTGGTGCCGGGCGCATGTGGTGTCACCTCCCCCCGCGTGATCAGCGGGTGCCGGTGGCGGCTGCCCGGCGGCGGGAGAAGGCGTCGACGCTGGCGGCGAGCATGAGTACGACGCCGGTGACCACGTACTTGACTCCCGCGCTGTAACCCATGAGGCCCATTCCGTTGTCGATGACCGCGACCACCGCTCCACCGAGGACGGCGTCGAAGACCCGGCCCTTGCCGCCGAAGAGGCTGGTGCCGCCGATCACCGCCGCGCCGACGGCGTAGAGCAGTACGTTACTGCCCCCGGTGTTGGGGTCGACCGAGTTGGCTCGGCTGGCCGCCACGATGCCGCCGACGGCAGCCATCGAGGAGCAGATGACGAATACCGAGATCCGGATGCGGTCCACCTCGATGCCGGCGCGTCGGGCAGCTTCCCTGTTGCCGCCCACAGCGTAGATGTGGCGCCCGTAGCTGGTGCGCTGGAGCACGAAGGTCCAGATGATGAGCAGAACGGCGATGACCGGTACGACGATCGGCACGCCCTTGAGGGAGCTGATGAGGACGTTGCGGCTGCGCTCCAGGTTGAGGATGTAGACCGCCGCGCCGAGGATGACGGCGAGGCCGCCGATCCGGACGGCCACCACTGCCAGCGGGTCGGTGATGAGGCCGCGGGCCACCCGGTTGCGGTGGCGCAGCAGTTGCACAGCGGCGTAGCCGGCGACGGCGAGGATGGCCAGGACCCAGCCCAGGGCGGGGCTGAGGTTGCGGTTGGCGATGGCGACAAGCACGTCGTCGCGTACGGAGATGTTCGTGCCCTCCTTCATGAGCATCAGCACGATGCCCTGGAAGGCGAGGAACCCGGCGAGGGTGACCACGAAGGACGGAATGCCGATCTTCGCGACGAGCAGGCCGAGAGTGGTGCCGATGACGACGCCGGTGGCGACGGCGGCGAGCACGGCGACCCACCAGGGGTAGCCGAGAACTGTGACCACGTTGGCGAGTACGGCTGCGCAGACGCCGCTGGCGAAGCCTGCGGAGAGGTCGATCTCGCCGAGCAGCAGGACGAAGACGAGCCCCATCGCGATGAGCGTGACCGCCGCACCCTGTGTGAAGAGGTTGGCGAAGTTGCCGGCGGACAGGAACGACGACGGCTGCATGATCGCGAAGACGGTGCAGAGCACGAGAAGGCCGAGAACGGCAGGGAGCGCGCCGACGTCGCCGCCGCGTACCCGGCTCACGTAGGTGCGGACGTGGCCCTCGATTGTCGGCGGCGGTGTGACGGCGGCGGGGCCGTCCTTCCGCACGGCGGTGGTGGTCATCGGTCGCCTCCTGAGGTCGAGTCGGCCAGCTGGTTGCCGTTGCCGTTGCCGCCCGTACCCGGGTCGGTGGCGAGGCCGAGCCCGCCCGAGCGCCCTGCGGTGATCAGCTCGACCACCTGGGAATGGGTGATGTCGGTGGTCTTCACCTGGGCGACCATCTGGCCGAGGTACAGCGCGGCGATGCGGTCGGAGACGGCGAAGACGTCGTTCATGTTGTGCGAGATGAGCACCACGGCGAGGCCGTTGTCGGCGAGCCTGCGGACCAGTTCGAGCACCTGTGCGGTCTGCGCGACGCCGAGGGCGGCGGTGGGCTCGTCCAGGATTACCAGTCTGCTGTTCCACAGCACCGCCTTGGCGATGGCCACGGTCTGGCGCTGGCCGCCGGAGAGGCTGGAGACGTGCTGGCGCAGCGAGGTGACGGTGCGCACGGACAGCCCGGCGAGTGTCTCGGCGGCGAGCTGTTCCATCGTGGGCTCGTCCAGGACGATGCCGCGGCGCTTCTCCCGGCCGAGGAACATGTTCTGCACGATGTCGAGGTTGTCGCAGAGGGCGAGGTCCTGGTAGACGACCTCGATGCCGAGGTCGGCGGCGTCCCGCGGGCTGCTGATGCTCACCTGTTCGCCGTTGAACAGGAACTCGCCGGCGTCGGTGGGGTAGATGCCGCTGATGCACTTGACCAGGGTCGACTTGCCGGCGCCGTTGTCGCCGACGAGGGCCGTCACCTCGCCCGGGTGGGCGGTGAAGGCGACATCGCGGAGCACCTGGACGGGACCGAAGCTCTTGTCGATCCCGCGTAGTTCCAGCAGGGGGGTCGCGGACACGGGGGTCTCCTTAGGAGGGTCGGGGCCTGGCCGGCGGGCGCCGCCCGGCACGGGAGGGTGGCTCCCGTGCCGGGCGGCGGGTGTCGTCCCGGCGGGTACTGCGTCGTCGGTCAGCTGATGCCGGCGTCGGCGCAGAGCTTGGCGTACGTCCCGGCGCAGACCTCTTCCTTTGTCACGTAGCCGTCGGCGATGACGTCCTTGACGTTCTCCTTGTAGATGGCCTTCGGGGTGAGCAGCACCGAGGGGACGTCGCGGCCGCCTTCGGGGTCCTTCACCGTCTGGCCGGTGTCCTTCTTCTCGCCCTTGGCCAGCGCGATGGCCAGGTCGGAGGCAGCGTTGGCCTCTTCCCGGACCGCCTTGTAGACGGTCATGCACTGGTCGCCGGCGAGGATGTTCTGCAGGCCCTCGGTGCTGGCGTCCTGCCCGGTGACCGGGACCTTGCCGTTGAGCTTGTTCTTCTTGAGCACCGAGATGGCCGCGTTGCCGAGGCCGTCGTTGGCGGCCAGCACACCGTCGATCTTGCCGTTGGCCTTGGTGAGCTGCTGCTCGAAGATCGTCGTGGCCTGTGCGTTGTCCCAGGCCGGTACGGCGTCCTCGGGGCCCTTGACGTACTCCTTGGCGTCGAACTTCGGCTTGAGCACCGAGTCGTAGCCGTTCTTGAACAGGGTGGCGTTGTTGTCGGTGGGGGAGCCGTTCAGGTACGACACGACGGGGTTCTTGGCGCCCTGCGCGGTCAGGCACTTCGCCAGGCCCTCGCCCTGGAGCTTGCCGACGGTCTCGTTGTCGAAGCTGACGTAGTACTGGGCCGAGCCGCCCAGGGTGAGCCGGTCGTAGTCGATGGTCGCGACGCCCTGCGACTTGGCCTTGTCGAGGACGGCCTTGCCGGTGCCGGAGTCCAGGTTGACGATCATCAGAACGGTGACGCCGCCGGTGATCATCTGGTCGGCGATGGTCTGGAAGGCGGTCTTGTCGTTCTGGGCGTTCTGGATGTCGTACTGGACGCCGGCGGCCTCGAACGCTTCCTTGAGGAACTTGCGGTCCGCGGTCTCCCAGCGGACGGACGACTTGCTGTCCGGGAGGATCACGCCGATCTTGGGAGTCTTGGCGGAGCTGGCCTGGCCGCCGGAGTCGTCGTCGCCACAGGCGGTCAAGCCGCCGGTCGCGAGCAGGCCCACGGCGGCGATGGTGAGGATCCCCTTACGCATGTGCAGGGTCCTTTCGGAAGGTGGAGGAGGTGTAGTTTGTTGTGCCCGGCAACGTATTGCGCTGCGCGCCGAGTCCACAAGACCGCGTAGGTGCAGAGTTTGTTGATAGCGATAACAATTCAGCAACGTGGTTGTTACTCATCGCTCATCCGCCAGACGTCGACCGTCATGAAAGCCCTCAGTGGGCTTGCAACGCCGCGGTGCGGGCCTCGGTCAGGGCCACCAGATCAGCCGCCGCCAGCTCCAGTTGCAGACCGCGCCGGCCAGCGGAGACGTAGATCGTCGGCAGGTCCAGTGCGGACTCGTCAAGCACCGTGGGCAGCCGCCGACGCTGCCCGAGCGGGCTGATACCGCCCCGTACGTAGCCCGTGGCCCGCTCGGCGACCGACCGGTCGGCGAGCGTCGCCCGCTTGCCTCCGGCAGCGGCGGCGAGAGCCTTGAGGTCCAGTTCTCCGGTGACCGGAACGACTGCCACCGTGAGCGCACCGTCGACCTCGGTCACCAACGACTTGAACACCCGCTCCGGTGCCACACCGAGCGCCGCCGCCACCAGCGCGCCATAGTTCGGCGCGTCCGGAGACACCTGGTACGGATGGATGCGATGCGCGACGCCATGCTTGACCAGCAGTGCCGTCGCCGGAGTGCCCTGTCCCGCCACGCCTGAGAACCTAGTCGACAGGCCGGCAGACAAGCACCGTCGGCGACCCGGCCACCCGGGTCAGCACCAGGCTCGCCGCCTGGTCGCCGGCCAGCCGCAGATCCTTGCGGAGCTGTTCCGGGGTGAGCGCCGAACCCCGCTTGAGGATCTCCACCCGCCCCACCCTGCGGTCCCGCAGCAGCGCCCGCAGGCGCTTGAGCGAGAACGGCAGCACGTCGGTGACCTCCAGGCAGCGCGCGTACGGGGTGCGGGTCGGCTGGTCGCCGTAGAGGTAGGCGATGCTCGGGTCGCCGAGGGTGGCGTCCAGCTCACCGGCCAGCTCGGCGATGAGGTGCGCGCGTACCACCGCCGCGTCCGGGTCGTACAGGTAGCGGCGTGGTGGCCCGACCGGGGCCTCGACGGCACCCGAGCCGGTCAGCTCGTGGCGGCGGAACCCGGCGCCCTCCTGGCGGTGGACGGTGGCGCGGCGGGGCTCCCGGGCCAGTTCGCCGCACCAGAGCGCCGCCTCGACGAGGTCGCCGTCCACGCTCACCCACTCCGCCTCCGCGCCGGGCGGGATGAGCGCGTGATCCAACCCCGGCGCCACCTTCACCACAGTGCGGGGCACCCGTTCGGCAAGCCCGGTCACGAAGTCCCACGGTGGTGAGTAGGCACGCGGGTCGAAGATCCGACGGCCGGTGCCGGCCCGACGCCGGGCCGGGTCGCAGAAGACGCCGTCGACCCGGGAGACGTCGAACGCTGTGGCGTCGCCGCACTCGACAGTGAAGCGCTCGGCCAGCCCCGCCGCTGCGGCGTTGGCGGCTGCCATCTCGGCGGTCACCGGGTCGGCCTCCACCCCGTACACCCGGATGCCGGCGCGGGCGGCGGCGAGCGCGTCGGCGCCGAGGCCGCAACCCAGGTCGGCCAGCGTGCGGACGCCGGCCGCGTGCAGCCGTTCGGCGCGGCGGTCCGCGACGACCCGGCGGGTGGCCTGCTCCAGGCCGGCGCGGGTGAGGAACATCCCGGCGGCGGCCGGGCCGAACTTGCCGACCGCCCGGTGGCGCAGCTCCGCCTGGGTGAGCGCCGCCGCCGCGAGCGTGGGTGGCACCCCGGCCGATCGAAGGGCCGACGCCGCCGCCAGCGGGTCGCCGCCGGCCAGCCCGGCCGCCGCCGCGAGTGCGGCCGACCCCTCGGGGGTACGCAGCGCAGCCAGCTGATCGAGATTCACCCGAGCATTGTCCCGACCAGCGGCAGTGGCGGCCGGTCCGGGTTGATGACCGACGCCGGCGCGCCGAGATTGTGGCGACACGACAGGCCGTGCGTTGGCACTCTCCTTGACGGAGTGCCAGCCACGGAATAACCTGCGATTAGCACTCTCACCCCGAGGGTGCCAGCTTCCGGGTCTCGCGACCCGGGTGCGCAACGCCAGGCGGACCGGCACCCGCGACGACGGCCCCGCCCGGTGGCATGTGGCAATTGACGCTGGCCGGCCCCGCCGGCCGGTAACGAAACCAGTACCCCAGGAGGGTATGCCCGTGACTACCGCGACCAAGGTTGCGATCAAGCCGCTCGAGGACCGCATCGTGGTCCAGGCGAACGAGGCTGAGACCACCACGGCGTCGGGCATCGTGATCCCCGACACCGCCAAGGAGAAGCCGCAGGAGGGCACCGTCCTCGCTGTGGGCCCGGGGCGCGTCGACGACAACGGCAACCGGGTTCCGGTTGACGTGCAGGTCGGCGACACCGTCCTCTACTCGAAGTACGGCGGCACCGAGGTCAAGTACGCCGGCGAAGAGTACCTGGTGCTCTCCGCCCGCGACGTCCTCGCGGTCATCGAGAAGTAAGCAACCGATCAGTGTCGTTGCCCCGGTCCGGCTCGCCGGGCCGGGGCAACGTCGCTTCGAAGGGACATTTATGGCGAAGATCCTGAGCTTCTCGGACGACGCCCGACACCTGCTGGAGCACGGTGTCAACGCCCTCGCTGACGCGGTCAAGGTCACCCTCGGCCCGCGCGGGCGCAACGTCGTCCTGGACAAGAAATTCGGTGCGCCGACGATCACCAACGATGGTGTGACCATCGCCAAGGAGATCGAGCTCACCAACCCCTACGAGAACCTCGGCGCGCAGCTGGTCAAGGAGGTGGCGACCAAGACCAACGACGTCGCCGGCGACGGGACCACCACCGCGACCGTGCTGGCGCAGGCGATGGTCCGTGAGGGCCTGCGCAACGTGACCGCCGGCACCAACCCGGCTGGCCTCAAGCGGGGCGTCGACGCGGCAGCCACCAAGATCTCCGAGGCGCTGCTCGGTCGGGCCGTCGAGGTCGCCGACCAGAAGGCGATCGCGAACGTTGCCACGATCTCCGCGCAGGACTCCACGATCGGCGAGCTGATCGCCGAGGCGATGGAGCGGGTCGGCCGCGACGGCGTCATCACCGTCGAAGAGGGCTCGATGCTCACCACCGAGCTGGAGGTGACCGAGGGTCTCCAGTTCGACAAGGGCTTCATCTCGCCCAACTTCGTCACCGACCTGGAGGGCCAGGAGTCCGTCCTCGAGGACGCCTACATCCTGGTCACCACGCAGAAGATCTCCGCGATCGAGGAGCTGCTGCCGCTGCTGGAGAAGGTCCTCCAGAACAGCAAGCCGCTGCTGATCATCGCCGAGGACGTGGAGGGCCAGGCGCTCTCCACCCTCGTGGTCAACTCGCTGCGCAAGACCCTCAAGGTCTGCGCGGTGAAGGCCCCGGGCTTCGGTGACCGGCGCAAGGCGCTGCTCCAGGACATCGCCATCTCCACCGGCGCCGAACTGGTCGCCCCGGAGCTGGGCTACAAGATCGACCAGGTTGGCCTTGAGGTGCTGGGCACCGCTCGGCGCGTCGTGGTCGACAAGGAGAACACCACGATCGTCGACGGCGGCGGCCAGAAGGCCGACGTCGAGGACCGGGTGTCCCAGATCCGCAAGGAGATCGAGGCCTCCGACTCCGACTGGGACCGGGAGAAGCTGGCCGAGCGGCTCGCGAAGCTCTCCGGCGGTATCGCCGTGATCAAGGTTGGCGCGGCGACCGAGGTCGAGATGAAGGAGCGCAAGCACCGCATCGAGGACGCCATCGCGGCGACCAAGGCCGCGGTCGAGGAGGGCACCGTGCCCGGCGGCGGCGCCGCCCTGGTGCAGATCCTTCCGGTGCTCGACGACGACCTGGGCTTCACCGGTGACGAGAAGGTCGGCGTCTCGATCGTGCGCAAGGCGCTCGTCGAGCCGCTGCGCTGGATCGCGCAGAACGCCGGCCACGACGGCTACGTCGTGACCCAGAAGGTCGCCGAGATGCAGTGGGGCTACGGCCTCGACGCCGCCACCGGCGAGTACGGCGACCTGGTCAAGGCCGGCATCATCGACCCGGTGAAGGTGACCCGCAACGCGGTCACCAACGCCGCCTCGATCGCCGGCCTGCTGCTCACCACGGAGAGCCTCGTGGTGGAGAAGCCGGAGCAGGCCGAGCCGGCCGGCGCCGGTGGGCACGGCCACGGCCACGGTCACCAGCACGGCCCGGGCTTCTGACCCGCTAGCACCACCCTTTCCGGGGCACACCGTCCACGACGGTGTGCCCCGGCTTGTTCCCGAAACCGCCATCGAGCGCCGTCACGGTTGGCAGCCCGGCGAGCCGACCGCGCACACTGGGTCGATGAGCACCACGTCGCGGCGGTACGCCGCGCTGGCCGGAGTCACCGCCGCCACCGTCGCCATCGGAGTCGCCGAACCGGTGGCCGTACTGACCGGACCCCGGTCGGCGCCGCTGGTAGCGGTCGGCGGGGTGGTCGTCGACGCCGTTCCCGAGCCGCTGAAGCAATTCGCCATCGACGTCTTCGGCACCGCCGACAAGATCGCCCTGCTGGTCGGCACGGCCCTGCTGCTGGGCGGGTTCGCGGCGCTCATCGGAGTGCTCGCGGCGCGTCGACTGGCGATCGGGCTGGCCGGTATCGCCGCGCTGGGCGCCGTCGGGGTGGCCGCCGCGCTGACCCGTCCCGGCGCTGACCTCGCCGACGCCCTGCCGTCGCTCGTCGGCGGTGGGCTGGGCGCGCTGGTGCTCTGGCTGTTCATCGCCGGCCCGTTCGAGATGGACCCCTGGCCCTGGTCGCCACCAACCCCACCCGCGCCGCCCCCGGCCGCCTCGCCGCCTCCGGGTGGGCCTTCGAACCTGGCCGGGTCGGAGCGGCCGGAGGCGGTCGACCCGGAGTCGCGACGGCGGTTCCTCACCGGCACCGGGGTGCTGCTCGGCACGGCCGCGGTGGCCGGTCTGGGCGGGCGCTGGCTGGCCGGGCGGCGCGGGGTGTCGGCCGCCCGGGACGCGATTCGCCTGCCCGCGCCTGCCGTACCCGCGGCGGCGGTGCCGGCGGGCGCGGACCTGTCGCTGGCGCAGCTCGCGCCGTACGTCACCCCGAACTTCGGCTTCTACCGCATCGACACCGCGCTCGTGGTGCCGCAGGTGGACCCGGACACGTGGCGGCTGCGCATCCACGGGCGGGTCGGCACCGAACGCACCTACACGTACGCCGACCTGCTGGCCCGGCCGCTGGTCGAGCGCTACGTGACGCTTGCCTGCGTCTCCAACGAGGTGGGCGGCGACCTGATCGGCAACGCCCGCTGGCTGGGCGTACCCCTTCGGGAGCTGCTCGACGAGGTCGACCCGGACGACGACGCCGACCAGGTCGTCGGTCGGTCGGTCGACGGCTGGACCTGCGGCACCCCCACGGCGGCTCTGCGCGACGGGCGCGACGCGCTGCTGGCCATCGGCATGAACGGTGAACCCTTGCCGGTCGACCACGGTTTCCCCGCCCGGATGGTGGTGCCGGGCCTCTACGGCTACGTGTCGGCGTGCAAGTGGGTGACCGAGTTGGAGCTGACCCGGTTCGCGGACTTCGACGCGTACTGGGTGCCGCGCGGCTGGTCCGTCGAGGGGCCGATCAAGACCCAGTCGCGGATCGACGCGCCCCGCAGGCGCAACCGGCTGACCGCCGGGCCGGTGACCGTCGCCGGGGTGGCCTGGGCGCAGCATCGGGGCATCCGACGGGTCGAGGTGCGCGTCGACGACGGCGAGTGGCAGGAGGCGGAGTTGGCGCCCACGGTGTCGGTGGACACCTGGGTGCAGTGGTCCTGGCGCTGGGACGCCACGCCGGGCGAGCACCGACTCCAGGTCCGGGCCACCGACGCGACAGGCGAGACCCAGACCGAGCGTACGCAGGGTGTCGTCCCGGACGGCGCCACCGGCTGGCACACGGTCCCCGTCCTGGTCCGCTGAGCACCCGCTCACGCAGATCTTGGACAGTTACCGTTCGCGCGGAACGGTAACTGTCCAAGATCTGTGCGCGACAACGCGCGAACCGCGCCCTCCGATGCGGGGGCGCGGTTCGCGCGTTGTCTTGAGAGTGTCGGTGTCAGGCGACGTTGCGCTGGGCCGGGAAAGCAGACTTGTGCGTGCTGCCAAGTCGGGCCTCCAGCCGTGCGACGTCGACCCGGGCGTGCCGGCGGTCCGCGACGTCCTCCCAGCCGAGGGCGAGCAGCCGCAGCCGCTCCGACTCGCTGAAGCCACCCCACACGCCGTACGGCTCACGGACCGACAGCGCGTGCGCCGCGCACTCGGCGCGGACGGGGCATGCCCGGCAGACCGCCTTTGCGGACGACTCCCGACGCAGCCGGGATGAGCCCCGCTCGCCGTCGGGGTGGAAGAACTGGGCGCTGTCGCGGCCTCGGCAGGCACCGAGCCGCTGCCAGTCCCAGAGGTCGACGATGGGTCCGGGCAGTCTACGTACGTTCGACATCAGCACCCCTCCTCCCGCGCGGCACCGCGAGATCCTTGTGGCCGGCTTCCGGGCGGCGGGCCGCGCAGGCGCACCGTTCCCGGCCTGGCCCCTCCGGTACCCCAGCTGTTGCCGACTCACACACCTGTGATCGAAAACGCTCGACAACTTAGGGCTTTTGCCCTAGTTGTCGGAAAAGTTCAGATGATTGCCCGGAACCCCCTCCGGGGCCGACCTCGTCATGGTCTGCTCGTGTGCGGAGAGGAGACCACCACAGTGCGTACTGTTCTTGTGTGCGTTCGGACACCACTCGCGGCCCAGCACCTGACATCCGCTGCCGCGCGGCTGGGGTTGTCCGCGATCGTCCGTACCGCCGTCTCCGATCCCGAGGTGATGCTCCGGCTCGCCGAACGGCCGGTCGACGTGGTGCTCGCCGACACGGCCCTCACCCGACCGGACAGCGCGGGCTTCGTTCGCCGGGTGCTCGCCCGCGCGCCGCAGGCCGCTGTCCTGCTGCTCGGCACCGAGGAACCCGAGGCCGCGGCGGCCACCATCAGCGCCGGCGCCCGGGGCCTGATCCAGAACGTCGACCATGACCTGACAAGTGCGGTGGCCAAGGCCCTGTTGCTGCTCACCGCGCCCGGCCGGGCCTCCCGGCAGCGGGTCACCGACCCGGCCCGGGACACCGCGTCGGTTGGCGGATCGGGCCGCTCGGCGCCGTCCCTGCGCGGCTCCGCCGAGCCGGGCTGGACCGCCGCGACGGGCGAGGGCTCTGCGGGCATGCCGTCCGTGCCCGTGCAGCGGGGCGAGGACGAGGTCGACCCGGCCACCGACGAGCAGGCGACCGGTCAGAACGACGCCGCCCGGCCGGCCCCGAACACCCGCCCCACCCGGGCGTCGATCGGGCTCACCGAGCGGGAGTTGCAGGTCCTGCTCGGCATGGCCGAGGGCAAGAGCAACGCGGAGATCGGCAGGGAGCTGTTCGTGTCCGAGGACACGGTCAAGACCCACGCCCGGCGGCTGTTCCGCAAGCTCGGCGCCCGGGACCGGGCACACGCGGTGGCCGCAGGCTTCCGAGCCGGCCTCGTCGCCTGACGGCGCGATCAGGCCGGCCTGGTCGCCCTGACGGCGGAAACAAGCCGACCTCGTCGCTGACGGCGGAAACAAGCCGACCTCGTCGCCTGACGGCGGAAACAAGCCGACCTCGTCGCCTGACGGCGGAAACAAGCCGACCTCGTCGCCTGACGGCGGGAGCAGGCTCGCCCCGTCGCCTGAACGGCACGATCAGTCCGCGGCAGTCAGTCGTTCGTGGGGGTGCCTGGCTCGTCCTCGGTGCCCTCGGTCAGGGTGTCGTGCACCCCGTCGGCGTACCCACGGGCGTAGTCCCAGGTCACGTAGTGGTCCGGGTCGGGGTCGTAGGCCGGCTCGTGCACGCGCGGACGCCCCGAGTTGAGCAGGTGCCGCAGGTTGCCCCGCAGCAGGTCCCAGTCGAAGTAGTGCGGCTCCCGGCAGTCCTCGCACTCGATCACCAGCCCGCGCACCCCGATCGGTGCCAGCAGAGCCTGGTAGATCTCCAGGTCGGCGAGGTCTTCGAGCACGTCCTGCCGCTCGACGTCGGTCAGCGGATCCGGCGTCGCGTCGTCGCCCGGATCGTCAAGCCCCGCAGTCGGGTCGGCCGGGTCGCCGTTGAACGGGTCGATGGGCTCGTCGTGCACCCCCTCACCGTAGACCCAACGCGGGGTGAACGTCCGCCCCCCGGCACCGCGCCGGGAGTGCCGCCGCCGCCGGAGGTCGCCCAGCTCACTGGGTACGATGGGACGACCGGCCGGCACCGCGGCGTGTCCCAGTGTCCGCCCGCGCCACCTCGCTGAAGCCCATCCGAGCAGCTCAGGGGAGCAATCGTGGAAAATTCGCCCAGCACCGATCTTCCGGCCGGCGCCGAACACGCCGACCTGGGCGGCCACCTGCCCGAGTTGCCGGCAGGCTCGGCGCGGGTGGTTCCGCTCGGGCTCACCTTCGACGACGTGTTGTTGCAGCCGGGCGAGTCGGACGTGGTGCCCAGTCGGGTCAACACCCGTACGAAGCTCACCCGCAACATCGAGTTGACCATTCCGCTGCTGTCCAGCGCCATGGACACCGTCACCGAGGCGCGGATGGCGATCGCCATGGCCCGTCAGGGTGGCATCGGCGTGCTGCACCGCAATCTCTCCGTTGACGACCAGGCGCTCCAGGTCGACCTGGTCAAGCGCTCCGAGTCCGGCATGATCACCAACCCGGTGACGGCCAGCCCGGACGACACGCTGCGCGAGGTCGACGAGCTGTGCGGTCGGTACCGGATCTCCGGCGTGCCGGTGGTGGACGGTGACGGCCAGTTGGTAGGCATCGTCACCAACCGCGACATGCGTTTCGTGTCCGAGCCGAGCACCCCGGTTCACGAGATCATGACCCGTACCCCGCTGATCACCGCCCGGGTCGGGGTGAGCAAGGACGACGCGTTGGCGCTGCTGCGCCAGCACAAGGTCGAGAAGCTGCCGATCGTGGACGAGGCGGGTCGGCTGCGCGGGCTGATCACCGTGAAGGACTTCACCAAGAGCGAGCAGTACCCGGAGAGCACCAAGGACGCCGCCGGACGGCTCCGGGTGGCCGCCGCGATCGGTGTCGGCGAGGACTCCTACAAGCGGGCGCGCACACTTGTCGACGCGGGCGTCGACGTGCTGATCGTGGACACGGCGCACGGGCACCAGCGGGCCGTGCTGGACATGGTCCGTCGGCTCAAGAAGGACGTGAGCGTCGACGTCGTGGGCGGCAACGTGGCGACCTACGCCGGTGCGAAGGCGCTTGTCGACGCCGGCGCCGACGGGGTCAAGGTGGGTGTCGGTCCGGGTGCGATCTGCACCACCCGGATCGTCGCCGGGGTGGGCGTGCCGCAGATCACCGCGATCATGGAGGCGGCCCGCGCCGCCCGTCCGGCCGGTGTGCCGGTGATCGGCGACGGCGGCATCCAGTATTCGGGTGACATCGCCAAGGCCATTGTGGCCGGCGCCGACACGGTGATGCTCGGCAGCCTGCTGGCCGGCTGCGAGGAGAGCCCCGGCGAGCTGATCTTCGTCAACGGCAAGCAGTTCAAGACGTACCGGGGGATGGGCTCGCTCGGCGCGATGCAGTCCCGTGGTCAGGCCAAGTCGTACTCGAAGGACCGCTACTTCCAGCAGGACGTGCTCAGCGACGACAAGCTGGTGCCCGAGGGCGTCGAGGGCCAGGTGCCCTACCGGGGGCCGCTGTCGCGGGTGGCCCACCAGCTCGTCGGTGGGCTGCGACTGGCGATGGGGTACGCCGGTGCGGAGAACATCCCCGACCTGCACCACCGGGGCCAGCTCATCCGGATCACCGCGGCAGGGCTCAAGGAGAGCCACCCGCACGACATCCAGATGACCGTCGAGGCGCCCAACTACCACACCCGCTGACCCACCACCCCCAACCACCTGGAGTCCCCCATGCGTGACGTGGTCGAGATCGGGCTGGGCAAGACCGCGCAGCGCGGCTACCACCTGGACGACATCGCCATCGTGCCGAGCCGCCGGACCAGGGACGTCGACGACGTCTCCACCGCCTGGCAGCTCGACGCGTACCCGTTCGGTATTCCCTGCGTCGGGCATCCGTCCGACGCCACGATGAGCCCGTCGTCGGCGGTGCGGCTGGGTCAGCTCGGCGGTCTCGGCGTGCTCAACGTCGAAGGGCTGTGGACCCGCTACGAGAACCCGACGAAGGTGCTTGAGGAGTTGGCAGGCCTCGACGAGGACGCCCGCGCCACCAAGCGGCTCCAGGAGGTGTACGCCGAGCCGATCCGCCCGGACCTGATCGCCGAGCGGGTCCGTGAGCTGCGGGCCGGCGGCGGCACTGTGGCGGTGCGGGTGTCCCCGCAGCACACCTTGGCGCTGGCACCGGTGATTCTGGACGCCGGGGTGGACATCCTGGTCATCCAGGGCACCATCGTCTCGGCCGAGCACGTGTCGACGACCGACGAGCCGCTGAACCTCAAGGAGTTCATCGCCGACCTCGACCTGCCGGTGATCGTCGGCGGTTGCACCGACTACAAGACGGCGCTGCACCTGATGCGTACCGGCGCGGCCGGTGTGATCGTGGGCATCGGCGGCGACGAGTGGTCGACCACCGAGTCGGTGCTGGGCATCCGGGTGCCGATGGCCACCGCGATCGCCGACGCCGCGGCGGCCCGCCGGGACTACCTCGACGAGACCGGCGGCCGGTACGTGCACCTGATCGCCGACGGCGACATCCAGACCTCCGGCGACATCGCCAAGGCGCTCGGCTGCGGTGCCGACGCGGTGATGCTCGGCGAGCCGCTGTCGCTCTGCGAGGAGGCGCCCGCCGGTGGCGCCTGGTGGCACTCGGCGGCGAGCCACCCGTCGCTGCCCCGCGGCGCGTTCGAGGTCTCCGGCGACCCGCTCGGGTCGATGGAGCAGTTGCTGTTCGGCCCGGCCGACGAGGCCGACGGCCAGCTCAACCTGTTCGGCGGCCTGCGCCGGGCGATGGCCAAGTGCGGCTACCGCGACCTCAAGGAGTTCCAGAAGGTGGGCCTGGTCCTCGACCGCTGACCTACCTCCTGCACGCCGGAAGGCCGGCCCCGCCACGTTGCGGGGCCGGCCCCCGTCGTTCCCGGGGCGTCAGCCCACTGTGAACTCGACCCAGTTCAGGTTGCCCAGGCCGCTGGTCGGCCCGCCCGGTACGGCGGTGTAGACCAGGTAGAGCCGGTGCGCCCCGGCCGGCTGGTTCACCGGCACCGAGGTGCTGGTGAAGGCCGCGTTGCCGGTGGTCGCGTTCAGCGTCGCCGTGGCGACGAGCGGGCCGGTCGGCGAGTCGAGCCGCAGCTCCACCGCCGCGCGGGGAGTGCCCGCGGTAGCGGCCGAGCCTCCGGAGTGCCGCAGCGTCACGCTGGACACCCCACCCAGGTTGATCGGGTCGAAGGCGATGTGGTCGCCCGGGTCGATCGAGCTGACGTGCTCACCGCCGCCGGTGTCACCGGTGTTGGCGACCGTGACGCCCTCCTTCACCTGGGCGTTCTCGGCCTGCTGGCGAGGCGTCTGGATGATCGCCTGGCCGACGGTGGTGAGCGGGGCCTGCCCGCCGCCGCCGAGGTCGGTGTACGAGGCGCTGATCCCGCCGTACAGGTAGCCACCGGCGTGGTCACCGCCGTCGGCCGGGGTGGCCAGGATGCCCGTGCAGCCGGTGGTGGAGCTGTCCGGGTGCCCGTGGCTGTCGTGGCCGAGGACGAACGTCACTGTCACCCGCGAGCAGTCCACCGGCCCGTCCTCCGGGTCGGTCACCGTGATGGTGAACGGCACCGCGTCACCCCAGTTGAAGAAGCTTCCGGACACCGGGGAGGTGACTGTCACGGTGGGCGCGGTGTTGCCGACCACGATCTCCCTGGTGAGTACGGCGGTCCTGCCGCTGGAGTCGGTAACCGTCAGCTTGGCGCTGTAGGTGCCGTTCGCCGTGTAGGTGAACGACGGGTTCGGGTCGGCCGAGTCGACGGTGCCGTCGTTCGTGAAGTCCCAGGCGTACGAGATGGACTCGCCCGGGTCCGGGTCGTAACTGCCGGCCGAGGAGAACTGCACGGTCAGCGGTGTCGTCCCGGAGGTGGGTGTGGCGTCGAGCTTCGCCACCGGTGACCGCTGGCCCTTGACGTACCGGATCACCGACAGTTGCGCGTCCGGGTTGGCCCGGAAGAAGCCGTCGCCGTACTCCAGCAGGTAGAGCGAGCCGTCCGGCCCGAACTCCATGTCCATCGGGTTGTCGAAGACGAAGCCCGGCAGGAACTGCTCCACGCCGGTCAGCTTGCCCTTGCCGTCGGTACGCATCATGAAGATCTTGTCGCGGGTGAACTCACCGAAGACCACAGCGTTCTGGTAGTACTCGGGGAACTTCACCTCGGAGGTCGACTTCGGGTCGTACGAGTAGATCGGGCCGCCCATCGGGCCGACGCCGCCGGTGCCGATCACCGGCCACGCGAAGTCGCAGGCGACCGGCGGGTTCTCCAGGTACGCCCCGGCGCACGGGGTACGGGCGTCGAACGTGTACCAGAACTGCGGCTGCTCGACCTTCGGCAGCACCCGCAGGCCGGTGTTGCGCGGCGAGTCGTTGACCGGGGCGCCGCAGTTGAACGGTGCGCCGGAGGTCCGGGTGACGAAGTCGTAGTCGACGTACGGCAGGCTCGGCGAATAGCAGTACGGCCAGCCGTAGTTGCCGGCCTTCTTGGTGGCGAACCAGCGGCCGGTGCCGTCCGGTCCCCGGGTGGCGCTGGGCACGCGGGAGTCCGGCGAGTAGTCACCGACGTAGACGGTGCCGTCGGCGCCCACGTCGTACCGGAACGGGTTGCGCAGCCCCATAAGGAAGATCTCCGGCCGGGTCTTGCCGGCCTGGTCCTTGGCCTCGTCGAACAGGTTGCCCTTCGGGATGGAGTACGTGCCGTCCGGTCGTACCTTGATCCGCAGCAGCTTGCCGCGCAGGTCGTTGGTGTTGCCCGACGAGCGCTGCGCGTCGTACCCGGGGCCCTGGGTCGGCGACTCGTTGATCGGGGTGTACCCGTCGGAGCCGCCCGCGTTGGTGTCGTCGCCGGTGACGAGGTAGAGCAGTCCCTTGGCGTCGAACTTGATCTCGCCGGCCACGTGGCAGCAGATGCCGCGGTCGGCGTCGACCCGGAGGATCTGCTGCTCGGTGCTCATGTCCAGGTGCGGGGTGGGGGTCTCGACGAGCTTGACCCGGGAGAGCTGGTTGTAGCCCTTGAACTTGTCCCACACTGTCGGGTCGTTCGAGGTGGCGGGCGCGTCGCCCTCGTTGACGCCCGGGGTGCTCGGGTCGTCGACAGGGGTGTTGAGCTTCGGCGCGTAGTAGATGTAGACCCACTTGTTCTTCGCGAAGTCCGGATCGATCGCCACCGACTGGAGGCCGTCCTCGTCGTGCTGGTACACGTCGACGGTGGTGATCACCGGGCTGGCGCCGGTGGCGGGGTCGTAGAGCCGTACCTCGCCGCCACGGGTGTTGTGCAGCACCCGGCCGTCGGGGAGCACTGCCAGCGACATCGGCTCGCCCGGCTCGCCGTTGAGTGTGACCTTCTCGTAGTTGCCGAGCACTGTCGCGCCGCAGTCGCCCTCGATGACGCCAGCGGACCACTGGATGCCGCCGAGCAGGTGCTCACGGAACTTCGCCGAGCGGTACGTCTCGATGCTGTGCCCGAGGCCGGTGTAGAAGGAGCGCCCGCCCTGGTAGTCCTTGCACCAGGTGATCGGGTGGTCGTACCCCATCGTGCCACCGGTGTAGGTCTTCTCGTCCACAGTGGCCAGGACGTGCGAGGTGCCCCGGACGTTGCGGTCGAAGTTGTACCACTCCTCGGTGAGGGTGAGCGTGCGGGGAAGCGTCTCCGACGCCGGGTGGGCGCGGTCGGCGACGTCGACCACGCCACGGGTGACCGTCGAGGCGCTTGCCACCTTCGCGCCGACCAGGTCCTGGTAGAAGGTCCAGTCCGGCTCGGTCTCCGCCGCGGCGTGTACGCCGACGTAGCCGCCGCCGGCCTTCACGTACGCCTCGAAGGCCGCCTCCTGGCTGGCGTTGAGGACGTCGCCGGTGGTGTTGAGGAAGACCACGGCCCGGTACTTCGCCAGCTCGGTGGGGGTGAACACCGCGGCGTCCCGGGTGACAGTGACAGTGAACTTGTTGGCCTTGGCCAGTTTCCGGATCGTGTCGACGCCGTCGTTGATGGACGCACGGCGCTCACCGGCGGTCTTCGTGAACACCAGGACCTGGTAGCTCTTCGGGGCGCGCTGGGGGGAGCGGAGGGCGGCGGGGCCGTTCTCCACGACGGCTGCCCCGGTCGGGGTTGGGTCGGCTGGTGCCGCAGTGGCGGGTGCGGCGGAGATGAGGGAGACGGTCAGGATGAGCCCAGCGGCGACGGCGAACCATCGTCGTCCGGTCGGTCGGATCATCGTTCCTCCGGTGTTCGGCGGGCGCGCGGCATCCCCGGCCCGGTGGGGCCGGCCGCGCGACTGCGGTGGGGGGATGGACCGTGCGCGTCCCGTCGCCGTACGGGAGCGCGAAGGTGATCGGGGACGGCTGTTGTCCGCGCCCGTCACCGCCGCCGGCTCGACGGCCGGCGGAGTGTGGGCACGGCCGGCGTCGAGCGGACGCCGGCCGTGCGGGGTGTTACTTCTTGAGGTAGATCGTCAGGTCGGACATGTTGCGGTAGCTGAGCGCCGCGAGGTCGAGCGACTGTCCCCGGTTGGCGGTGCCGCCGGGGGCGGTGTCCATCTCCCAGTTGGCGTGGTGGAAGTCCCGCTCGCCGATGGTCTGGAAGAACTGCTGGAAGTTGATGTCGCCCTCGCCGAGGGGTGCCATCTGGTGACCGTTGGGCACGCTGGTGTCGCGGTCGCCGTCCTTGGCGTGGAACAGCGGGAACCGGGTGGTCCGGTCGGCCACGTTGAGGATCGGGTCGAACAGGTCGGTCACCTCACGGCCGGCCGGGTCGACGTACTTCTGGTGCTTGTAGCGGGCCACGTAGCCCCAGTAGATGTCGAACTCGAAGAAGACGTACTTCGGGTCGGTCTTGCCGAAGAAGTACTCCAGCCGCCGGACGCCCGACGAGCGGGTGGGCCGGCCCTGCGCGTCCAGCGGGCCGGAGTCGAGCAGGAAGCTGTACGCGACGTCGTGGTTGTGGGTGTAGAGCCGCATGCCCCGGGCGCGGGCCTGCCGGCCCAGCTCGTTCCAGAGGTCGGCTGCGGCGTCCCAGTCGGCCTTGTAGGCGCTGTTCGTGGGGTCGCTGCCGGTGCCGATGTTCTTCATGCCGAGTTCCTCGGCGATGTCCAGCTGCTGCTGGAAGGTGGCCGCCTGGATCGAGGCGTGGGTGCCGTTGGCGACCAGGCCGTTGTCGTCGAGGATCTTGCGGATCTCGCGCGGGGTGATCTGCCGGCCGAGGATCGAGGTGTGCTGGGTGTAGCCGGCGAACTCGATCTCCTTGTAGCCGATCTCGGCGAGTCGGGCGAGGACGCGCTCGAAGCCGTACGGCACTCCGCTGTCGTCGGGCGCTGCGGTGATCCGGTCCCGGACGCTGTAGAGGATGATCCCGCGGTTCTTCTCCGGGATCAGCGGTTCGACCCGCAGCTTGCTCTTGCCCTTGTCCTTGCCCTTGTCCTTGGGGTGGGCGAGGGCTGGGGAGCCGGTGGCGAGGACCGGCAGGCCGGCCGCGCCGAGTGCGGCGGCGACGCCTGCGGAGGCGGCGAGCAGGGACCGGCGGTTGATCCGGTTGGTCGGTGTGGCGTCGGTGTGGTCTGGCATGGTCCCACCTTTCGCGACGGCGTATGCCGTCGATAACGATCAGCAAGGGTGCGACGAGGGTCCGTCGCAGGGCGCCGCCGAGCGCCTTGTCCGCGTCTCCGGCGGGGCCGGAAGCCTGCGGTGTCGTGACATCGAAGGGACAACTGCACGCCGCCGCCACGGCGTGTCGGTGTGGGACGCGAAGTCCCGCTCCTGGACGCGATCGACTGGGATGTTCCGAACGCGTTACATCTTGGGGTCAGACAGTAACGTCGGCGGTGGCCAAAAGAAAGTGTCAATGTGAGCTAACTTTTGCTTGTTTCAACGAAAGTAACTGACGATCGTCGATACACACCTCCGGCACGGCCGTGCTGGCTACGCTCGTCGTGACCCGGGCGACCGGGCGAAAGGAGACGTGCATGGTCCTTACCGGACGGACGTCGCGCCGCCACCGGCTGGCCATCGTCACCGCGTTCACCTGCGCCGTCGCGCTCGGCGCCGCCGGATGTACGGGCGCTGACAACGACGGGTTCCGGCCCGGTGCCGCCGACGCCGGTGACCCGTACGTGCCCGGACGCGGCAACGGCGGCTACGACGTCACGCACTACGGCCTGGACGTCCGCTACGACCCGACGACCGACCGGCTCAGCGGCCGGGCCGCCATCACTGCCACCGCCATCCAGGATCTGTCCCGGTTCAACCTGGACCTCGCCGGCCTGGACGTAGGAGCGGTCACCGTCGACCAGGCGCGGGCCGAGCACCGCCGCGACGCCGGCGAACTGGTGGTGACCCCACGCGACCGGCTGCCACGCGGCCGGCAGTTCACAGTGGTTGTCGACTACCAGGGTGTGCCCAGCGCCGGCACCGACGGTGCGCTGGGCAGCGGTGGTTTCCTGCACACCGACGACGGCGCGATCGCACTCGGTCAGCCCGACTCCGCAGCCACCTGGTTCCCGGTCAACGATCACCCGTCGGACAAGGCCAGCTACGACATCGCCGTGACCGTTCCGGACGGACTGGCCGCACTCAGCAACGGCGTGCCCGGCCCGCGGAGCAGCGCCGACGGCTGGACCACCTGGCGCTGGTCGGAACGCACCCCGATGGCCAGCTACCTGAGCACCCTCGTGATCGGAAACTACCGGGTGGTCGACGGCGAGCACGCCGGACGACCGATGGTCACCGCCGTCGCGGCGAGCCTGCCGGCGACAGGTGGCGCGGCCGGCTCGCTGGCCCGCACCGGCGAGATCGCGGACTTCCTGGCCAGCCGCTTCGGCCCGTACCCGTTCGACTCGTACGGGGGCATCGCCGTTGCCGACGACCGGATCTCCTACGCGCTGGAGACCCAGTCCCGGCCGGTCTATGGACCCGCCTTCTTCACCGACGACAGGCTCAACCCGGGCGTTGTCGCGCACGAGTTGGCCCACCAGTGGTTCGGCGACAGTGTCTCCCTCAGCAGGTGGGGCGACATCTGGCTCAACGAGGGCTTCGCCAGCTACGCAGAGTGGCTGTGGGAGGAGCACGACGGTGGCCGGACGGCGCAGCGCAACTTCGAACTCCAGTACGCGGTGACGGACTGGTCGCAGCCGTCGGTCGAGCCGGGCCGGGAACGGATGTTCGGCACCGCCGTCTACAAGCGCGGTGCGCTCGCCGTGCACGCGCTACGCCGGACCGTCGGTGACGACACGTTCTTCCGCATCCTGCGTACCTGGACCACCGAGCGGGCTGGCGGAAACGCCACCACCGGGGACTTCGTGGCGCTGGCCGAGCGGGTGTCGAACCGGCAGCTGCGGCCACTCCTGGACGCCTGGCTTGTCGGCGGCACAGCGCCCACCCTGCCGTGACGGGCCCGTGATGCCCTGTCGATAGGCTGCCGCCTGCGATCGGCACGGGCACCGGTCGCGCGCGGGCGGTCGATGCCTCCGCGCTGCCGTACGGGGAGGGTTCGTGATGCGGGGAACGCCGCGCAGGCTGCTGGTTGCTGCAGCACTGCTGGTGACCGGGGCGCTCGTGACGTCCGGGTGCGACTCGACCGCGCCGGACGCGGCGACACCGGCACCGAGCGCGTCCCCGAAGCCGTCGCGGGTGTTCACCGCCGGTGCGGCCGGAGTCGGCGACAGCTACTTCCCCACCTACGGCAACGGCGGCTACGACGTCGGGCAGTACACCATCAAGGTGCGCTACGACCCGGCGAAGGACCGGCTTACCGGCACCGCCACAGTGCAGGCCACAGCTACGGCCGACCTGTCGACGTTCAACCTCGACCTGGCCGGCCTGACCGTCAGGGAGGTGACGGTGGACGGGGCACCGGCCACCCACAGCCGGGACGGGAACGAGCTGGTGATCAAGCCGGCCGCCGGCCTGATCACCGGCAACGGGTTCGTCGCCGAGATCGCGTACTCCGGCGTTCCGAAGCCGCTGGAGAACGAGGCGCTCGGCAGCGGCGGCTTTCTGCACACCCCCGACGGCGCAATCGCGCTGGGCCAGCCCGAGTCGGCGAGCACCTGGTTCCCGGTCAACGACCACCCGTCCGACAAGGCCGCCTACGACATCGAGATCACCGTCCCGAAGGGGCTCACCGCGATCAGCAACGGTGTGCCGGGTGGCTCGACAACCACTGACGGCTGGACCACCTGGAAGTGGTCGGAGAAGTCGCCGATGGCCAGCTACCTGAGCACTGTGGTGATCGGCAAGTTCCGGATCACCACAGGCGAGCACAAGGGGCGGCCGGTCTACAGCGCGGTCACCTCGACAGTGGCCAAGGGCGCCCCGGACGCGTCGATCGCGCAGACCGTCAAGGTGGCCGACTACCTGGAGAGCGTCTTCGGGCCGTACCCGGTCGACGCGTACGGCGGTGTGGTGGTCTCCGACAGCCGGATCTCCTACGCGCTGGAGACCCAGAGCCGGCCGGTCTACTCCGCAGGCTTCTTCAGGCGTGGCGAGAACACCGATGTGGTCGCCCACGAGTTGGCCCACCAGTGGTTCGGCAACAGTGTGGCGCTCGCCAAGTGGGAGGACATCTGGCTCAACGAGGGCTTCGCGACGTACGCGGAGTGGCTCTGGGCCGAGCACACCCGGCAGTCCACAGCCAAGCAGGCGTTCCAGGCCCGGTACGCCGGCGTGCCTGCCGAGGTGTGGAGGACGCCGCCGGGCCGGCCGGGGATGACGAAGCTGTTCAGCGAGTCGGTCTACGAGCGCGGCGGGATGACGGTGCACGCGCTGCGGGTGGCCGTCGGCGACAAGGCGTTCTTCGAGATCATCAAGACCTGGCTGGCCGAGAAGCGCAACGGCACCGCCACCACGGCGGAGTTCGTGGCCCTGGCGGAGCGCATCTCCGACAAGAAGCTCAAGCCCCTCTTCGACGCCTGGCTCTACGGCACCAAAAAGCCCCCAGCCCCCAAACCCCTCTGACCCTCCAACCCGCGATCTTGCACTTTCTGCCGGGGCGGAAGGGGCGAATCGCCACAAGCCGAGGACCGCAAGTGCAAGATCGCGGGGGAGGCCGGGTTACGTTTTTACCTGCAGGGTCGGGTGTTTTGTCAGGTAGGCGTCGGCTCGGCCTGCGCGGAGTTCGGTGAGGAACCCTCGGCCGGTCGCGGTGAGCTGCTCGCCGCGGTAGGCGCTGCCCCTGCCGACGCCCGAGCCGGGCAGGCCGACGAGTACGAACCGGTTCTCCGGCACATTGCTGAGCGCGTACGCCAGGTCGACGATCCGGCGACCACCCACGTAGATCAGGGTGTTGCCCAGCGCGGCGACCACCTGGTCGACCCGTTCCGGCTGCCGGGCCAGGCCCTCGTCGAGAATCTTGCGGGTCAGGGCACGGATCAGCTGCTGCTGGTGGCGCTGCCGGGCGTAGTCCCCGCCCGTCATGTAGCGCTGCCGCGCGTAGTCCAGCGCCTGCCAGCCGTTGAGGTGCCGCTCGCCCTTCTCGTAGACCATCTGCGGCCCGGTGTAGCCGCCGGGCGCGCTCTGCCGGTGCTTGCCGTCCGGCCGGCGGTGCATCGAGGCGACCCGCTGGTCGACGTAGATGTCCACCCCTCCGAGGGAGTCGACCAGCCGGTCGAACCCGTTGAAGGTGAGCACCGCGCCAGCGTCGATGCGCAGCCCGGTGTAGCCGCTGACGGTGCTGCGCAGCAGCTCGTACCCCTGGGCGGTGTTCGGCTGCTTCGGCTTGCCCGGCACCCGGCTGCCGTAGCTCATGGCGTGGGTGAGCTTGGTCCGGCCGCCCGGATAGCCGGCCTTGGGGAACGCCGGGATGTCCACCACCAGGTCACGGGGCAGGGAGAAGAGGTACGCCTTACCCAGCCCTTTCGGTACGTGCAGCACGAGTACGGCGTCGGAGTGCGGCTCCCAGCCGGGCACGCTGACACGGGTGTCGACCCCGACCAGCAGCAGGTTCAGCGGGCCGGTGATGTCGGCGCCCGGCGGCGGACCGGTGGGGCTCGGGGTGGGCGTGCTGACCGGCGACGGGCTCGGCGAACCGGCCGCCGGCGCCGCGCGCTGTGGCGTGTCGTCACCGGCCAGCCGGTTGATGACCACCGTCCCGGCCACGACAAGAGCCACGATCGCCAGGGCGGTCAACCCGAACAACAACCACCGTCGGCGCGGTGCCATCGACCCCAGAACCATCTCTGCTTCCTTCCCCGTATCGGAACAACGCTCCGACGGGTGCTCCGGGTTGCGGCCGGACGGCTCCGGGTCGGTTGGCCGGAGCATGGTCGCGCGAAAACTGCCGCTAGCGCGAGCGCTACTCGCGAGTAATGATGCGTGTATGCGGTATGACGTGCTCGTCATCGGATCCGGGTTCGGTGGCAGCGTCACCGCGCTCCGCCTCGCCGAGAAGGGCTACACGGTCGGCGTGCTGGAGGCCGGCCGGCGCTTCGCCGACGACGAGTTCCCGCAGACGTCCTGGCGGTTCCGCAGGTTCCTGTGGGCGCCGAAGCTGGGCTGCTACGGCATCCAGCGGCTCACCCTGCTCCGCCCCGCCGACCGGCGTTCCGGGAACGGGGTGTTGGTGCTCTCCGGCGCCGGGGTGGGCGGCGGATCGCTCGTCTACGCGAACACCCTCTACGAACCCCTGCCGGCCTTCTACACCGACCCGCAGTGGCGGGACATCACCGACTGGCGCGACGAGCTGGCCCGACACTACGACCAGGCGAAACGAATGCTCGGCGTCACCACGTACCCGGTGGACACCGGCGCGGACCGCGCCATGCGGGCGGTGGCCGAGCGGATGGGGGTTGGGCACACCTTCCACGCCACCCCGGTGGGTGTGCACATCGGTAGGCCCGGCGAGCGGGTTGCCGACCCGTACTTCGGTGGCGCCGGCCCGGAGCGCACCGGCTGCTCGCACTGCGGTGGGTGCATGACCGGCTGCCGGCACGGGGCCAAGAACACGCTTGTGAAGAACTACCTGTGGCTCGCCGAGCGGCTGGGTGTCACGGTGCACCCACTGACTACCGTGACCGCCGTCAAACCGGCGGCAGGCGGCGGGTACGACGTGCACACCGTCCGCACCGGCGCCTGGGTGCGTCACCGCCGTCAGGTGATCCACGCCGACGAGGTGGTGTTCGCCGCCGGGGCGCTGGGCACCCAACGGCTGCTGCACGCGATGAGGGACGACGGCGTGCTGCCGAAGCTCTCGGCCCGCGTCGGCGAGCTGACCCGGACCAACTCGGAGGCGATCCTGGGCGCCTCGGTGGCCCGCCAGCAGGCCCGGTCCGAAGGGCTGGACTTCACCGACGGGGTGGCGATCACCAGCTCGTTCCACCCCGACCCGCAGACCCACATCGAGCCGGTCCGCTACGGGCGCGGCTCCAACGCCATGGGGCTGCTCCAGTCGCTGCTTGTCGACGGTGGCCCGCACCGGGTCCGGCGCTGGCTGGGCAGCATCGCGCGCCAGCCGAGGCTGGCCGCCCGGATGCTGTCGGTGCGCGGCTGGTCGGAACGGACGGTGATCGCCCTGGTGATGCAGTCGGTGGACAACTCGCTGACCACCCGCCGGCGGCGGGGCGTGTTCGGCCGCCGGCTGGTCACCGGCCCCGGCCACGGCGCGCCGAACCCGACCTGGATCCCGGCCGGCAACACCGCCGCCCGGCTGCTCGCCGACGAGATCGGCGGTACGCCCGGCGGCTCGGTCACCGAGCCGTTCGACATTCCGGTGACAGCGCACATCCTGGGCGGGGCGGCGATCGGCGCCACCCCTGCCGACGGGGTGATCGACCCCTGGCACCGGGTGTACGGCCACCCAGGGCTGCACGTGGTGGACGGGGCCGCGGTCTCGGCCAACCTCGGTGTGAACCCCTCGCTGACGATCACCGCGCAGGCGGAGCGGGCGATGTCCTTCTGGCCGAACAAGGGCGACGAGGACCCCCGCCCGCCCCTCGGCACCCCGTACCGCAGGCTCCCGCCCGTACCCCCGAACAACCCGGCAGTCCCGCCAAGCGCCCCCGCAGCTCTGCGCCCCACCTCCTGATCTCGTCGATCTTGCAGTTTCGGTCGCCCTTACGCGGCATGTGCGAATTTTGTCGAGGCAGCAAGTGCAAGATCGCGGGAGGCCGCGGTGGACGGCGTGCCGGTGGCACGGGTGGAGGTGGTCCTGGGTAGGCTTTGTGCACATGAGCCTGCCTCGCCCAGTCCTCGTGGTGGACTTCGGAGCCCAGTACGCCCAGCTCATCGCACGCCGGGTTCGCGAGGCGAGGGTCTACTCCGAGATCGTGCCGCACTCGATGCCGGTCGCCGAGATGCTTGCGAAGAACCCTGCCGCGATCATCCTCTCCGGTGGCCCGTCCAGCGTCTACGCGCCGGACGCCCCGCAGATCGACGCCGGCATGTTCACGTCCGACGTTCCGGTCTTCGGCATCTGCTACGGCTTCCAGGCGATGGCCCAGGCGCTGGGCGGCACCGTCGCGAAGACCGGCAACCGTGAGTACGGCGGCACGCCGCTGCGCCCCCGCCTCCTCGAGCCGGGCGTGCTGCTGCGTGACCTGCCGGCCGACCTGCCGGTGTGGATGAGCCACGGCGACTGCGTCACCGAGGCCCCGGAGGGCTTCACGGTGACCGCCGAGTCGGCCGGCGCGCCGGTGGCGGCGTTCGAGGATCTGGCCGGTCGCCGGGCCGGTGTGCAGTTCCACCCGGAGGTCGGGCACACCGCGCACGGCCAGGAGATGCTCCAGCGCTTCCTGTACGAGATCGCCGGGATCGAGCCGACCTGGACGCCCGAGAACATCATCGACGAGCAGGTGGCCCGGATCCGCGCCCAGGTGGGCGACAAGGAGGTCATCTGCGGCCTGTCCGGCGGGGTGGATTCGGCTGTCGCCGCCGCGCTCGTGCACAAGGCCGTCGGTGACCAGCTCACCTGCGTCTTCGTCGACCACGGCCTGCTGCGCGCGGGCGAGGCCGAGCAGGTGGAGAAGGACTACGTGGCGGCCACCGGCATCAAGCTCAAGGTGGTCGACGCGGCGGACCGGTTCCTGGGCGCGCTGGCCGGGGTGACCGACCCGGAGCAGAAGCGCAAGATCATCGGGCGGGAGTTCATCCGGGTCTTCGAGGCCGCCGCCCGCGAGATCGCCTCCCACGGCGACGTGGAGTTCCTGGTCCAGGGCACCCTCTACCCGGACGTCGTCGAGTCCGGCGGCGGCACCGGCACCGCCAACATCAAGAGCCACCACAACGTCGGCGGTCTGCCGGAGGACCTGAAGTTCGCGCTTGTCGAGCCGCTGCGCACGCTCTTCAAGGACGAGGTCCGGGCGCTCGGCCTGCAACTCGGTCTGCCCGAGGCGATGGTCTGGCGGCACCCGTTCCCCGGCCCCGGCCTGGCCATCCGCATCATCGGCGCTGTCGACCAGGAGCGGCTCGACCTGCTGCGCCGTGCCGACCTGATCGCCCGTGAGGAGCTGACCGCGGCAGGGCTCGACCGGGGCGTGTGGCAGTTCCCGGTGGTACTGCTCGCCGACGTCCGCAGCGTCGGCGTGCAGGGTGACGGGCGCAGCTACGGGCATCCCGTGGTGCTGCGCCCGGTCTCCAGCGAGGACGCGATGACCGCCGACTGGTCGCGCCTCCCCTACGAGGTGGTCGCCCGGATCTCGACCCGGATCACCAACGAGGTGGCCGAGGTCAACCGGGTGGTGCTGGACGTCACCAGCAAGCCGCCGGGCACCATCGAGTGGGAGTGAGCGCCGCTCAGGCCGCCGGCGGCATGCTGGGCGGGGTCGACGGCGGCATGCTCGGCAGGGTCGTCGTCGCGCTAGGCGGGGCCGTCGGCGGGTAGGGCTGCGTCGGGGCGTACCCCTGCTGGCCGCCCATGGTGGGCGGACCCTGCGGCGCGGTGCCCGCCGGGTGCGGCCACGCGGGCGCGCTTGTGGGCTCCTCGGGCATCAGGAACCACATGATCGGGTACGCGAACAGCGCCAGCCCGCCGGTGAGCAGACCGGTGACCGCGAAGATCACCCGGACCAGTGTGGGGTCGACGTCGAAGTAGCGACCGAGACCGCTGGCGACACCTGCCACCATGCGGTCGGTCGTGGGTCGCCGGAGCTGCTTGTACGGGGCGCGGGGAGTGGCGGTGGTTGTCATGCCTCCACAGTCCGCGCTGGCGCCCTGTCCGACCTCGGTGACCGCCCGGATCCTTACCCTGACCGATCCCTGAGCGAGGCCATAAAGTCAGGAATCCGACTCTTTTCCGTTCCGGTAACCCGACCCGGGGAGAATTTGCTTCCGTGACCACCATGCTGGAGCCGCTTCGCAGGATCGCGGCATACGCAGTTTGTGCTGATTCAGACGGCCGAGTGTTGCTGGTCCGCGCATCGGAGCGCTCCGGCACCCCCGGCACCTGGTCGCTGCCTGGCGGGGCGGTCGACCACGGCGAGGACCCCAACCACACTGTGGTCCGCGAGACCGCGGCCGAGACGGGCCTGTCCGTCGCCGTGGCGGGCCTGGCCGACGTGCTCGCCGACATGCGGGCACTGCCTGAGCGTGGCATCACCATCCACACCGACCGGCTGATCTACCGGGTCGCGGTGCGCGGCGGGACGCTCGCCGACCGGGCTGGCGATCGCCCCACCGACCTGGCCCGCTGGTACACCCTCGACGAGGCGCGTCTGCTGCCGCTGCGCTCGTTCACAGCGCGTGCCCTCGGGCTGCCCGCCTCCTCGGCCGACGTGGTGCCCGACGAGGCACCCGAGTTCCCCTCCTTCTACGCGGTTCCCGGCCCCGACGGGCTGCACCGGGCGCAGCGCTTCGCCGCGTACGCCGTGTGCACCGACCCGGCCGGTCGGGTGCTGCTCACCCGGGTTTCCGACGGCTACCCGGGCGCCGGCTGCTGGCACCTGCCCGGCGGTGGCACCGACTACGGAGAGCAGCCCGGCGCGGCGCTGATCCGTGAGCTGGTCGAGGAGACCGGCCAGACCGGTCGCCTCGTCGAGTTGCTCGGTGTGGCCAGCCACCGCGACGCCGCCTCGCTCGGCCCGGAGGGCTACCCGATCGACTGGCACGGCGTCCGCGCCTTCTACCGCGTGGTCGTCGACCAGCCCAACCCGCTGACCATCGCCGACGTGGGCGGCTCCACCTGCGAGGCTCGCTGGTTCGGCCGCGACGAGCTGGGTGCCCTCCCCACCGACCGCCTCACCGAGGTGACAGCAGAAGCGGTGCAAGCAGCCCGCCTGACCTGACCGCCTGCGCCCCGCCCCTGCCCTGCGCCCCGCCCTGCCCCCGCCCTGCCCCCGCCCTGCGCCGTTGATCATGAGGTTGACGGGGTGATATGTCTGTCCCGGCCCCGCTAACCTCATGATCGATGACATTGGCGGGTGGGCGGGAAGCGCGTGGGCGGGGGAGCGGGCAGGTGCGGGAGTGGCGACAGGTCGGGGCGTACGGAGTGCTGCGGGACGAGCGCGGGCGGGTGTTGCTGGCGCGCGGGTCGGAGAACTCCCCGTGTCCGGGGGTGTGGCAGTTTCCCGGGGGCGGGGTCGAGCACGCTGAGCACCCGGCCCGGGCTGTCGAGCGCGAGTTCGCTGTGGGGACCGGGCTGACCGTCGCGGTGGGCGCGATCCGCGCGGCCGTCGCCGATGTGGCCAGCTTCCCCGACGCCGATGTCAGGACGCACACCGACCGGCTGGTCTTCGAGGTCGAGGCGACGGGTGGTGACCTTCGGTCCGAGCCCGCCGGTGGCAGCGACGAATTGGGTTGGTTCAGTCCCGATGAGGCGGCGGCCCTACCGCTGATGCCGTTCACCGCCGAGATGCTCGGGCTGCCGGTGTCACCTCTGCCCGCCGGTCTTCCCCGGGTGCCGCCGCCCGATCCGGCCCCGAACGCCGACCGCCGCCTCCGCTTCGGGGCGTACGGGCTTGTCACCGATCCGGCCGGGCGAATCCTGCTCACCCAGATCGCCCCCGGCTACCCGGGGGCCGGCAAGTGGCACCTGCCGGGTGGCGGCACCGATCACGGCGAGCAGCCGACCACAGGGCTGCTCCGTGAGTTGGTCGAGGAGTGCGGTCAGCTGGGTCGGGTGGTGGAACTGCTCGGGGTGGACAACCTGCACAATCCCGCCGCGCTCGGCCCGGAAGGCCGTCCACTGGACTGGCACGGCGTTCGGGTGATCTATCGGGTGCTCGTGGACGTACCTACCGACGCGGTGGTGACGGAATCCGCTGGCGGCTCGACTGCCAGGGCCGGCTGGTTCACCCGGGCCGAGATCTCCGGCCTGTCGTTGACCGGGGTTGCGGCGATGGCAATCGGACAGCTGGGTCGATAGCCCTCCGCTCGGCGAGCCGAGATGGTGACCCTCCGGTACAGTCAGAGGTGGGAATGATGGAGGAAACGGGCGATGAGGCCCAGGATGGGAATAAGACAGCGATTCGTGCGGTTTAAGCCTACAAGTACCGCCGGCAGCTATCGCCAAGCCACATTCCCCTATGCGATGGTGTACTCCGCAGAACGGCTGCCGGGCCCACGCAAGGTCCGGCACTAGATGACCGGACACCCGCCCTCACGGCGGTAAGCCGATCCGGTGATGGAGGAAACGTGCCGAGAGCCCCATGGCGCCGGCGTCGTACGACTGACAGTCCGCGCCCCGCTGGGCGTCGCTGGGCGGGCCGGTTGCGCCGCAGCAGCACGTTCGCCCGCCAGGTGCTTCTGGTTCGCGTGGGCCGCCGCGACGGCGACCTGCGACCCACCGACCTCGCGCTGCCCGAGCACCGGTACGCCGAGCGGCAGCGTCGCCGCTACGGCCTGGACCGGCTCAACCGGCAGTCGTTTGCCGCCAGCCGGGCGGAGATCGAGGCGGTGACGCCGGTCAGCCCGGCACTGCCGCCCACCGCGTACGCCGACGAGGCGTCGTCCGGCACGATCCCGCTGCTGCCCGGCGAGCGCACTGTCGCCCGCCGGATGAAGTTCGCCCTGGTCAACGCCTGCACGCTGGCCAGCCTGATGCTCGGCATGCTGGCGATCTTCCTGGCCATGCAGGGTGAGGTGCAGATTGCCGCGCTCTGCCTGATCGCCTGCGTCGCCTTCGACGGTCTCGACGGCGCTCTGGCTCGCCGGCTCGGCGTGGCCAGCCCGTTCGGCGCCCAGATGGACTCGCTCGCCGACATGTGCTCGTTCGGCCTCGCGGCACCCGTTGTGGTCTACGCGTCGCTCGCCGGCTCCGCTCCGACGGCTGCGGCCGCGGTGGCCTGCGCACTGGTCGCAGCCTGTGCCGCGATCCGGCTGGCCCGCTTCAACGTCTCGCCGAAGGACGGCCGGTTCTTCTCCGGCGTCCCCACCACGATGGCGGCGGCGGTGCTCGCCGTGACAGTGGCGATCGGCGTGCCGGTGTCCGGCCCCGTGCTGGTCGCCGGGGTGGCTCTGCTCGCCTTCGCGATGGTGTCCAGCTTCCCGTACGCCAAGCTCGCCCGCCTGATGAAGCTGCCGCCGTGGCTGTGGCTGGCCCCGGTGGTCGGCGCGCTTGTCGACGTCCAGCTCACGTTCGTCCTGATCGTGGTGGGTTACCTGGTCAGCGGGCCGGTGCTCTGGCTGCGCCAGCGTCGCACCGCCTGACCCCCCGATCACCCGAAACATCCGAGCACACGAAACGGGGCGCCGCTGACAGCGGCGCCCCGTTTCGCTCGTCGTGGGTCAGCGCCAGCGGGCGATGACCGTGGAGCCGCCGACGACCTTGTCGCCGGGCCCGACCAGCGGCTCGGCGGCGTCGGCCGGCAGGTAGACGTCCGTCCGCGAGCCGAACCGGATGAGCCCGAAGCGCTCGCCCTTGGCCAGCAGCGCGCCGATCGGCGCGCGCTGCACGATCCGCCGGGCGATCAGGCCGGTCCGCTGCGCGACGACCACCGTGCCGTGGCTGGTGTCCAGCACTGTGTACGCGGCGACGTTGTGCTCGGCGTCCGGCTTCATCGCGTTGACGAAACCGCCGTCGGCCACGAAGTAGTCGACCACCTTGCCGGCGACCGGAGACCTGTTGACGTGCACGTCCAGCACCGACAGGAACACCGCGACGCGCAGCCACTCGGCGTCGCCGAACCGCTCGTCGTACAGTCGCTGCACCGACAGGACCTTGCCGTCCGCGCTTGCCACCACGGCGTTCGAATCCTCCGGTACGTCCCGCTCCGGGTCGCGGAAGAACGCGGCGACCGGCCCTGCGGCCAGTGCCGGCAGCAGCCACAGCTTGGAGGACGGACGCGCCACCCGGGCCAGTGCGGCCAGGCCCAGCGTGATGCCCGCCGCGGCCACACCGTTGGAGTCGATGTGCATGCCTCGGACCAGCGGCACACTCGACGGCCGGTACGCCGGAGCCAGCCGGTCGGCCGCAGCGGGAGCGGCAGTGGTGAAACGCAGCCGGTAGACGCGCACCGGGGGCACGTTGCGCACCACGAGGTCGGCGCCGACACCGTAGAGGGCGTCCTGCCGGGCCAGTTCGGCGGCGGCGCCGGTGGTCCGGCCCGGTGTCGCCGGGGTGGCGACGCTGAGCACCGCGCCGTCGGTCAGGTGCTTGGCCAGCCCGTCGATGGCGCTGCGGGTCTCCTCGGCGGTGCCGGTGAACGCCTCGCCGGCGATGACCACCGCGGCGGCCTCCGCTTCGGGCAGCGAGTCGACCACGCGTACCCGGTCGGCGACCCACCGGCCCTGGGCGGTGACGTGCTCGCGGAGCGCTGTGGCGTCGGACGCCTCGGCGGGGACCACTGTGAGCTGGTCACCGGGGAGCAGTGCCTCGATGGCCGCGGCCAGCACCGCGGACTCCGGGCTGGCGCCGACCAGCAGGGCGGCCTTGGGGTCGTTCATCCGGGCCAGCTCGGTCACGAGCGTACGGGCGGCTCGCTCGCCGATGCGGACCGGACCGGACCGGCCGGTGGTACGCACGGCGGGGGACTGCGTCATGTCGGGCGGGCTCCTGACGGGGGTAGAGACGGGAATCGCGGCGGGGCCGTCACGGCGGGACGGGCCGGCCGGCGGAGGCGAAATCTCTCCAGCGGCCAGCATATGCGCCTGCGCGCGCCGACCGCACTGCCGTGGTGGTGCGGCAGTGCGGTCGGCGGTGACACCACTGTCACGATTTCGGCTGCCGACCCTCCCGCTCATCTGTCGGGTCGACGTCGGGCTGCCGGAGGTCGACCCCTGTCGGCTCGTCAGCACCGGGCGGACCGGAGACCGGCGCACCTGCCGTCTCCGTCGGCGGCTCTGCCTCCGTCGACGGTTCCGCCGCCGCCGTCGGTGGTTCCGGTTCCGTCGCCGAGTGGGCCAGCCAAGCGGGGTGGATCATGTCCGCCGTCGACGGTTCCAGGGTCGACGTCGGCGTCCGCGACTCTGCGGTCGGAGACTCCGCCGCTTGTCGAGCCGGGGAAGCGTCCCAGGCGGGGACCTCCGGCATCGGTCGAGCCGGCGAAGCGTCCCAGGCGGGGGTCTCGGGCATCGGCCGAGATGGGGAAGCGTCCCAGGCCGGGGCCTCCGGCATCGATCGGGCCGGGGGAATGTCCCAGGTCGGCGTCGAGCCGAAGGTCAGGGTGGGTGCCCCGGAGGTCGGCTCCCCGGGCTCGGTGCCGGCTGTGGTCGGCGCGACGTCGTCCGGCGTCGGGCGCCCCGACTGGCCGGAGCGCAGCGCGCCGACCAGTCCGAAAACGCCGATCAGGATCAGCGCGCCGGCCAGGAACCAGCCCACCGGCGGCAGCACGAGACCGAGCAGTTGGGCGAGCAGCCACCATGCCGAGAGGGCCAGGAAGAGCAGCCCGAAGGCGAACGAGACCAGATCCGTGCGGTGAGCCTTCATCGGGTCACCTCCAGGTTGCCGGCGTTGACATGGATGTACAGGCGCAGTGCTCCGCCGCCGGCGCCGTCCGCACCGAGGTCGGTGGACTCCCGTAGCTCGCCGTCCAGCCCGCCGGAGCGTTTGCCGAAGATGATGGCGTCGCCCGCGTTGACGTCGGCCACCGTCGTCACGTCCACGTTGGGGGGAACGACAACTGTCGCGTGACCGAAGTTGACCTGCACGGTCACCTCGCTCTCCTGCTTCGTGAAGTCGATCCCCCGCAGGTCGAGCACGGCGTCGCCGAAGCTGTTCTCGTACCGGTTCGCGAGGTCACGATGTGTGGTAGGTGCCCAGGTGACCGCGCCGTCGACGCCGCGGATCCGGTCGTAGGACTCGGCGATCGTCGCCGTTCCCAGCGCGGCTGCGGTCACCAGACCGAGTGCGATCAGCCAGCGGGCCCGGCCGAACCAGGTGCCGACCAACAGCCCCAGCCCCACCGTTGCCAGCGCCGCCGCGAAGTACGCCGACGCGCCGAAGGTGAAGACGTCCAGCAGGTCGAGCAGACCGACCAGGCCGAGGGCCAGGAAGATCAGCGAGAAGGTCACCGCGCCGAGCGGCGAACGCTCCCGGGGCCGCTTCGGCGGCTTCGGTGGCTTGGGCGGGGGGGACGCGGCCGGAGTCGCCGAAGCGTACGGGCCGTGCGGCGCGAACGGTGGACGGTATCCGCCCGGTGTCGCCGCGCTCCGGTGACCGGTCGGTGCGCCGGTCACCGGAGCCGACGGCCAGTTGGCGCTTGACGTGCCGGTGCTCGGCGTGCCCGTGCTGGGCCAGGTCGGCGAGGTGCTGGGCCAGGTCGGCGCGGGAGCCGACAAGCCCGCCGGCTGAGGAGCCGTCGAGTCGGCAGGCGCCCCGGTCACCGGCTGCCCGGTCACCGGCTGCCCGGTCACCGGCTGCTCGGTCGTCGGTTGCTCGTACACCGGCTGCTCGGTCGGTTGCTCGTACCCCGGTTGCTCGTACCCCGGTTGCTCGTACGCCGGCTGCTTGGCCGTCGGTTGGCCGGTCGTGGGCTGCACGGTCGCGGATTGTGCGGCGGTCGAGGGTTGGGCCGCGTAGGCGGGGAGGGTCGGTGGTTCGGGTGCCGCCACGGTGGCGTACGCCGGGTCGCCGCCGGCCAGCGGTGCCGTCGCGAGCGGGCCGGCGGGCGGTGCCGCACCGTGCGCCGGGGCCGGCCAGGCAACCGGCGGGACCGGCCCGGGTGGAGCGCCGGACGGGCCGGGCGGGGTACCAACCGGAGTGCCGGGCTGTGGCCCCCGGCCGTCTCGGTTGAGCAGCAGCGCGCCGCCGATCAGGATGGCCACGCCGAGCAGGACCGCGCGGAATGCGTCCGTGACGATGTAGCCGAAGCTTGCCGCGACCAGGATGCTCAGCACGATGACGGTCACCGGCGACATGCTGGAACGGCCGCGGCCCAGCATGGATTCCACCGGGGACGCGGTGTCGCCCTCGTTCGGGATGATCAGCCAGGCGGCGACGTACACGAGGATGCCGATGCCGCCGAAGAAGCCTAGGACAGCCAGCAGCACCCGCCAGAGCACCGGATCGGTGTTGGTGGCCCGTCCGATCGCCGCACAGACGCCCGCCAGGTAGCGGCCGTCGCGGGGCCGGACCAGGCCGTACCGCGAGGTGAAGCCGTTGCCCCCCAGTGGGCCGACGGACGGTCCTCCCGGCCCGGGCGGCGGCGTGCCGGGGCCTCCGCCCGCTCCGTACCCGGGTCCGTATCCCGTGCCGGCCGCGAACCCGGCAGCGGGCCCGGGGCCGGTCGCGCCCGGCGGGTAGCCGCCGCCAGCGGGCTGATGGCCCGTGCCGCCTGGCTGAGGGCCGGCGGTTTCATACGTGCCGGACGGGGCGCCCGGTGGTGGCCCGCCGGTCGGGCCGGCGCCGGTGGGCGGGCCGAACGTGGTGGGCTCGGCCCAGCCGGCGGGTGTCGTGGCTGGTGGGGGCGGTGCTGAACCGCCCGGCGGTGACGACCCGGGGCGGGGCGACGGGGCAGCTTCCTCGGTCATACCTCGATCCTGCTGCCCGCTGCGCCCGAGCGACCTCAGGACCCGACCCTGACCCCACCCTGAGATCCGGGCGGCCGGAATGTCGGGGGGCTCCCCGTGGTCGTGGGACACCGCAGCGTGTGACGATCGGACGCACCGACCTCGCCGCCCACCACACCGTGACCAGGGAGCCTCCGATCAGCACCGTGACCACGCCACCGCGCCTCTACCGCGCACCCGAGCATCGGATGGCCGCCGGGGTCGCCGCCGGCATCGCCGACCACCTCGGCATCTCGGTGCTGCGGGTGCGTGTCGCCTTCATGGTGCTGCTCGGACTGAGCGGTCTCGGCCTGCTGCTCTACGCGGCGTTCTGGGCGGTGGTGCCGCTGCGGCCCGGTGACACCGCCGTGCCACCTCGGCGCGACGTGGGGCAGCTTCTGCCGTTCGTCGGGATCGGGCTCGGCGTCCTGCTGATTCAGGTGATGGTCTTCGACTCGGTGGGGGCGGCCGGTACCGCCGGCTGGCTGGTGGCGATCATCGCGGTCGGCGCGGGAGTCATCTGGCACCAGTCCGCGCCCGAGCGGCGGCGGCAGTGGGGCGACACCATGCCGGTGCCCTGGCTCGGCGCGGTCGTCGAGGAGAGTGACCGGCGGGCCTTCGTCCTCCGGTTCATCGGCGGCGGGGTGCTTGTCGCGGTCGGCATCATCGGCGTCGCGGCCGTGTACTCGCCGGCGCAGAACTTCGACGCGGTGATCAACGGCGTGATCTTCGCGCTGGTCGGTCTGGCCGGGGTCGGTGTGGTCGCGGCGCCGGTGCTGTGGCGCACGTACAGCCAGCTCCGTTCGGAACGGGAGGGCCGCATCCGCGAGCAGGAACGGGCCGAGCTGGCGGCGATGGTGCACGACCAGGTGCTGCACACGCTGGCCCTGATCCAGCGCAACGCCAGTGACGTCAAGACGGTGCAGCGGCTGGCCCGTGGGCAGGAACGCTCGCTGCGTAACTGGCTCTACAAGCCCACCGCGTCGCCGAACGAGCGCTTCGCCGCCGCCCTGGAGCAGGCCGCCGCCGAGGTCGAGGACACCTTCGCCATCACCGTGGAGACGGTCGTGGTGGGGGACCGGGAGACCGACGAGCGGGTCGGCGCGCTCGTCGCCGCCGCGCGGGAGGCACTGGTGAACGCCGCACGGCACGCCGGCGTGCAGACCGTGTCGCTCTACGCCGAGGTGGAGCCCGACCAGGTAAGCGTCTTCGTCCGGGACCGGGGCGCGGGCTTCGACCCGGATACCGTGGAGGACCACCGGCACGGCGTACGCGGCTCGATCATCGGGCGGATGAAGCGGCACGGCGGACGGGCCGAAATACGGTCCGGTCCGGGGGAGGGGACTGAGGTCCGGTTGATCCTGCCGATCTCCCGGGACTCGTCCGCAGCGGAGAGGAACAAATGACCATGTCCGAGCAGCCGGCGGAGCACCTGGACCCGGCGAACACCCGCCCCGAGCGGCTGAGGGTGTTCCTGGTGGACGACCACGCCATGTTCCGTGCCGGCGTACGCGCGGAGCTGGGCGCCCACGTGGAGGTGGTGGGCGAGGCGAGCACCGTGGCCGAGGCCGTCACCCGCATCGCCGCCGTCGGGCCGGACGTGGTGCTCCTCGACGTGCACATGCCCGACGGCGGTGGCCGCGCGGTGCTGGAGGCGATGCGGCGCAGCCACCCGCAGGTCAAGTTCCTGGCGCTGAGCGTGTCCGACGCCGCGGAGGACGTGATCGGGTTGATCCGGGCCGGTGCCCGGGGGTACGTCACGAAGACCATCTCGCCGGACGAGCTTGCGGCGGCGATCCGCCGGGTGGCCGACGGTGACGCGGTGTTCAGCCCACGGCTGGCCGGGTTCGTGCTGGACGCCTTCGCGGCCCGACCGGACGCGCCGGTGGCCGACCCGGAGCTGGACCAGCTCACCAACCGGGAGCGGGAGGTGCTGCGGCTGCTGGCGCGGGGCTATGCGTACAAGGAGATCGCCAAGGAGCTGTTCATCTCCATCAAGACGGTGGAGACGCACGTGTCGAACGTGCTGCGCAAGCTCCAGATGTCCAACCGCTACGAACTCTCCCGCTGGGCGGCGGACCGTCGGTTGGTGTGATCCGTCCTGCCTGTTTCACCTTCGGCCCCGGCCCGCTCTCGCGGTGCCGGGGCCGATGTCTTCCGCGCTCGTGACGATGACGGCTCCGGTCGATGTCTTCTGCGCCCGTGACGGCCATGGCCCCGGCTGCTGGGCGACGCCCCGGTGGAGGTAATTCGGTTGCGGGCGTCGATCGAGGGCGGCGGCGCTGCCGCCGCTGATGATCAGACAGTCGACCTCGGCGTCTTCATCCGCCCAGCCGGTGATGGCACCCGTGCAGACGACGGCGACATCGTCCGGATGGTCAGTTAGCAGGGCTGCGCGCTGACGTCGAATGCGCCGCGACTGGACGCGGGAAAGCTCACAGAACGCCCGATCCCAGGTCGCGCGGCGGCGTCCGGCTAGCCACGTTTCTCCTGGTCAGAGCTGTTTGGTTGGTCGACTTTATGATCATTTTTCAAGTATCGGCAACGTGGCGGGCAACTAACGTCTTGATAACGGCACCTTCACGGAACCGGCAGGTAGGTGTCACAGTGGCAGCACCTCACCCTCGGTGTAGGGCACTCCGCACGGCTCGCGACCACGACCTCCGCTGTTTCCCGGCGATTCGTGGTCGTGATGCCTGCGTAGAGTCGTGCCCCGTCGGGTGAGGAGCCCGGCGGATCGGAACATCAGGGGTGTCCCCAGCTTCCCTGTGGTCCCGGCGACCTCCGCCCCGAGGTGGTCGGGCGGTGTCACCCCCAAAACGTGCGTGAAACCCACGACGGAACCAGGTTAGAAAGAGGAGGCCCCTCGGAATGAGAGTCTCGAAGCGGGCGACGAGCGCGATCGCGCTCAGCGCGGCTGCCGCGCTTGTCGCGAGTGGTTGCTCGAGCGGTGACGGTGACGGCGACGCCGCCACCAGCAAGGACGGCTCGATCGTCATCCACGGCGTCCAGCCGGAGAACCCGCTGGTCCCGTCCAACACCACGGAGACCGGCGGTGGCAAGGTCATCGACTGGCTGTGGACCGGCCTGGTCGAGTACCCGAACGACGGTGGGGCCCCGCGCAACGCGCTGGCCGAGTCCATCGACACCAAGGACTCCAAGGTCTTCACGATCAAGATCAAGAAGGGTACCAAGTTCCACGACGGTACCGAGGTGAAGGCGAAGAACTTCGTCGACGCCTGGAACTGGGCCGCCTACTCCCCGAACGGTGCGCAGAACGGCACCTTCTTCTCGGACATCGACGGCTTCGACAAGACCTACACCTCGGACCCGGACGGCCCGGACGGCCCGCAGAAGGCCCCGGAGCCGACGGCCAAGGAGATGTCCGGCCTGAAGGTCGTCGACGACCAGACCTTCGAGGTCACCCTGGCGGCCCCGACCGCGGTCTTCCCGACCAAGCTCGGCTACAGCGCCTTCATGCCGCTGCCGGACGCCTTCTTCACCATGAAGCCCGAAGAGTTCGGCAAGAAGCCGATCGGTAACGGCCCGGTGAAGTTCGTGTCGTGGGACGACAACGTCCTCATCAAGCTCACGCGCTTCGATGACTACAACCTGCGCGACAAGATGAAGATCAAGGACGTCGACGTCAAGCTGTACCAGGACGAGACGGCGGCCTACAACGACCTGCTGGCGAACAACCTCGACTTCATGGAGGTTGTCCCCACCTCGGCGCTCGCCGGTGACAAGTGGAAGACCGACCTCGGTGACCGGGGCCTGTCGACCGTCACGCCGTCGACCGCGTTCATCGCGTTCCCGATCTACGACAAGCGCTTCCAGGACGCGCGCCTGCGTCGTGCCGTGTCGCTGTCGATCAACCGGCAGGAGATCTCGGACAAGATCTTCTTCGGTACCCGCAAGCCGGCCGACAGCTGGGCCAACCCGCTGACCCCGGGCGCCAAGCCGGGTAACTGCACCGCTTGCAAGTTCGACCCGACCACGGCGAAGCAGCTGCTCACCGAGGCCGGTGGCTTCAGTGGCGAGATGGTTCTCTACTACAACGCCGACTCCAGCCACAAGGACTGGATGGACGCCGTTGCCCAGCAGATCAAGACCAACCTCGGCATCGAGGCTCGGGCTGAGGGCGTGCCGACCTTCGCGGTCTTCCGCCAGAACATCAACGCCCACAAGATGACCGGCCTGTACCGCGCCGCCTGGCAGCAGGACTACCCGGACGTGGAGAACTGGGTCAACCCGCTCTTCATCACCGGTGGTTCCTCGAACGACGGCCTCTACAGCAACAAGGAGGTCGACGCCCTTGCCAAGCAGGCCAGCGCCGCGCCGAGCCTGGAGGCCTCCCACGAGGCGTTCGCCAAGGCCGTCGAGCTGGTCGACAAGGACGTCCCGAGCATCCCGGTCTACTTCTACGGCCAGCAGTCCGGCCACTCGGAGAAGATCAAGAAGCTCGAGCTGAACAACGTCGGCGAACTCGACATCACCTCGGTCGAGCTCTGATCCGAACGGTCTGACCCCGGGTCGGGCTCGCCACATCCGGTGAGCCCGACCCGGGGCCGTTCCGCGAGTGGGTGTCACCACACGCACTCGCACGTTGTCACCCCGTGTCGGCCGTCCGACGCGCCCCCTGTCTGGAGGACCACCCCATGGGCCGTTATCTGTTGAGGCGGCTGCTCCAACTCGTGCCCGTCTTCATCGGGACGACGTTCCTGATCTACGCCCTCGTCTGGGCCGTTCCGGGCGATCCGTTCGCCGGCAAGTGCGGTGAGCGCCGCTGCCCGGACCAGTACATCGCCTTCATGACCGAGAAGTACAACCTGGACCAGAACGTCGTGGTCCAGTACGGCAGCTACATGAAGAACCTGCTGCAGGGCGACTTCGGTCAGACGTTCTCGCAGCGCGAGATCAGCGACATCATCCTCACGTCGTACCCGAACACGCTGAAGCTGGCCCTGGTGGCGCTCGCCATCGAGGCCGTGATCGGCCTCGGCGCCGGCGTGCTGACCGGTCTGCGACGCAACGGCTTCCTCGACAACCTCGTTCTGGTGTCGACCCTCTTCCTGATCGCGTTGCCGGTGTTCGTCATCGGCTTCGTGCTCCAGTGGCTGCTCGGCGTGCAGTGGGGCATCATCAAGCCGACCGTCTCCTCCGAGATGCGGCTCTCCGAACTGATCGTGCCGGGCTTCGTGCTCGGTAGCGCGTCAGTGGCGTACATCGCGCGGGTGGCACGAACGAGCATCGCGGAGAACCGCCGTGCCGACTACGTGCGTACCGCCATCGCCAAGGGCCTTCCGATGCGGCGGGTTGTGGGTGTGCACCTGCTGCGTAACTCGCTCATCCCCGTGGTCACCCTGCTCGGCACCGACCTCGGCGCCCTGATGGGCGGCGCGATCGTCACCGAGGGCATCTTCGGCATCAACGGAATCGGGCGCCAGGTCTTCCGTGCGATCGTCACCAAGGAAAGCGCTACCGTGGTAGGGATCGTGGTTGTCCTGGTGCTGGTCTATCTCGTGATGAACCTGCTGGTTGACCTGCTCTACGCCGCCCTGGACCCGAGGATCCGCTATGAGTGACCCGAGTACCGCATCGATCGTCAGTACCCCTGCCGCGCAGCCGACCGAGGCGGGCACCCCTGCCACCGGCGCGCCGCAGAGCAACGAGAAGCCGCGTGGCCTGCTCGGAGACGCCTGGCGTGACCTGCGACGCAAGCCACTGTTCTGGATCTCGTCCACGCTGATCGTGATCTTCCTGCTGATGGCCGCCTTCCCGGCGCTGTTCGCCCCGGGCGACGCGGTCAACGGCGCGCTGTCCCGCAGCCTGGTCAAGCCGGGCGCCGACGGCTGGTTCGGTTACGACGTGCAGGGCCGCGACGTGTACGCCCGGGTCATCTACGGCGCACGCGCCTCCATCGTGGTCGCCGTGCTCTCCGTGGTCGGCACCCTGCTCGTCGGTGGCACCATGGGCATCATCGCCGGCTACCGCGGTGGCTGGGTTGACGGCCTGCTCAGCCGCATCGCCGACGTCTTCTTCGGCCTGCCGTTCGTGCTTGGTGCGATCGTCATCCTGACCACGTTCAACGGCTCGGGCACCAGCAACAGCAAGGCCGAGATCATGGGCCTGGTGACCGTCTCCCTGATCGTGCTGAGCTGGCCGGTCGTCATGCGCCTGATGCGTTCCTCGGTGCTCGCCACCAAGGAGGCCGACTACATCGTGGCGGCCCGCGCACTGGGTGCCGGCACCGGGCGGATCATCCTCAAGCACCTGCTGCCGAACTGCCTGGCCCCGCTGCTGGTCTACGGCACGATCATGGTCGGCTCGTTCATCGGCGCCGAGGCAACGCTGTCGTTCCTGGGCGTCGGCCTGAAGTCGCCGGTGGTGTCCTGGGGCATCATGATCAGCGACGGGCAGCAGTTCATCCGGGTCGCGCCGGGTCTGGTGTTCTTCCCCGCCGCGTTCCTCGTCACCGCAGTGCTGAGCTTCGTGATGCTCGGTGAGGCGGTCCGCGAGGCCCTCGATCCGAAACTCCGCTAGGGGAGATCCAGTTGTCCGACATTCTCGTGTCCGAGCAGTCCGCGCCGGGAACCGGCGGATCCGGACGTCCCTCCGGCCGGCTGCTCGAGGTCGACGACCTGCGGGTGGAGTTCCGTACCCGGGACGGCGTCGCAAAGGTCATCAACGGGGTCACGTACCACGTCGACGCGGGGGAGACCCTTGCCGTGCTCGGCGAGTCCGGCTCCGGTAAGAGCGTCACGGCACAGACCATCATGGGCATCCTCGACACGCCGCCCGGCTTCGTCACCGGTGGGCAGGTCCGCTTCCATGGCAAGGACATGCTCAGCATGGGCCAGGAGGAGCGCCGCCGCATCCGCGGCGAGGGCATCGCGATGATCTTCCAGGACGCCCTCTCCGCGCTGAACCCGGTCTTCACCGTCGGGTTCCAGATCGCCGAGCAGTTCCGGGTCCGGCGGGGCATGGGTCGCGCCGAGGCCAAGAAGCACGCGATCGAGATGCTCGACCAGGTCAAGATCCCCAACGCCAAGAGCCGGTTCAGCAACTATCCGCACCAGTTCTCCGGCGGTATGCGGCAGCGCGCGATGATCGCGATGTCGCTGGCGCTCGACCCGGAGGTGCTGATCGCCGACGAGCCCACCACCGCGCTCGACGTGACGGTGCAGGCCCAGATCATGGACCTGCTCGCCGAGCTCCAGCGTGAGCGGCAGATGGGCATGATCCTGATCACCCACGACCTCGGCGTGGTCGCCGACGTCGCGGACCGGATCGCTGTCATGTACGCGGGTCGGATCGTCGAGGAAGCCGACGTGTACGAGCTGTACGCCAAGCCGGCGCACCCGTACACGATGGGTCTGATCGACTCGATCCCGCGCATGGACGAGAAGGGGCAGCAGCTCCGGACGATCAAGGGTCTGCCGCCGAACCTGATGAACATTCCGCCGGGCTGCCCGTTCAACCCGCGTTGCCCCATGGCTCAGCCGGTATGCCGGGAGAAGATCCCCCCGCTGCTGCAGGTGGGTCCTGCCCGGGCCAGCGCCTGCCACTTCGCCGAGGAGCTGGTGAACCGTGTCTGAGAACATCCTCGAGGTCCGTGACCTGGTCAAGCACTACCCCGTCACCCAGGGTGTGGTGTTCAAGAAGACCGTCGGTCAGGTCAAGGCCGTCGACGGGGTCTCGTTCGGTCTGCGTACTGGTGAGACGCTCGGCGTGGTCGGCGAGTCCGGCTGCGGCAAGTCGACTCTCGCCCGGGTGCTGATGAACCTGGAGAAGCCGACCGCCGGCAGCGTGGTCTACAAGGGCCAGGACATCTCCAAGCTCTCCGGTGGGGCGCTGCGGCGGCTGCGTCGGCAGATCCAGTTGGTCATGCAGGACCCGTACACCTCGCTGAACCCGCGGATGACCGTCGGTGACCTGATCGGCGAGCCCTTCGAGATCCACTCCGATGTGGCACCGAAGGGCAGCCGCCGGGCGAAGGTCCGGGAGTTGCTGGACCTGGTGGGCCTCAACCCGGAGCACATCAACAGGTACCCGCACCAGTTCTCCGGCGGTCAGCGCCAGCGCATCGGCATCGCCCGCGCGCTCGCGCTGCGCCCCGAGGTGATCGTCTGCGACGAGCCGGTCTCGGCGCTCGACGTCTCCATCCAGGCCCAGGTGATGAACCTGCTGGAGAAGCTGCAGAGCGAGCTCGGGCTGTCGTACGTCTTCATCGCGCACGACCTCTCGGTGGTCCGCCACCTGTCGGACCGGGTCGCGGTGATGTACCTCGGCAAGATCGTCGAGATCGGCACCGAGGACGAGATCTACGAGCGGCCGACCCATCCGTACACTCAGGCGCTGCTCTCGGCGGTGCCGGTGCCGGACCCGACGCAGCGGAACAACAAGACGATCATCCGGCTCACGGGTGACGTGCCGTCGCCGATCAGCCCGCCCTCGGGCTGCCGGTTCCGGACCCGCTGCTGGAAGGCGCAGGACGTCTGCGCCGAGCAGGTCCCGCTGCTGGAGGTCCGACGCGACTCGGACCACCCGAGCGCCTGCCACTTCGCGGAGCGACGCGAGATCGTCGCCACCCACGAGGCGTAACAGGCCACCGGAACCGCCTGCCGACGTCACCACGACGCCGGCAGGCGGTTTCGTCTGTCCGGTGGCCCCTCAGCGGGCCGGTGCGACCTCAGACGCCCGACCGGCACCCGGTGTGCCCTCCGGCGCCCGGCGGGACGCCGGGGGTGGTCACAGCGGGCCGCGACCCGCGCGGAGCAGTAGCAGTGCCAGTTGGGTGCCGTCCGCGCCGAGCGCACCTCGGAAGCGCTCCAGGATCTCCCGCTCACGGGAGAGCACGAGGCGCGTTCCGCCGGAGGCCATCCGGGTCACCCCGACCTCCTGCGACAGCGCGGCCCGCTCCTGCCAGAGCGAGATCAACGCGTGGTCGATCTCGTCGATCCGTTCCCTGATCTGCACGATCCGTGCGGCTGCGGTCGGCTCCACGGTGCCGGTACCGGTGCCGGTGCGGGCCCCGGCCGTGTCGCCGGCCTCGACCGAGGGCTGGTCCGGCTCCGGCACGGTCGGGCCGCTGCTGTGCTCCACCACGTCTGTCATCATCGGGTACCTCTCGCGCTGTGGTGCCCGGTGCCCAGAACCCGGGACGAAAAAGCCCCGGGCTCCAGGAGCCCGGGGCTTTCGCAGGTCTGATCGATCAGGCGCGACCTACGGCAGCCGGACTCCCGGTGCCGTAGTAAAAGTAGTAACGCGCAGCGATCACGCGGTCGAGTATGCCCACGTCGACGGTGGGTGCGCAAGGATTCCGCGGCAAAAGGCGGCCCCTGCCACAGCCGGAGGCGTCGGCAAAGGAGCGCTCACCGCTCGTCGACAGAGGTGCCCGCTCCCGGCGACGGCGCGGTCGGGAAGTGTCCGGCCGGCGGCATAGACTTGTCGCGCGATGCATCCTCTCTTCGACATTCCCGCGTCCCCGCCCGCGCCGGAGTCCGCGCCGGCCCGTCCGCACCGCCCCGGGTCGGCCTCAGCCCGCCTCGACCCGCGTGAGCTGCTCGCCGGGTTGAACGGGCCGCAGCGCGACGCGGTCAGTCACGCCGGCTCGCCGCTGTTGATCGTGGCCGGCGCCGGGTCCGGTAAGACCCGGGTGCTCACCCACCGGATCGCCTACCTGCTGGCCGCTCGGGACGTGCATCCCGGAGAGATCATCGCCATCACCTTCACCAACAAGGCGGCCGGCGAGATGAAGGAGCGGGTCGCCGCCCTTGTCGGGCCGCGGGCCCGACTGATGTGGGTGTCGACGTTCCACTCCGCGTGTGTCCGCATCCTTCGCGCCGAGCACGAGCACGCCGGCCTCAAGTCGACGTTCTCGATCTACGACGCTGACGACTCGCGCCGGCTCATGCAACTGGTCACCCGCGAGCTCGACCTCGACCCGAAGCGCTATCCGGCACGCGGGCTGGCCGCCCAGGTGTCCAACCTCAAGAACGAGCTGGTCGACCCGGAGCAGTTCGCCGCGCGGGCCAGCGGGCCCAACGAGCGGGCGCTCGCCGAGGCGTACACGCTCTACCAGCGTCGGCTGCGCGAGGCGCACGCGCTCGACTTCGACGACCTGATCATGACGACGGTGCATCTGCTCCAGTCCCACCCGCACGTCGCGGAGAGCTACCGGCGGCGGTTCCGGCACGTGCTTGTCGACGAATACCAGGACACCAACCACGCCCAGTACGTCCTGATCAAGGAGTTGGTGTCCGGCACCGACGGGCTGGCGCCGGCCGAGCTGTGCGTGGTCGGTGACGCCGACCAGTCGATCTACGCGTTCCGGGGCGCGACGATCCGCAACATCCTGGAGTTCGAGCGGGACTTCACCGACGCGCGGACGATCCTGCTGGAGCAGAACTACCGCTCCACCCAGACCATCCTCAACGCCGCCAACGCGGTGATCGACAGGAACACCTCCCGCAAGCCGAAGCGGCTGTGGAGCGAGGCCGGCGACGGCGAGCGGATCGTCGGCTACGTGGCCGACACCGAGCACGCCGAGGCGGACTGGGTGGGCCGGGAGATCGACCGGCTTGTCGACGCCGACGAGACCCGCCCCGGCGACGTCGCCGTGTTCTACCGCACCAACGCGCAGTCCCGCGTCTTCGAGGAGGTGTTCATCCGGGCCGGTCTGCCGTACAAGGTGGTCGGCGGTGTGCGCTTCTACGAGCGCAAGGAGGTCCGCGACGCACTGGCGTACCTGCGGTCGGTGGTGAACGACGACGACACGGTGAGCCTGCGGCGGGTGCTGAACACCCCGCGCCGGGGCATCGGTGACCGCGCGGAGGCGTGCGTCGAGGCGCTGTCCAGCCGGGACCGGATCTCCTTCGGGGCGGCGCTGCGCCGGGCCCGGGAGGCGCCCGGCATCTCCACCCGGGCGGCCAACGGCATCGCCGACTTCGTGGCGCTGCTCGACGGCGCCCGGGAGATGGCCGAGACCGGCACCCCGGAAGAGGTGCTGGAGGCTCTGCTGACCCGCTCGGGCTATCTCACCGAGTTGGAGGAGAGCCTTGATCCGCAGGACGCCGGCCGGGTGGACAACCTCCAGGAGCTGGTGAGCGTCGCCCGGGAGTACACCGAGCGGATCGAAGCGACCGGTGCCGACGGCGAGCGGGCCACAGTGGCGGGCTTCCTGGAGCAGGTGGCGCTGGTCGCCGACGCCGACCAGATTCCCTCCGACGACCCCGACCACCAGGGCGTGGTCACGCTGATGACGTTGCACACCGCCAAGGGCCTGGAGTTCCCGGTGGTGTTCCTCACCGGTCTGGAGGACGGCGTCTTTCCGCACCTGCGCTCGCTCGGTGACACCCGGGAGCTGGAGGAGGAGCGCCGGCTGGCGTACGTCGGCATCACCCGCGCCCGGCAGCGCCTCTACCTCTCCCGTGCGGTGACCCGCTCGGCCTGGGGCCAGCCGTCCTACAACCCGCCGTCGCGGTTCCTGGAGGAGTTGCCTCCGGAGCTGGTGCGCTGGGAGCGCACCGAGGGGTCGTACACCTCGTGGGCCGGCGGTGGCGGCGGCGTCGGCGGGCGCGCGGACCGCGCACCCGGCGGTCGCGGCACCTTCACCGGGGGTACGCCGAAGGCGGCGCAACTGGCCCAGCGGCTCGGCGTGGACGCCAGTCGCCTCACCACGGCCAGCGAGTTGCCGCAGGGGCCGAAGGTGTCCGCCGGTGACCGGGTCAACCACCAGCGCTACGGGCTGGGGCGGGTGCTCGCCGTCGAGGGGCACGGCCCGGGTGCCCGCGCGCAGATCGACTTCGGTGACCAGACCATGTGGCTGGTGCTGCGGCACGCCCCTGTCGACAAGCTCTGATCACGGCGGCCTCGGCTGCCCGCCGCTCGGCCGGCCGGCATCGCGCTATTGCAGGGAAAGAGTGGCCTCGGCGCTGCCGGAGGCCACTCTTTCCATGATGTCGCGTGAACAGGCGGACCTGCGAGGTGCGCTCGTTCAGCAGCCCAGGTCGACGCCGCGCGCCCGCATGAACGGCGCGGGGTCGACCTGGTTCCACATGCCCTGGTGCACCTCGAAGTGCAGGTGGGGGCCTGTGGAGTCACCGGTGCTGCCCTCGTAGCCGATGACCTGGCCGGCCTTGACCTTCTGGCCGACGGTGACCGCGAGCCGGCTCTGGTGGGCGTAGTGGGTCAGGTAGCCGTTGCCGTGGTCGATGAAGACGGAGTTGCCGTACCCGTCGTAGGCATCGCCGGCCTTGGTGACGGTGCCGGCGGCCGCGGCGTGGATGGGCGTGCCGGAGGGCAGCGCCAGGTCGATACCGGCGTGCAGGGTGCCCCAGCGTTGCCCGTAGCAGGAGGTGATCGCGGCACCCGACATCGGGTTCACCCAGGCGGCCGTGGGCTTCGTGGTCTTCGTCGCAGCCTTCTTCGCCGTTGCCTTCGGCTTGGCGGTGGCCTTCTTCGTCGGCGTGGGGCTGGCAGTGGCCGACGGGCTCACGGTCGGGCTCGCGCTGGGCGTGGCCGACGGGGAGTCCGGCGCTGTCGCCTCGCGGTCGGAGCGGTCGGCCCGGCTGGCGGCCTCGGCCCGCGACTGCGCGTCGAGCGAGACGGCGGTGGGCGCCGGACGGTCGTCGCCGGTGGTGGCGACGACGACGCCACCCAGGCCGAGGACCACCAGGGCGGCCGCGCCGAGCGCGATGCGGCGGTTTCGCTGGCGGGCGCGTCGCGGCTGTTCGGTGATGGTGTCGGGGGTGTTCTCGTTCTGGACGGGGCTGTCTTCCTGCACGGCGGACCTTCACAGTCGAGGGGGCACTTGACCTCGAAATACTGGTGTCGGACCGAGCTGGAGGGGGCATCGGGACCGGGCGGCCGGTCAACGGCCGCAGCGATGGCTGCCCGGAAATGAGGCGCTAAGAAGCGGTCTGTCCGAAAAAGCGATCATGTGGGGTGGTGCCGTCGGTCACACCCGCCACTGTGATTCGGCAGACATAGGGCGGCGGCCGGCAACGAAAAACCGCCCGGATCGACAGATCCGGGCGGTCAACGGTCGGTACGCAGCGTCAGGACGCGGCTACCTCGCTGTAGATTGCCTCGACTTGCAGCTTGATGTCCACTCCGCGCTTCTGCAGGTAGGGCACCGGGTCGATCGGCTGGCCCTTGACATGCAGCTCGAGGTGCAGGTGAGTGCCGTAGGCGTGGCCGGTCTGACCCACCAGGCCCAGCTGGTCGCCGGCCTTGACCTGCTGCCCCTCCTTGACGCTGAGCGCGGAGGAGTGGCCGTAGATGGCCTCGCTGCCGTCAGGGTGCTGGACGATCACCGCGTAGCCGTAGCCGCCCAACCAGCCGGCCTTGGTGACCAGCCCTTCGTGCACCGCCACGTACGGCGTGCCCTCGGGGACGACCAGGTCGACGCCGGTGTGCAGCTTGCCCCAACGCATCCCGTACGGCGAGTTGAAGTCGTAGCCCTGCAGCGGCAGCATCCAGACCTCGGGCTCGGCCGCTTCCTTGCCACGGCTGTCCCGGGAGGCGCGTTCGGCGTTGCCCGCACGCTCTGCGGCGTCCTGGCTGACCGACGCCTGCTTGAGCTCGTCGAGAACCGACGGGCTGACGTCCTTGGCGTCGGGCAGGGCACTCGCGCCGAGGGCGACGAGGCCGGCACCGACGAACGCGGTGGTGACGACGGCCGCGTAGCGGCTACGCGGGGGGGTGGGGACACGGCGACGACCGCGATATCGATCGGGCTCAGACGACAGGCGCTGGCGCACGCACACCCTCCGTTGTCGGGGTTCCGAAGCGGCTGGTGGACGTCCGTGAAGCTCGGATGAACGTCTGCCAACCGCGTCGTCACCCGTCCATGGACCTGATGACAACCGTGGACACGTTAGCCAACCCCCAGGCGAGTCACAAGCCAGAGTGAATAATTGGCGTGTCGATCTGTCCGTTTGCGTCCACGATTGTCACGCATCACGACGTCGATCGGTGCCCCCGTAAGTGCCCGTTCGTCGCCGAGCGTGACCGGACCGGCGGAGTCGTCCGACTTGACGCCGCAGCCTGCCGAGGTACGCGCTCCGGCGTGGACGCCAGGTCGGTGCGGCCGGAATGCCAGTCGGTTTCCGGCCCGGATTTCCCGCCCCCCGTCGGACGGGTTACCGTTCGTTCAGGTGAAGGCCGTGTAGCCGGTGAAAGGTGTGCGCTGATGAGCTCTCGAATTCGGGTCGTCGTCGCCAAGCCAGGGCTGGACGGCCATGACCGGGGCGCCAAGGTCGTGGCGCGTGCCCTGCGGGACGCGGGGATGGAGGTCGTCTACACCGGCCTGCACCAGACCCCGGAGCAGATCGTGGAAGCCGCCATCCAGGAGGACGCCGACGCGGTCGGCCTCTCCATTCTCTCCGGCGCGCACATGACGCTGTTTCGTCGGGTGCTCGAACTGCTTGGGGAGCGGGACGCCCGCGACATCGTCGTGTTCGGTGGCGGCATCATCCCCAACGGCGACATCCCCGAGCTGGAGAAGATGGGCGTCGCCAAGATCTTCACGCCGGGAGCCACCACCCAGGCGATCGTCGAGTGGGTCCGGCAGAACGTCGGACAGCCCGTCGCCTGAAAGACGGTGCGCCGGGGGTGTCGAACCGGATCCGGGCACGGGGGAGGGGCCGGACGCACCCCTCACACGTCCGGCCCCTCTATGCACGATGCCCCGCCGCCACCCCTCGACCGACAGGGCATCGGCCGTCTCCCGTCATCGCGCTGTTCAGCGCTCCGACACCTGACTCAACGACGCCCTCACGGCCGGGTTACGCACCCGTGCCAACATCGCCCGGACGATTGACGCCGGCCATGCCGTGACCGGAACTCCCACGTCAGGTGTCCGGTTGTGCATTACCGCACACCGCGCACCCGCTCGGTTGCCGGCCGTGCCCACCTCGCTAGGCTGCCGCCAATGGCCTGTGTGAAGTGATGACAGGCGTCAAACTGTTTTTGAACGCTGGTGGCGGCGCGACGGCGCGCCGCGGAGACGGGACGGGACGCGCAATCGTGGACCTGTACGAGTACCAGGGGCGGGACCTGTTCGAGCGGCACGGCTTGCCCGTGTTGGCCGGCGGCGTCGCCACTACCCCGGAGGAGGCCCGCGCGATCGCCGAACGCCTCGGCGGTCGGGTGGTCGTCAAGGCGCAGGTAAAGGTCGGCGGCCGAGGCAAGGCCGGTGGCGTCAAGCTCGCCGAGGGCCCGGATGAGGCGGTGGCCAGGGCCACCGACATCCTCGGCATGGACATCAAGGGCCACACCGTCCACAAGGTCATGATCACCGTGACCGCGGACGTGGCCGACGAGTACTACTTCTCTTATCTGCTCGACCGGGCGAACCGCACCTTCCTCTGCATCGCCAGCGTTGCCGGCGGTATGGACATCGAGCAGGTCGCCGCCGAGACCCCGGACCGCGTGGTCAAGGCCCCCATCGACGCCGTCAAGGGCGTCGACGAGGCGAAGGCCCGCGAGATCGTCACCGCTGCCGGGTTCCCGGCCGAGGTCGCCGACCAGGTCGTCGAGGTAGCTGTCGGGCTGTGGCAGGCGTTCGTCGCCGAGGACGCCACCCTGGTCGAGGTGAACCCCCTCGCGAAGAACGGCGACGGGCAGCTGCTGCTGCTCGACGCCAAGATCACCTTGGACGAGAACGCCGCGTTCCGGCACCCCGACCACGAGGCGCTTGTCGACCAGGCCGCCGTGGATCCGCTGGAGCAGGCCGCCAAGGCCAAGGACCTCAACTACGTCAAGCTCGACGGCGAGGTCGGCATCATCGGCAACGGCGCGGGTCTTGTCATGTCGACCCTCGACGTCGTCGCGTACGCCGGTGAGCGGCACGGCAACGTCAAGCCTGCCAACTTCCTCGACATCGGCGGCGGCGCGAGTGCCGCGGTGATGGCGAACGGGCTGGAGATCGTGCTCTCCGACCCGGCCGTGAAGAGCGTCTTCGTCAACGTCTTCGGCGGCATCACCGCCTGCGACGAGGTCGCCAACGGCATCATCCAGGCGCTGGCCCTGCTGGAGCAGCGTGGCGAGCAGGTCACCAAGCCGCTCGTCGTCCGCCTCGACGGCAACAACGCCGAGGCTGGCCGGGCGATCCTGGACAGCGCGAACAACCCGCTCGTGCAGCGGGTGGACACCATGGACGGTGCGGCCGAGCGGGCCGCCGAGCTGGCAGCTGCGGGGGTCTGATCATGGCTATCTGGCTGACCAAGGACTCGAAGGTCATCGTTCAGGGGATGACCGGCTCCGAGGGCTCCAAGCACACCCGGCGGATGCTCGCCGCCGGCACGAACGTCGTCGGCGGCGTCAACCCGCGCAAGGCGGGCCAGAAGGTCGACTTCGACGGCACCGAGCTGCCGGTCTTCGCGTCCGTGGCGGACGCCATGGCCGAGACCGGTGCCGACGTCACAGTCATCTTCGTACCGCCGCAGTTCACCAAGGCCGCCGTGGTCGAGGCGATCGACGCCGCGATCCCGCTGGCCGTGGTGATCACCGAGGGCGTGCCGGTGCACGACACCGCTTCGTTCTGGGCGTACAACCTGGCGCAGGGCGAGCGGACCCGGATCATCGGGCCGAACTGCCCCGGCATCGCCTCCCCGGGTGCCGCCAACGCCGGCATCATCCCGGCCGACATCACCGGCTCCGGCCGCATCGGCCTGGTCAGCAAGAGCGGCACGCTGACCTACCAGATGATGTACGAGCTGCGCGACATCGGCTTCTCCACCTGCGTCGGCATCGGTGGCGACCCGATCATCGGGACCACGCACATCGACGCCCTGAAGGCGTTCGAGGCTGACCCGGAGACCGACGCCATCGTGATGATCGGCGAAATCGGCGGCGACGCCGAGGAGCGGGCCGCCGAGTTCATCAAGGCCAACGTCACCAAGCCGGTGGTCGGCTACATCGCCGGCTTCACCGCGCCCCCCGGCAAGACCATGGGCCACGCCGGAGCGATCATCTCCGGTTCGGCCGGCACCGCCGAGGCGAAGCAGGCGGCGCTGGAGGCGGTCGGAGTCAAGGTTGGCAAGACGCCGACCGAGACCGCCAAGCTCATGCGGGAGATCATGTCCGGCAACTGAGCCGGTCAGGCAGCAGCGCAGGGGTCGGCCGGTATCGAACCGGTCGGCCCCTGCTGCGTACCACCGGGCCCGGGATCAGTCGTTGTTGTTCCAGAACGGGTAGTTGCCTGTCGACCGGAGGATCGCGCTGCCGATGATATTGATCACGCCGAACGCGATGGCGAGGTAACCGAGAACCGGCGACTGGCCGTACCGTCGGGCGTCGCGGATCGACAGGTAGCCGAAGATGACGCCGAGAATGCCGCAACAGATCAGACCCAGCACGATGCCCAGCACGCCCCAGAGCGTGGTGCGGTCCCGGCCCCTGGCCGGAGGGGGTGGGGGCGGCGGATATGCGGTCGTCACGGCTACCTCCGGGCGATCATGGGCGGCGGGCCGACCCGGGCGTGACCGGCGGACCCGACCCGGAAGGCGGCGACAGGCCACCTCCTCTGGGCCGAGGCTAGACCGGGCCGGGCGGCTTCGACCCCGGTTCGCCCAACTCGCCGCAGTCCAGGCCGGTTAACGGACTGCCACCGTCCCTATGACGTGCCAGAGTAGAGCGGATGTCCCCCGTCACCCCTGACCATCCCAGTCGCCCCGGCGGCGTGCGCGCCGACGACAGGTCGGTCGAGCGCGCCGCACCGCGGCGGCGGGTGCCCGCGCCCCGCGCCGGCGAGTCGCCGCGCAGGCGGGCACCGCTGCCCGTCGCCGCCGGGGTGGCCGCGGGCTGGGCGGCCCTCACCTCGTACCTGCCGGTCGCCGTCGTGCTCGGCCTGGTGCAGCTCGGCGCCGACTCCACCACCCTGAGCGGCACCCTGCGCACCGCGCTGGCCGGCTGGCTGGTGGGGCACGGCGTACCGCTGCACACCGACGCCGGCCCGTTCGGCCTCGCCCCGCTCGCGCTCACCGCGCTCGCGCTCTGGCGACTGACCCGGGCCGGCGTGCACGTCAGCCGCGCGATCGGCGCGCGCGACAGCTATTCACCGCGACAAGCGCTTATCGCCGCAGGCACTGTCGGCCTGGCGTACGCGCTGCTCGGCGCGCTTGCCGCGGTGCTGGTGGGCGCGGGAGGACCTGACGTGTCCCCGGTGCGGGCGGCGGCCACGTTCGCGGTGGCCGCCACACTCGCCGCACTTGTCGGCGCAACCCGGACCACCGCTGTGACCCGACTGCTGAGCACCCGGCTGCCGGGTGCGCTGCGGGACGCTGTGCGCACCGGGCTGGTGGCCGCGCTCCTGCTACTCGGGGCGGGCGCAGGCGCGGCAGGCCTGGCCGTGGCCACCGGCGGCGGTGACGCCGCCGACATGATCGGCGCGTACCAGACCGGGGTGGCCGGGCAGGCCGGGATCACCCTGGTCAGCATGGCGTACGCGCCGAACGCCGCGATCTGGTCGACGAGCTATCTGCTCGGGCCGGGCTTCGCGGTCGGCGTCGACACCGCCGTCCGCACAAGCGAGGTGTCGGTGGGCGCGCTGCCGGCAATCCCGCTGCTCGCCGGCCTGCCCCGTGGCCCCGTGGACGGCATCGGCGCCCTGCTCCTCGCGGTGCCGGTGCTGGCCGGGATGGTGGTCGGTTGGTTGCTCGCCCGCCGGATGGCCCGCCTCGCCGGGCCGGAGCAGGCCCCGCAGCGCTGGGGCGGGCTGTTGGCGCCGGCGGCACTGGCCGGGCCGGTGGCAGGCGTACTCCTCGGTGTGGCCGCCGCGGTCTCCGGAGGGCCGCTCGGTGCCGGCCGTCTGGCGCAGGTCGGGCCGGTGGCCTGGCAGGTCGGGGTGGTCACGGCCGGTGTCATCACGGCCGGCGCGCTGCTCGGGGCCGCCGCCACCCGGACGCTCACCCGGAGCCCCCGGGGTAACCAGCCACGCCGGCGCGATCCGGAGCCGGACCGGCGCGACCTGCCCTAGACGAACGGGCGGTGAATCGTCTGTCGGTCGGCGAGGGCGCCCAGGCGTTGGCGGAGCGCGCCGCCGCCGTGCCGTCCCGGTCGACATCGCTCGCTGGGCGCGGCCCGCAGGTGCTGGGGACGGCGCGGGGCGCCCCGGACGAATCCGGAGCGCCCCGTCAGGACCGGACCGATCAGGGCTGGTTCGGCAGGTTGATGTTCGCGAAGATGCCCAGGATGATCAGCAGGATGCCCAGGACGGCACCGACGGCGCCGCAGATGAGACCCGCCTTGGCCTGGCCGCCGTTGCTGGCCTGGCCCTGAGCGGCCTTCTGCTGGCCCAGGTAACCGGTCACCACAGCGGCGATGCCGACCGGGATGCCCAGGTACAGGCAGCAGACCAGCGGGATCGACGCGATGCCGAGGATCATCGACACCAGGCCGAGGGTGTTGTTCTGGCCCTGCTGCTGCGGGTACCCGGCGTTCGGGTAGCCGGGAGCGCCACCGTACTGCGGCTGCTGACCGTACGGGTCCTGCGGCTGCTGGCCGTAGGGCTGGCCCGAGGTGGGCTGCTGGCCGTACTGCTGACCGTACGGGTCCGGCGACTGCTGGCCGTAGGGCTGACCCGAGGTCGGCTGCTGACCGTACGGCTGGCCCGAGGTGGGCTGCTGGCCGTAGGGGGCGGCCGGCGGCTGACCGTACGGGTCGTGCGGCGGCTGGGGTGCGGTCGGGTCCGGGTTGGGCTGCTGGCCGTACGGGTCCTGACCGGGGTTGCCGGGCTGCATTCGAGAAGCTCCTTGGAATCGTTCCGTTAGTTACTGCTGCTGTTCTCACTCATGATCGCGCCCAGACCGCCCAACGCGCAGCACAGCAGCACGATGACATACCACGCAATGCCGACGATAAGTGCCCACTTGGACCACTTGCGTGATTCTGCGGCCGCGGCCTGGGCCCCGGCGTAGTCGCCCTGCTGGAGCAGCGGGTTGACCTTCGACGCGTTGATGATCGCTGGGATGGCCAGCGGCCAGAAGAGGAAGACAGCGACAATCGACATCGTCATGTTGTTGTCGACCGACGGTTGCTGCTGGGGGTGGTGATCGGGCTGCATGGGGGTGCTCCTCATTCCAACGACACGCCTGGCGTGCCGGAACAGTGACGTGGTGCGGGGCCGGCACGGTGTCCAGCCCGGGCGACCGGCAGCGTACCTGGTCGATGCCCGTCGAATCTGTCAGAGATCGGCGCGCCGCCCAGCCGGAGAGCGTCCTGACCTGCCCGATAGGGTGGCCCGGTGACCGCGTCCGCCGCCCGCCTCGTCGTCCTCGTCTCCGGCTCCGGAAGCAACCTGCAGGCACTGCTGGACGCCGCCGCCGACCCCGCGTACGGCGCGCAGGTGGTGGCGGTCGGCGCGGACCGCGACGGCATCGCGGGCCTGGACCGGGCGGAGGCCGCGGGTGTGCCGACCTTCGTCGAGCGGGTCGGCGACCATGAGACGCGGGAGGACTGGGACCGGGCGCTCACCGCGCACGTCGCGAAGCACCAGCCCGACCTGGTCATCTCCGCAGGCTTCCTCAAGCTTGTCGGCGAGCATTTCCTTACCGCCTTCGGTGACCGCTACCTCAACACCCACAACACCCTGCTGCCGGCGTTTCCCGGCATCCACGGCCCACGGGACGCCCTCGCCTACGGCGTGAAGCTCACCGGGGCCACGCTCTTCTTCGTCGACGCCGGCATGGACACCGGGCCGATCGTGGCGCAGGTCGCGGTGCCGGTGCTCGACGACGACGACGTGGACGCGCTCACCGAGCGCATCAAGGAAGCTGAGCGCCGCCAGCTCGTCGAGCAGGTCGGCCGCCTGGTCCGCGAAGGCTGGACCATCACCGGAAGGAAGGTCACGGTTCCGTGAGTTCCACTCAGGACGGGCGCCGCCCGATCAGGCGGGCGCTGGTCAGCGTCTACGACAAGACCGGGCTGGTCGAGCTGGCGCAGGCCCTGCACGCCGCCGGTGTGGAGATCGTCTCCACCGGCAGCACGGCGGGCACCATCGCCGCCGCCGGGGTGCCGGTGACGCCGGTGGAGACGGTGACCGGTTTTCCCGAGGTGCTCGACGGCCGCGTGAAGACTCTGCACCCGAAGGTGCACGCTGGTCTTCTCGCCGACCTGCGCAAGGACGCCCACGTGGCGCAGCTCGACGAGCTGGGGGTGGCGGCGTTCGACCTGCTGGTCTCCAACCTCTACCCGTTCCAGGCGACGGTCGCCTCCGGCGCCGGCGTCGAGGAGTGCGTGGAGCAGATCGACATCGGTGGGCCGGCCATGGTGCGGGCCGCCGCCAAGAACCACGCCTCGGTGGCGGTGCTGACCGACCCGGCGGGATACCCGGCGCTGCTCGGCGCGCTCAGCGAGGGCGGCTTCACACTGGCCCAGCGCCGCGCGCTGGCCGCCCGCGCGTACGCCGACATCGCCGAGTACGACGTGGCCGTGGCCCAGTGGTGTGCCCGGGAGCTGGCCCCGGCCGACGACTCCTGGCCGGCGTTCGCGGGGACGGCGCTGCGGAAGTCGACGGTGCTGCGCTACGGGGAGAACCCGCACCAGCCCGCCGCGCTCTACACCGACCCGGACGCCCCGGCAGGGCTGGCGCAGGCAGAGCAGTTGCACGGCAAGGAGATGTCGTACAACAACTACGTCGACGCGGACGCCGCCTGGCGGGCCGCGAACGACTTCGCCGACCAGCCGGCCGTGGCGATCATCAAGCACGCCAACCCGTGTGGCATCGCCGTGGGCGCGGACGTGGCCGAGGCGCACCGCAGGGCGCACGCCTGCGACCCGGTGTCGGCGTTCGGCGGCGTGATCGCGGTCAACCGCCCGGTCTCGGTCGAGCTGGCCCAGCAGGTGGCCGAGATCTTCACCGAGGTGGTCGTCGCTCCCGGCTTCGACGAGGGCGCGGTCGAGGTGTTGCAGGGCAAGAAGAACATCCGCCTGCTGCGCGCGCCGGTGTGGACCCCGGCGACTGTCGAGTGGCGGCCGGTGACCGGTGGCGTGCTGACCCAGGTCGCCGACCGGGTGGACGCTCTCGGTGACGACCCGGCCAACTGGCAGTTGGCGACCGGCGAGGCCGCGGACGAGGAACTGCTGCGTGACCTGGCGTTCGCCTGGCGGGCGGTGCGCGCAGTGAAGAGCAACGCGATCCTGCTCGCCAAGGACGGCGCCACAGTCGGCGTCGGCATGGGTCAGGTCAACCGGGTCGACTCGGCGCAGCTCGCGGTCAGCCGCGCCGGCGCCGACCGGGCACGCGGCTCGGTGGCAGCCTCGGACGCGTTCTTCCCGTTCGCCGACGGCGCGCAGATCCTCATCGACGCCGGCGTCCGCGCCATCGTCCAGCCCGGCGGCTCGATCCGCGACGAAGAGGTAATCGCGGCGGCCAAGAAGGCCAACGTAACGATGTACCTAACCAAAACCCGCCACTTCTTCCACTAACCGCGCTGCCCCCTGCCCCGCCCCACCCCCACCTCGTCGATCATGGAGTTGTGGTGCCCCGCAAAAGGGGTATCGGCTGAGAAATCGCCCACCACAACTCCATGATCGACGCGCCATGCGGGGCGCGGACAGGTTACGGGGTTGCGGGGCGTAGTTCTGCGAAGTGGCAGGCGGACGGGTGAGGGTCCGCGGCGCGGGGCACGGTTTGCGGGTCCTCGACCGCGCAGATCTCCTGGGCCTTCCAGCAGCGGGTGCGGAAGTGGCAGCCGCTCGGCGGGTCGGCCGGGCTGGGCACGTCGCCGACCAGGCGGATCATGTTGCGCTGGTCGCGTACCTCCGGGTCCGGCACCGGCACGGCCGAGAGCAACGCCTGGGTGTACGGGTGGGTGGCGCGCTCGTAGATCTCGTCCTCGGTGCCGATCTCGACGATCCGGCCGAGGTACATGACCGCTACCCGGTCGGCGATGTGCCGTACCACCGACAGGTCGTGCGCGATGAAGATGTAGGAGAGCCCGAACTCGTCCTGGAGCTGCTCCAGCAGGTTGATCACCTGGGCCTGGATGGAGACGTCGAGCGCCGAGACCGGCTCGTCGCAGACGATCACCTCGGGGCGCAGCGCGAGGGCGCGGGCGATGCCGATGCGCTGGCGCTGACCGCCGGAGAACTGGTGCGGGTACCTGTTGATGTGCTCCGGGTTGAGCCCGACGACGTCCAGCAGCTCCTGGACCCGCTTCTGCTTGCTGCCCTTCGGCGCCGCGTCGCGGTGGATCTCGAACGGCTCGCCGATGATGTCGCCGACGGTCATCCGCGGGTTCAGCGAGGTGTACGGGTCCTGCATGACCATCTGCATGTTGCGGCGCAGTCGACGCAGTTCGCCGCCGGAGGCCTTGAACAGGTCCTTGCCCTCCAGGGTGGCCCGCCCGGAGGTGGGTGTCTCCAGCCGCATGAGCAGCCGGGCGAGTGTGGACTTGCCGCAGCCGGACTCGCCGACCACGCCGAGCGTCTCGCCCCGGCGCAGCTCGAAGCTCACACCGTCGACGGCCTTCACCGCGCCGATCTGCCTCTGGAACAGCACGCCCTGGGTGATCGGGAAGTGCTTCACGAGGTTGTCGACGGAGAGGATGGTCTCGCCCCGGACCTTCGTGGGGCTAGCGGGCGCTGTCATCACGGACCTCCTGCGCGAAGTGGCAAGCGCTGGTCCGGCCGTCGCCGAGGACCAGGTCGTGCGGCACCACGTCCACGCAGACCTGCTGGACGTACGGGCAGCGGGGGTGGAACGGGCAGCCGGAGGGGATGCGCATCAGGTTCGGCGGCAACCCCTTGATCGTCGACAGTTCCTGGCCGCGGACGTCCATCCGCGGGATCGATTCCAACAACCCCTTCGTGTACGGGTGGGCGGGCGCCTTGTAGAGCGAACGGACGTCGGCGTGCTCGACGATCCGGCCGGCGTACATGACGGCGATCCGGTCCGCGACGCCGGCGACGACTCCCAGGTCGTGGGTGATCAGGATCATGGCCATGTTGAGGTCGCGGCGCAGGTCGGCCAGCAGGTCCATGATCTGGGCCTGCACTGTGACGTCGAGGGCAGTGGTGGGTTCGTCGGCGATGAGCACCTTCGGGTCGAGCGCCAGCGCCATGGCGATCATGACGCGCTGCCGCATGCCGCCGGAGAACTGGTGCGGATAGTCGCCGACCCGCTTGGCGGCCCCGGGGATCTTGACCAGGTCCATGAGTTCGATGGCCCGGCGGCGGGCGTCGCTCCGGGACATGCCGGCGCGCTGGCGCAGTGTCTCGCCGATCTGCCAGCCGACCGGGAAGACCGGGTTCAGCGCCGAGAGCGCGTCCTGGAAGATCATCGCGATCTCCTTGCCGCGTACCTGCCTGCGCTGCTCCTCGGAGCCGGTGAGCAGGTCCTGACCCCGGTAGAGGATCTGGCCGGAGCGGACGAAGGCGGGCGGCGTGTCCAGGATGCCCATGATCGCCTGGGCGGTGACGGACTTGCCGGAGCCGGATTCGCCGAGCACCGCGAGGGTCTCCCCGGCGTCCAGGTGGTACGACACGCCGTTGATCACCCGGGCCACGCCCTCGTTGGTGCGGAACTCGACGTGCAGGTCCCGCAGCTCCAGCAGGTGGCCGCCCTCGGGTGTGGCGGAGGCGGGCGTCGGTTGGACGGTCATGACAGTGTCTGCCTTTCGCTCGCGACTGCGGGGCTCGCTTCGCTCACTCCTCGCGCTCGCACGGAGGATCTCACCGCAGCTTCGGGTCGAAGGCGTCACGGATCGCGTCGCCGAGCATGATGAACGCCAGCACGGTCAGCGCGAGGAAGGCCGACGGGACGATCAGCGGCATCGCCGCCTCCCGCATGTGGATCCGGCCGGTGTCGATGTCCTGGCCCCACGAGATGGTCGGCGCTTTCAGGCCGATGCCCAGGAACGACAGCGTGGCCTCGGCGGCGATGAACGAGCCGAGCGCGATCGTCAGCACCACGATGGCCGGGGCCAACGAGTTCGGCAGGATGTGCCGCCACATGATCCGGCCATTGCCGGCGCCGAGCATCCGGGCCGCCGCCACGTAGTCCTGTTCCTTGGCGGTGATGACCGAGGAGCGGACGACGCGGGCTGCCGTGGTCCAGCCGAGGATGGCCAGGACGAAGATCACCGCGGCGATCCGGGCGTTCTCGCTGTCGCTGGAGACGCGCTTGAGCAGCACGATCGCCGCCAGCAGCAGCGGGATGCCGAGCACCACGTCGATCACCCGGGAGAGCACCGCGTCGATCCAACGGCCGAAGTACCCGGCGAGCATGCCGACCGTCAGCGCGATCACCCCGGTGCCGAGCGCGGCGAGCGCGCCGACAAGCAGCGAGGCCCGCGTGCCGTAGACCGCCCGGGAGTACGTGTCGCAGCCCTGGAAGTCGTACCCGAAGATGGCTCCGCCGGACGGCCCGGCGTGCTGCCGGGACAGCAGGCAGTCGTTCGGGCTGTTGGCCGTGAACAGGCCGGGGGCGAGGGCCATCAGGGTGAAGACGACGACAAGCGTCAGCGAGATCCAGAAGATCGGGTTGCGGCGCAGGTCGCGCCACGCGTCGCCGGCAAGGCTGCGCGGTCTCTGCGGCGTGTCGACCTGGTTGGGTGCGCCGGGCTCACCGGAGGGGCCGCGACGTGCCGCCTGGTTCTCGGTGGCGGCCACCGTCTCGAAGTCACTCATGCCGGCACCTCGCTGTGCTCACTCATAGCGGATCCTCGGATCGAGTACGGCGTACAGGACGTCCACCAGCAGGTTCGAGACCAGGTAGACCACGACGAGCACGCTGACGATGCCCACCACCAGGGGGCCGTCCTCGGTGCGGATGCCGCGGAAGAGGTTGAAGCCCACACCGGGGATGTTGAAGACGCCCTCGGTGATGATCGCGCCGCTCATCAGGTTGCCCAGCTCCACGCCGAGGAAGGTGACCACCGGGATGAGCGAGTTGCGCAGGACGTGGACGGTGACGATGCGACGTTTGACAAGGCCCTTGGACCGGGCGGTACGTACGTAGTCGGCGCGGAGGTTCTCGGCCACCGAGGTACGGGTCAGCCGCAGCGCGGTGGCCAGTGACAGCGAGCCGAGCACGATGCCCGGTAGCAGCAGGGCGTAGAACGTCGGTTGGGAGCCGGCGGTGGGCGGGAAGAGCTGCCACTTGACGCCGAGGAAGTACTGGGCGAGCGGCGCCAGCACGATTGTGGGGATGCCCAGCACCAGCAGTGTCAGCACCAGCGTCGAGTTGTCGAAGATGCTGGCCCGGCGGATGCCGGCGATCACGCCGGCGCTGACGCCGAAGATGATCGCCACGGCGAGCGCGATGAGCGCGAGCTTCACTGTGACCGGCCAGGCTGCCTGGAGGATGTCGCCGATCTGCCGGCCGGTCAGGGACTGGCCGAGGTCGCCCTGGAGCAGGTTCTTGACGTAGTCGAAGTAGCGGTAGAAGAAGCCGCCGACGCCTGTCGCATCGAGGTGGTACTTCTCCGTCAGGTAGGCCCGCTGGGCCGGCGTCACCGGCCGTTCGCCAGCGAGCGCCTGGATGGGGTCACCCTGGCCGGCGAACATCAGCGCGTAGACGATCAGGGTGGTCCCGAAGAACGCCAGGACCATCTGGAGGAGGCGCCGAAGGATGTAGCGGAGCATGCTTAGCAGTCTCTCCGGAAATATGCGAAAGGGTCGCAGGACGGCATCTCTGGTCGTACCCGAAATATCGGAGATGTGCCGTCGGCCCCGGTGGAGGTCCGCACCGCCGCTGTCGTGCCCGCGTCAGCGGGCCGGCGGGTACCGCGCGGTTCGGGCCACCCGGGCGTCGTCGCTCGGGTGGCCCGCACCTCGGTCAGCTCAGCTGGCCGCTTCGATCTTGATGAGGTTGACCCGCTGGAACAGGTCCATCTCGACGTTCTTGACCTTGGACGAGTGGCCGTACACGTTCTCGCCGAAGCGGAGCGGGATCACCGGCATGTCCTTGGCCAGGATGTCCTCCGCCTGCTGGTACTTGGCGATCGCCTCGTCCTGCGTCTTGGCGGCGGAACCCTCCTTGACGAGCCTGTCGAACTCCGGGTTGCTGTAGCCGTAGTAGTTCGACGAGCCGTTCGTGCTGTACAGCGGGCCGAGGTAGTCCTCCATGGTCGGGTAGTCCATGACCCAACCCATCCGGAAGGCGCCCACCGGCTGCTTGTTCTCGACCTTGGTCAGTAGGTCGGCGAACTTCGGCTCGGCCGAGCCGACGGCGTCGACACCCAGGTTGGCCTTGAGCTGGTTGACTGTGGCGTCGACCCAGTCCTTGTGGCCGCCGTCGCCGTTGTAGGAGATGACGATCTTCGACGGGCCGCCGGCGGCCTGGTAGAGCTTCTTGGCCTCGGTCGGGTTGAACTCCCCGGCCGCACCCGCCGTGTTGTCCCGGTAGCCCGGCAGCACCGGCGAGACGAACGAACGTGCCGGCGCCTGCGAGTCCTTGAAGACCGACTTGGTGATCTCGTCACGGTCGATCGCCATCGAGATGGCCTTGCGCACGTCCGGGTTGCTGTAGTCCTTGTCGAACGTCGGGAACGCGAGGAACTGGAACGACGACATCGGGCTGGACTGGTAGCGGTCGCCCAGGTCGCTCGGCGCGGTGCTCAGGCTCTCGGTCGGGATCGTGGGCAGCACGTCCAGGTTGTCTGCGAGGACGTCCGCGTAGGCCGCGGTGAGCTGCTGGTAGATCCGGAACTCGACGTTCTTGACCTTGGGCTTCTCGCCCGGGTAGGCGTCGTACCGCTCGACCTCGATCTTGCTGTCGTGCTGCCAGGAGCCCTTCATCTTGAAGGGGCCCTGCCCGATCGGGGCCTGCTCGTACGAGTCCTTCACCACGCCCGGGGCCGAGAACGCGGCGTCCGGCAGGGGGAAGAACGCGGTGTAGCCCAGCGTCGTCTTGAAGTCGATGTACGGCTCGGACAACGTCACGGTGAAGGTGAGGTCGTCGACCTTCTTCAGCCCGGACATCTCCTTGGCCTTCGGCTCCTTGCCCTGCAGGTCGGCGTAGCCAGCGATCTTCTCGAAGAAGTAGTTGCTGTCCTGGCCGTTGGGGGCGTACGCGCCGTAGTTCCAGGCGTTGATGTAGTCCTCGGACGTCACCTTCTCACCGTTGTGGAAGGTGAAGCCGTCCTTGAGCTTGATCGTCCAGACCTTGTTGTCGGACGACGTCACCGACTCTGCCGCGACCTCGTAGGGCTTGTTCTGGGCGTCGTAGTCGACGAGCGGGCTGAACAGGCCGGCGAGGACCTGCGCACCCGACGTCTCGGTGGTGTTTGTGGGAACCAGGTGCTTCGGCTCGCTGATCTGGATGCTGACCGCTGAGCTTCCGCTTCCGCCGGACCCACCGTCTCCGCCGCTGCCGCAGGCCGCGAGGCCCAGCGTCACCGCGAGCGGGAGGGCGGTCCAGGCGGCGAGTCTACGAACTCGCATTGTGCCTCCTCATCTCCTCACGCTGCGCAGTCAGGCCCGACGCTGGGTTTACGCTGCGCAACAAGCGGTAACGGTAGGTCGCGCTACCGGCCGTCGACAACGGCCCGGTAGCGGGTGCATAACGCTCGGAATACTTTGCCGTGTGACGCACGCGACAGCCGGCTGAATCGAACCGGACTCCAAGGTCCGGAGCTGGACATACTCGAGTCGGGTCAGATACCTGCTGTGTTCGTGTGGCCCGGATTCGCCAATGCTCGGTTCGTCGTCCGGGCTCTGCCCGACCGCTCACTCTGACCGGTCCGCCGCGTGACCAGGTCCACAGAAAGTCACCGAACGTGACGAGAGGTGAGTCACTATCCGTTACTAATGCGGGTCCCGGTGCCCGTCCAGCGAGGTCGTCTGAAGGGCAGGTGCCGGACATGAGACGATCTGCTCGTGACGGCGACGCTTCTGGACGGCAAGGCGACCGCGGCGGAGATCAAGGACGAGCTGCGGATACGCGTGAAGGCACTCGCGGAACGCGGCATCATCCCCGGGTTGGGCACGGTCCTGGTCGGTGCGGATCCCGGCAGCCAGGCGTACGTCAACGGCAAACACCGTGACTGCGCCGAGGTCGGCATCGCCTCGATCCGGCGGGAGCTGCCGGCCGACGCCACTCAGCAGCAGGTCGACGACGTCCTGGCCGAACTGAACGCCGACCCGGCGTGCCACGGCTACATCGTCCAACTGCCGCTGCCGGCCCACCTCGACACCCAGCGGGTGCTGGAGCTGATCGACCCGGACAAGGACGCCGACGGTCTGCACCCGGTCAACCTGGGGCGACTCGTGCTCGGCTACGACGGGCCGCTGCCCTGCACCCCGCGCGGCATCGTGGAGCTGCTCCGACGGCACGAGGTGGCGCTGCGCGGCGCGACAGTGGCGGTTGTCGGCCGGGGCAACACCGTCGGCCGCCCGCTCGGCCTGCTGCTCACCAGGCGCAGCGAGAACGCCACGGTGACGCTCTGCCACACCGGCACGCTCGACCTCGCCTCGCACACCAGGGCCGCCGACATCGTGATCGTCGCGGCGGGCGTACCCGGTCTGCTCACCGCCGACATGATCCGGCCCGGCGCTGTGGTCGTCGACGTGGGCATCACCCGGGTGATCGGCCAGGACGGCAAGGGTCGCTACACCGGTGACGTGGATCCCGAGGTGGCCGAGACGGCCGGTGGGCTGGTTCCCATGCCCGGTGGTGTCGGCCCCATGACGCGGGCCATGCTGCTCACCAACGTCGTGGAGCGCGCAGAGCGCGGTTGACCGCCGCCGGGCAGGTGCGTCCGCACGGTGTCGAACCGCGCGGCGGTGACGTTCGCCCCATCCCGCCGTTGTCCGCCGCCCCTGACCTGATGGGTGCCAGGATGACTGATACGGTCCGGAAAACCGACTGGTAGCAGGGAGTGGGACGACCATGGGTAAGAAGGTCACTGTCGTCGGGGCTGGCTTCTACGGCTCCACCACCGCACAGCGCCTGGCCGAGTACGACGTCTTCGACACCGTCGTGATCACCGACATCGTGGAGGGCAAGCCCGCGGGACTCGCCCTGGACCTCAACCAGTCGCGGGCCATCGAGGGCTTCGAGACCAAGGTCGTCGGCGCGACCACCGGCCCGAACGGCGAGGGCTACGAGGCCATCGAGGGCTCCGACGTCGTGGTGATCACCGCCGGCCTGCCGCGCAAGCCCGGCATGAGCCGGATGGACCTGCTCGAGACCAACGCCAAGATCGTCCGGCAGGTGTCCGAGAACGTGGCCAAGTACGCCCCGAACGCCGTGGTCATCGTGGTCTCCAACCCGCTGGACGAGATGACCGCCCTGGCCCAGCTGGCCACCCAGTTCCCGAAGAACCGGGTGCTCGGCCAGGCCGGCATGCTGGACAGCGCCCGGTTCACCAACTTCGTCGCCGAGGCGCTGAGCGTCCCGGTGGCGTCCGTACGGACGCTCACCCTGGGCTCGCACGGCGACACCATGGTGCCGGTGCCCTCGAAGAGCACCGTCAACGGCAAGCCGCTGCGTGACGCGATGCCGGCCGCGCAGATCGAGGAGCTGGTCGTCAAGACCCGCAACGGTGGCGCCGAGGTCGTCGCGCTGCTCAAGACCGGTTCGGCGTACTACGCGCCGTCCGCCGCCGCCGCCCGGATGGCCAAGGCCGTCGCCGAGGACTCCGGCGCGGTCATGCCGGTCTGCGCGTGGGTCGACGGCGAGTACGGCATCTCCGGCGTCTACCTGGGTGTCGAGGCCGAGATCGGCGCCGAGGGCGTCAAGCGGGTCGTCGAGACCGACCTGGACGCCGACGAGCTGGCCAGCCTCAAGGAGGCCGCCGAGGCCGTCCGCGCCAAGCAGGGCGACGTCGCCAGCATGTGACAACCGCACCAACCGTTGACGAAGGGCCCGCCGGCATCCCCGGCGGGCCCTTCGCTCGTCCAGATACGGCCCGAGGTGTCAGTGCCCGGTGAACGGGTCACCCAGATGCGGCGTGGCGAGGATGACCGGGGAGAGGGTGCCGAGCAGCCCGGTGCGGGAGCGGCGGGCGTCGTCCGGATCCTCCTCGTGGGCGTACGCCAGGTCGGGGTCGACCAGTTGCACGGCGTGCACCAGCAGGTCGCCGGTGACAAGCATCCGATCGTCGGCGGCCTCCAGCAGCACCGACTGGTGGCCGGGAGTGTGCCCGGGGGTGGGCAACAGTCGTACCCCGGGAGTGAGCGTGGTCTCGCCGTCGACCACCCGGAGCTGGCCGGCGGCGCGCAACGGCGCGACCAGGCTGGCCCGCAGCCCGGGATTGATCACCTCCAGGGCGTCCAGTTCGGCCCGCTGCACCAGGTAGCTCGCGTTCGGGAAGTGCGGCCGCCCCGGGGTGCCGGTCACCGCCCAGCCGACGTGGTCCGTGTGCAGATGGGTGAGCACGACGGCGTGCACGTCGTCCGGGTCGATGCCGGCCGCCGCCAGTTCGGCCGGCAGCCGGCCCGGCACCGGCGCCCAGCTCGCGGCGGGGGAGTCCGCCGGCCCGATGCCGGCGTCGACCAGGGTGACCGGCCCGTCGCCGACCCGCAGGGCGAAGCTGCGGAACGGCAGCCACCACCGCCCGTCGGCGGTCACCGAGCCGGGGTCGCGCCGGTCGGCTTCGCGCCAGTGCGCCGCAGTGGCCTCCGGAAACGCCTCGGCGCGGGGCTGGAAGAACGGACCCTCCCCGTCGGTGAGTGCGGTGACCGTGATAGACCCGAGGGTGCGGCTCAGAGGCATCGGGTGATGGTGCCAGGGAACTCCTGCGCCGTGCAGCCCGGTTTTTCCCGGTCGGTCCAGGCCGGGTGGGGGCTGCCGGCCCATTTGCAGTACGCTCGTACTGCTTGAGCACGTGTCCCCCGAGAGGAGCGCCGGCCGATGGCGAAGATCAAGGTAAACAACCCGGTCGTGGAGCTCGACGGCGACGAGATGACCCGGATTATCTGGAAGCAGATCCGGGAGCAGCTGATCCTGCCCTACCTCGACGTCGACCTGCACTACTACGACCTGTCGATCCAGCACCGCGACGAGACCGACGACCAGGTCACCGTTGACGCCGCCAACGCCATCAAGGAGCACGGCGTCGGCGTCAAGTGCGCGACCATCACCCCGGACGAGGCCCGGGTGGAGGAGTTCGGCCTGAAGAAGATGTGGCGGTCGCCCAACGGCACCATCCGCAACATCCTCGGCGGCGTCGTCTTCCGCGAGCCGATCATCATGTCCAACGTGCCGCGGCTGGTCCCCGGCTGGACCAAGCCGATCATCATCGGCCGGCACGCCCACGGTGACCAGTACAAGGCCACCGACTTCGTCGTCCCCGGCCCGGGCACGGTGACCATCACCTACACCCCGGCCGACGGCGGCGCGCCGATGGAGATGGAGGTCGCCAACTTCCCCGGCGGCGGCATCGCCATGGGCATGTACAACTACGACGAGTCGATCCGGGACTTCGCCCGCGCCTCGTTCCGGTACGGCCTGGACCGCAACTACCCGGTCTACCTGTCCACCAAGAACACCATCCTCAAGGCGTACGACGGCCGGTTCAAGGACATCTTCGCCGAGGTGTTCGAGAACGAGTTCAAGGCCGAGTTCGACGCCGCCGGCATCACCTACGAGCACCGGCTGATCGACGACATGGTCGCCGCCGCGCTCAAGTGGGAGGGCGGCTACGTCTGGGCCTGCAAGAACTACGACGGTGACGTGCAGTCCGACACCGTCGCGCAGGGCTTCGGCTCGCTGGGTCTGATGACCTCGGTCCTGCTCTCCCCGGACGGCCGCACCGTCGAGGCCGAGGCCGCGCACGGCACTGTCACCCGGCACTACCGGCAGTACCAGAAGGGCGAGAAGACCTCGACCAACCCGATCGCGTCGATCTACGCCTGGACCCGGGGCCTCGCCCACCGGGGCAAGCTGGACGGCACGCCGGCGGTGACCGAGTTCGCCAACACCCTGGAGCAGGTCATCGTCGACACCGTCGAAGGCGGCCAGATGACCAAGGACCTCGCGCTGCTCATCTCGCGCGACGCGCCGTGGCTGACCACCGACGAGTTCATGAACGCGCTCGACGAGAACCTGGCTCGCAAGATCGCTGGCTGATCCAGCCGTACCAGAAGCGGAGCCCGCCGGCACGAGCCGGCGGGCTCCGGCTTGTCTGGCAGGGGACACGCCTCCCGCGTCACCGCCTCCGGCGCGCCTCGTTGACCAGGGTGGACGAGATGCCAGTCGCGTCCACGGAAGGTTGACCGCGGTCGACCCGCTGCGTGTGTGCCGATCAGGCAGCCTTCCCGGCTGTGGCGTGCACAGCCAGCCGTCCCTTCCCTGCGGGGGGCCCTGTCCCGGGCCCCCCGCGCCCTGTTCCCCAGGCGTTAGGCGTTAGGAAGGGACCCTTCCTATGCATGAGGCGTTAACAGGGGGCCCTTCCTTCAGGCGGCGCGCAGCAGGTCGGCGGCCCGCTCGGGGGAGATGTCGTTGATGAAGACGCCCATCCCCGACTCGGAGCCGGCCAGATACTTCAGCTTGTCGGCGGCCCGCCGGATGCTGAACAGCTGAAGGTGCAGGTGGCCCAACTCGCGGTCGATTCGGACGGGCGCCTGGTGCCACGCCGCGATGTAGGGCATCGGCATGTCGAACAGCCCGTCGAAGCGGCGCAACAGGTCCAGATACAGCGGGCCGAAGGCCTCCCGCTCGTCGTCGTCAAGCGCCGGGATGTCCGGCACCACCCGGCGCGGCGCGACGTGCACCTCGAACGGCCAGCGGGCGGCCGCCGGCACGAACGCGGTCCAGTGGTCGTTCTCGACGACCACGCGGTCACCTGTGGCGCGCTCGGCGGCCAGCACGTCGGCGTACAGGTTGCCCCCGCCGGTCCGCTCCGCGTGCCGCCGTGCCGCGGCCAGCAGCGCCCGGGTGCGCGGCGTCACGAAGGGGTACGCGTAGATCTGCCCGTGCGGGTGGTGCAGGGTGACACCGATCTCGACGCCCCGGTTCTCGAAGCAGAACACCTGCTCCACGCCGGGCAGCTCGCCGAGCACCTCGGTGCGGTCGGCGAGCGCGTCCAGGACGGTGCGGACACGGCGCGGGGGGAGGCTGGCGAAGGACGCGTTGTGATCCGACGTGAAGCAGACCACCTCGCACCTGCCCAGGCCGGGCCGGACCGGCGTGAACGGGGTGATCTCGCCGGGCTCGTCGGCGACCCGGCCACTCAGCGACGGGAACCGGTTCTCGAAGACCACCACGTCGTAGTCGGGGGCCGGGATCTCGGTGAGCCGGTCGCCGACCGACGGGTCCAGCGGGCACTCGTTGGCGGGCGGGAGGAAGGTGCGGGTCTGCCGGTGTACGGCGACGGCCACCCACTCGTCGGTCAGCGGGTCGTAGCGCAGCTGCGAGGCGGGCGGCGGTGGCGGCAGGTCCCGGCGGTCGGGCTGGTCGCGGACGGCGTCGTCGTTCTCGTCGAAGTAGATCAGCTCCCGGCCGTCGGCCAGGTCGATCGCGGTGCGCTTCACTGCGCCGCCCCCTCACTCGTCGGCGTGCGCGTCGCGCGGCCCGCCCCCGTTGCCTTCACCATGACCAGTTCGCCCACCTGTTCGCCGAGTGCCCGTCGTGCGGGCGGGGGCAACCGGTCGTCGCTGACCAGTACGTGCGCCGCTGCCAGTTCGACGATCGAGGAGATGCCCACAGTGCCCCACTTGGTGTGGTCGGCGAGCACCACCAGCCGGTCGGCCGCAGCCACCAGCGCCCTGTCGGTCTCCGCCTCCATGAGGTTCGGGGTGGTGAAGCCGGCCCGCTCGGTGATGCCGTGCACCCCGAGGAACAGCAGGTCCAGGTGCAGCGTCCGGATGGCGTCGACAGCGAGCGGCCCGACGAGGGCGTCCGAGGGCGTACGCACACCGCCGGTGAGCACCACCGTCTGGTCGGATCGACCGGCGGCGTGCAGGACCTCGGCCACCGGCAGCGAATTGGTCACCACGGTCAGGCCGGGAACGTCCACCAGCCTTCGGGCCAGCTCGGCGGTAGTGGTGCCGGCGGACAGCGCGATCGCCGCACCCGGCCGGACCATCTTCGCCGCCCGGTCCGCGATCGCGGCCTTCTCCGCCAGTTGACGCACCGACTTGGCGCGGAAACCCGGCTCGTCGGTCGAGCTGGGGCCTGTCGCGGTGGCGCCGCCGTGCACCTTGGCCAGCAGGCCGCGCTCGTCGAGCGCCTCCAGGTCACGCCGGATGGTCATGTCGGAGACGCCGAACTCGGTGGCCAGGTCACTGACCCGCACCCCGCCGGCCGAGCGGACCCGATCCAGGATGGCCGCCTGCCGCTGTTGAGCGAACATCTCGCGTTTCCTCCCCGGCGCCACGCACTCTCACGCGCTCGAACGTGTTCCAACAAAGACGAACACTAGCGCGAACGCCGAGGTGATGGAGGAAAGGGGTGGCCGACGACTCAGGCGGACGGGATCTTGAGCTCCACCCACCCGGTCTCGGTGAGATGGTGCAGCACAGCCTCCACCGCGTCCGCCACGCTCAGATCGGTGGTGTCGAGCACCAGATCGGCGTCGGTCGGCACCTCGTACGGGTCGTCGATGCCAGTCATCCCGGTGAGCAGGCCGGCCCGGGCCCGCGCGTACAGGCCCTTGCGGTCCCGCCGCTCACACACCTCCAGCGGTGTGGCGACGTGCACCAGCATGAAGCCCGCCCCGGCGGCCAGTGCCATCTCCCGGGCGGTCGCCCGCGCGGCCGCGTACGGGGCGATCGGGCAACAGATGCCCACCCCACGATGCCGGGCGATCTCCGACGCCACCCAGCCGATCCGCCGCACGTTGAGATCCCGGTCGGCCTTGCTGAAGCCGAGCCCGGCGGAGAGCTCCCGGCGCACCACGTCCCCGTCGAGCAGTGTCACAGTGCGGTCGCCGTTCTCCCGCAGCGCGTCCGCCAGCCCGCGGGCGATCGTGGACTTGCCGGAGCCGGACAGCCCGGTCAGGAAGACCACAAGGCCCCGGTGCCGGCGCGGCGGCCGGGCACGGGCCAGTTCCTTCGCCACCGCGGGAGGGGTGTGCCACTCGGGCAGCGGGAAACCCCTGTCGAGCAGGTCGTCGATCTCGCCCTGGGTCAGCGCCAGGCGGCGGTTACGCGGCGGGATGTCGTCCCGCCAGCGCCACTGCCCGTCCCGGTTGTCATACGCCAACTCGCGGGGCACCAGCACCCGCAGCCCGGCGCCGGAGAGCATCTCCCCGGTGGAGAGCAGGTGGGTCACCCCGTACGCGGCGGAGACCCGGGCGCGCAGCAGGGCATCGCTGATCTCGTCCCGCCGGTGCGAGAGGGGCACCGCCACAAGGGTCGCCGGTGGCATCCGGTCCCGGGCGGCGAAGATCGCACGCACCAGCGCCTCCGGCGCGAGCCCACCGACGCCGCCCTCACCGACCGGGATCATCACCAGCAGGTGCGCGGCCAGCGTACGGGCGGCATGCGCGATCTGGGCCAACTGCGGCCGGTGCAGTGGCCGATCGGCGATGACACCCAGCACCCGGCCCGGGGGCAGCAGCGCACGGACCTCCTCCGGGCTGCGGCGCAGCCGCTGGAACGGGCCGTGACCGCCGTCGCCGAGCCGTTGCACCTGACCGCCGACTCCGGCCACGCCCTCGCGGACCGACCAGACGTCCACCACGTCCAGGGCGGCCGCCGGAGCGCCCTCGCCGTCGGTGAGCACAAGAGCCCGGCGGGCCGGGTCGCGCGGATCGAAGCCCTGCGCGAGCGCGCTCGGCACCTGGAGGGTCACCGGCACCTGCCACGGGGTGTCGTCGGCAAGGCGGCCACGACGACTCACCGACACCAGGTCGGCGCGGGTCATGAAGCCGGTCAGGGGGGCGTATGCGCCGGTCAGCAGCAGCTCCAGATCCGCGAGCTCACCGGGACGCGGCGTGTACGCCGGCGCGTCCCGGAGCACCTCGTCGGGAAGCACCCAGCCGTTGCTCATCAACACCCCCCACTCGGTGATCGGCACACAGTTTCGCAGCCCACCGCCGATCGGTCGAGGCCGCCACTCCACGAGCCGGGCGGGTCGGTCAGCGGCGGACCCGGCGACCCACCGCAGACCGTAGCCGGTTCCAGACTTTCCTCTCGTCGCGGATGCGCGGACGGGCACCGTCGGCGCGGCAGACGAAGATCAACGGCAGCGGCGAGTCCTCCGTCCACCCGGCATTGGTGATCCGTGCCTTGATGAGCCAGCTGCCCCGGGTCCGGCCGCCGTTGAGGGAACGGAAGTCGATCGTCGTGGTGGCCCGGTGCACGAGGTGGATGATCTCCCCGGCGGCCTGGTCACCGACCCGCTCGGTCTCGAAGGTCACCGGGAGGAAGATCTCGTCACCGGTCTCCCGGCGGCGGGCGACCAGGTCCAGCCGCGCCTTGCGGACCTGCTGGGTGGCGTCGAGGATCTCGGCGTCGATCTCGTCGACCGGGAGCACCAGTACGTCCCGCTCGTCGTCGCTGCGGAAGCCGATGGGCTGGCCTCCGGAGCGCAGTTCGGCGGCGACGGTGACGGCGACGGCGTGCTCGCTGGGCCGGAGGTCGTCGATCCGGCTGTGCCCGGCGACGCCCGCCTCCCAGCGGGCCAGTCGGCGCAGGTCAGCGACCCGACCCTGCCCGGCCAGGTAGGCCACGGCCCGTTGCAGGGGCGGCAGGCCGGCGGCCACACCCGGCGCGAACCGATCCTGGATGATCTTCTGGACCTCCAGGGCGACCTGCTCCACCCAGTCCTCCGGAGCCTCCAGCATCCGCTTGCCACGCAGTCGGTTGGTCATCTCGTTGCGCAGCCACCGCCGGTGCAGCCGGTCACGCAGCGGACCCGGCTCGGTGTTGGCGTCGACGACGTCCAGCGCGTCCCGCACACTCGCGAAGTAGCTCGACGGCTCCATCAGCGCCGCAGTGACGTTGCGGCTGTCACCTCGCTGGGCGTGGTGGTAGCAGGTGTAGTCGGACAGCACGCAGGTGCGGCGCGACTTGAAGTAGGCCCGAACGACGAACGAGTGGTCCTCGAGCCGCCGCTTGCCGCCCTCCGGGAACCGCAGCCCGTGCTCGATCAGAAACGAACGGCGGAACAGCTTGTGGCAGGTGAGGCTGTCGATGAGCGGGGCGTTGGACAGGGTGGCGTCGAAGCGGTTCTTGCGGAACAACTCCCGAGGCACGCCGCGTCCGTGCCCGGCCATCTTGCCGATCACCACGTCCGCGTCGTACGTCTTCGCGCAGTCGTAGAGCCGCTCCAGCGCCTGGTCGGCGAACCAGTCGTCGTCGTCGGCGAAGAAGACGTACTCGCCGCGGGCGTGCTCGATGCCCACGTTGCGGGGACGCGACGGCCAGCCCGAGTTCTCGATGTGCAGCACCCGGATGTGCTCGTGTGTGGCGGCCAGCCGGTCCAACCGTTCGGCGGTGTCGTCGGTCGATCCGTCGTCGACGAAGACCGCCTCGAACTCGCCGGCGGTCAGCGACTGCCGCAGCAGTGACGACACCAGCTTCTCGATGTGCTGTCCGCTGTTGTAGGCAGGTACGACGACACTGACCTTGGGGGCGCCAGCCTCGACCATCGCGATCCTCCCGCGTCGGCGGCCGAATGTCCTCGGGGACACCGTCCGGTGAACGGAATGTGAATCGTGCCATCCGGGATCGGCGATTTTCGCGGCGGGGTGTCACGGCGTGCCCGGACCGGCGCAAACGTCCCGTGTTGACGCGACGGACCTTAGGGGTCGAACTGTCGCGAGGATCAGGGGAGCACCGGGGGCGCGCCGGTGTCCCTCGGGGGCATCGACTCCATACGCTGACGTCGTGACACTGATAGCGACCCAGTCGCTCACCAAGACGTACGGAGGTCGGGTCACCGCACTCGCCGACCTCACCGTTGCCGTCGAGCCCGGGATCATCGGTCTGGTGGGCGCGAACGGCGCAGGCAAGTCCACCTTGATCAAGATCCTGCTCGGCCTGATTCCCCCGACCAGCGGTCAGGTCTCGGTGCTCGGCATCGACCCGACCGCCGATCCGGCGGCGGTCCGCGCCCGCGTCGGCTACATGCCCGAGCACGACTGTCTCCCGCCGGACCTGTCCGCCGCCGAACTGGTGACGCACCTCGGCCGGATGAGTGGCCTACCCCGCACCACGGCCCGCGAACGCGCCTCCGAGGCGCTGCGCCACGTTGGGCTCTACGAGGAGCGCTACCGTCCGGTGGGCGGCTACTCCACAGGCATGAAGCAGCGGGTCAAGCTGGCCCAGGCGCTTGTGCACGACCCCGACCTGTTGCTGCTCGACGAGCCGACGAACGGGCTGGACCCGGCCGGCCGGGACGCCATGCTGGCGCTTGTGCACCGCATCGGCACCGAGTTCGGCATCTCCGTGCTTGTGTGCTCGCACCTGCTGGGCGAGGTCGAGCGGATCTGCGACACGCTTGTCGCCATCGACGGCGGCCGGCTGCTGCGCGCCGACCGCATCTCCGCGATGACCTCGGCCACCGACGTGCTCGCCGTCGAGGTCAGCGAGGGCACCGAGGAGTTGGCCGCCCGGCTGGCCGCACTCGACCTGCCGGTGGCCCGGGACGGGCGGCTGCTGCTCGTACCGCTCGCCGACGACAGCACCTACGACCTGATCCTCGGTGCGGTCGCCGAGTTGGACCTGCCACTGCACCGACTGGACCAGCGCCGGCACCGGGTGGCCGAACTCTTCGCCACGAGGGAGCTCTCCCATGCCTGAGCCGTCATCCGCCGCAGTGCGGTCCACGCCCACAGGTGTCATCCACGACATCGGCTACCAGCGCTACACGGGGCCACGGCTGGGCCGTCGGCACGTCTTCGGCGCGCTCTACGTACACGGCCTGCGCACCACGTTCGGCTTCGGACGCAGCGTCAAGGCCAAGATCTTTCCGTGGCTCGTGGTCGGGATCGTCACCCTGGTGGCCGTGGCCCTGACGGCGGTACGCAGCCAGATCGGCGAGCCGGTCGCCACGTACGCCCAGTTCGCCGACTCGATGAGCTGGCTCGTCATCTTCTTCGTGGCGGTGGCCGCGCCGGAGTTGGTCTCGCGGGACCTGCGCAGCGGGGTGCTGCCGCTGTACTTCTCCCGGCCGCTGCCGCGCAACGACTACGCGCTGGCCAAGCTGCTGGCACTCGTCACAGCGCTGTGGCTGCTGCTGGGCGGGCCGCAGCTGGTGATGTTCCTCGGTGCGGCGTTCACCACCAAGGAGGGCATGAGCGGCGTCTGGAACGAACTGCTCGACCTGCTCCCCGGGCTGCTCTACGCCGGGCTGTGGGCGGTGGTCTTCGCCTCGATCGGGCTCCTTGTCGCGTCGCTGACCGGCAAGCGCGCGTTCGCGGCCGGAGGCGTGGTGGCGGTCTTCCTGATGACCACACCGATCGTGGGCACGCTGAGCATCCTGCCGTCGACGACTGCAAACGAACTGGCCGGCCTGGCCTCGCCCTCCACCCTCGTGCAGGGCGTCGGCATCTGGTCGCTCGGCGACCTGCTTGTCGAGAACGGGCAGGGCGGCGCGATGATCGGTGACTTCGGTCCGGTCTACGCCCTGGCCGCGGTGCTGCTGGTCGCCGGTGCGACCGCCCTCCTGCTGGCCCGCTACCGGAAGGTCGCATCCTGATGAGCACGCTGAGCCTGACCGGGGTGTCCCGGTGGTACGGCAACGTGGTCGCCGTCAACGACATCAGCATGGATCTCGGGCCCGGCGTGACCGGTCTGCTCGGCCCGAACGGCGCCGGCAAGACCACGCTGCTGCACATGATGGCCGGGTTCCTCTCCCCGTCGCGCGGCACGGTGACCCTCGACGACCAGCCGACCTGGCGTAACCCCGACGTGTACCGCCGGCTGGGGCTGGTCAGCGAGCGGGAGGCGGTGCAGAGCTTCCTCAGCGCATACGAGTTCGTGCTGGCGAGCGCGAAGCTGCACCGGCTGCCCGACCCGGCGGCGGCGGCCCGCCGGGCCATCGACCTTGTGGAGTTGGAGTCGGCGCAGGACCGGCGGATCGGCACGTACTCCAAGGGCATGCGGCAGAGGGCCCGGGTGGCCGCCGCCATGGTGCACGACCCGCAGGTGCTGCTGCTCGATGAGCCGTTCAACGGCATGGACCCGCGCCAGCGGCTGCACATGATGGAGTTGCTGCACAAGCTGGGCGATGCCGGCCGGACCATCCTGTTCAGCTCGCACATCCTGGAGGAGGTCGAGCAGATCTCCGGCACGGTGCAGGTGATGGTGGCCGGTCGGCTCGCCGCCTCCGGTGACTTCCGCACCATCCGCAGGCTGATGACCAACCGTCCGCACGTCTTCGCGGTGCGCTCCACCGACGACAGGGCGTTGGCCGTGGCGCTGATCGGCGAGGAGTCGGTGAACGGTGTCGAGCTGGACCGCACCGGGCTGACCGTGCGGGCCGGCGACTACGGGGCGTTCACCCGGGCGCTGCCCCGGATCGCGCTGACCCGGGGCATTCGGGTGCGCCAACTGGTGCCGTCGGATGAGTCCCTGGAGAGCGTTTTCTCCTATCTCGTGGAGGCCTGACCGGTGAGTGCGAGGAGTGAACGAGCGCAGCGAGTGAGCCCCGCAGTCACGAACGAAAGAAGCTGAGATGTCGACAATTACCTGGATCACCGCACGCGGGCTGTTCGGCCGGCGCCGGTTCCTGCTGCTGCTCCCGCTGCCACTGGTGCTGCTCGGTCTGGCCGTGCTCTGCCGTTCGCTGGGCGTCGACCCGGGTCAGTGGGGTCCGCCGGTGCTTGTCGGTCTCGGTCTGGCGGTCGTGCTGCCGGTCGTCGCGCTGATCATCGGCACCGGCGTGCTCGGTGCCGAGATCGACGACGGCACCGTGGTGCACATCCTCACCAAGCCGCTGCCGCGCTGGCAGATCGTCCTGCCGAAGCTCGCGGTGTCCGCCGGCGTCACAGCGGCCACCGTCGCGGTGCCGCTCTACGTCGCGGGCGTGCTTGCCGATTCGGTACGCCTCGGCCTGGCGCTGGCCGCGGCGGCGGCGCTCGGCGCGCTCGCGTACTCGGCGTTCTTCCTCGCGCTCAGCCTGGTCACCCGGCGGCCGGTGCTTCTCGGCCTGGTCTACGTGCTGATCTGGGAGGGGCTGCTCGGCAACTTCGTCAGCGGAACGAAGGTGCTCTCGATCCAGCAGTACGTGATCGCCCTGGCCGACCGGCTCGCACCCACAGGGCTGCTGGAGACCAGCGTGTCGGTGCCTGTGGCGTCGGTGATGACCGCGTTGGTGAGCGTCGGCTTCACGGTGCTGGCCATCGACCGCCTGCGGTCGTTCAGCGTGGCTGGCGAGACGAGCTGAGGCCGGTGCGAGGCGGTGTTCCGGCCAGCCACCCCACGGCGGTAGGGCTGGCCGGATGGACCGGCCGGGCCACGCCGGGCGAGGCTGGTGGACGTGATCGTCGAAGCGGAGCGGACGTCGTTGACTGAGCCGTACTCCCGGAGCAGCCGGCCCTGGCTGACCAGCCTGGCAGCCGCCGGGCTGGCCTGTGCCATCGTCACCACGGCGGCCCAGGGCATCGGCCGGTTTCACTGGTGGGCGGTGTTCATCCTGATCCCGGCCGCGTTGATGGCCGCCAGCGGTGGGCCGCTGCTGGCCCGGGGCGGAGGTCGGGCCTTCGGCGGTTACATGCTCGCCTGCGTCGGTGGCCTCGTGTTCGCGGTGGGCGCGCTGCTGATGTTCGGGGTGATGGGGCTGGGCTGGCCCCTGCTTGTGGTGCTGCCCTGCCTGGCGGTCGCCGGCACCTACGGGTGGCGGGCGGCCGACCCGCTGGCCCGCGGCCTGCACCGGGCGGTGGCCCTGCTCGCGCTTACCGCCGTGCTGCTCGGTGTGACACTGCAACTGATCCGGGTGGACCTGATCCGGCTGGAGACCGGCTGGTGGGGAGCGTTCCTGATGCTGGCCGGGGCCATCGTGCTGGGCAACGCGGGGGAGTTGACCCGGCACCGGATGCCGTACCGCCTCCAGGCGATCACCCTGCTGGTGGGGCCGGCGGTGATCGCGTTCCTGCTCGGGTTGCGCTTCCTGCGCGGCTGGTGAGCTGTTAGGAAGGGCCCCCTTTTATGCACCAGGCGTTAACAGGGGGCCCTTCCTTGCAGGTCAGAAGGCGCAGGCGATGACGAGTTCCGGGGTGCGGTCGGGCAGCAGGTCGAGCTTGCCGATCCGACCGGCCGCGCGCAGGTCGTCGGCGACAAGCGTGAGCTGTTCCAACAGGTCGGCAGGGCCGAGCGCCTCGGCCAGCGGCACCTCAGCCTTCATCGACAGCTTCCGCTCCGACTTGGCCCGTCGCACCTGGCTCAGCGCGTCGCCGGCCAGCCGCAGCAGCGCCGGATCGCCCGCACCTTCGATCGTCGACGCCACCTCGTACGTGGTGGGCCACGGCGCCCGGTGCACCGACCCGTACCGCCACCACGACCAGACCTCCTCGGTGACGTACGGCAGCACAGGGGCGAACAGCCGCAGTTGCACCGACAGCGCCGAGGCCAGAGCCGCCCGTGCCGAGTCGGCAGCCGCGCCCGTGCCGTACGCGCGCTCCTTCACCAACTCGATGTAGTCGTCGCAGAACCGCCAGAAGAACGCCTCGGTCACCTGCAACGCGGCAGTGTGGTCGTACGCGTCGAAGGCGGTGCCCGCGGCGGTGACCACGGTGGCCAGTTCGGCGAGCATGGCGCGGTCCAGCGCGGTGGTCGCCGGGGCGCGCAACGCGTCGGCGGCGCCCAGCCCGAGGGCGAACTTCGACGCGTTGAGCAGCTTGGTGGCCAGCCGTCGGCCGACCTTGATCTGCGCGGGGTCGAAGGCGAGGTCCATGCCGGGTTTGCCGCTTGCCGCCCAGTAGCGGACAGCGTCCGAGCCGTGCTGCTCCAGCAGCGCCAGAGGTGTGACCACGTTCCCTTTGGACTTGGCCATCTTCTTGCGGTCCGGGTCGAGGATCCAACCCGAGAGCACCGTGTCCCGCCAGGGCAGCACCCCGTGCTCGAAGTGCGAGCGGACCACGCTGGAGAAGAGCCAGGTCCGGATGATCTCCTGCCCCTGCGGACGGAGGTCCATCGGGAAGACCTGCGCGAACAGCGCCGGGTCGGTCTCCCAACCGCCGACGATCTGCGGGGTCAGCGACGAGGTGGCCCAGGTGTCCAGCACGTCCGGGTCGCCGACGAAACCGCCGGGCTGGCCGCGCTGTGACTCGTCGTAGCCGGGTGCCGGATCACTGGACGGATCGACCGGCAGCGCCGACTCGTCCGGCGTGAGAGGGTGGGACCAGTCCGGCTCGCCAGCGTCGTCGAGCCGGTACCACACAGGCACCGGCACACCGAAGAAACGCTGGCGGCTGACCAGCCAGTCCCCGGTCAGGCCGCCCACCCAGTGGTCGTAGCGGTGCTTCATGTGCGCCGGCACCCAGCGCAGCTCCCCACCCCGGGCCAGCAGCGTCGCCCGCAGCTCAGCATCCCGGCCGCCGTTGCGCAGATACCACTGTCGGGTCGACACGATCTCCAGCGGCCGGTCGCCGCGTTCGTAGAATTTCACCGGGTGCGTGATCGGGCGGGGCTCGCCGATCAGGTCACCCGCGTCGGCGAGCATCCCGACGATCTCCCGGCGGGCGCCGTTGACGGTCTGCCCGGCCAGCGCCGCGTACGGCTGCGCCGGCACACCGGCCGGCGGCTCGGGAAGCAGACGACCGTCCCGGCCGATCACCACACGGGTGTCCAACCGCAGCTCGCGCCACCACGTCACATCGCTCAGGTCGCCGAACGTGCAGACCATGGCGACGCCGGTGCCCTTCGCGGGGTCGGCGAGCGGGTGGGCGTGCACCGGCACCTCGACGTCGAACAGCGGGCTGCGCACCGTGCCGCCGACCAGGTCGGCGTACCGCTCGTCGTCGGGGTGGCAGACCAGCGCCACGCAGGCCGGCAGCAACTCGGGTCGGGTGGTGTCGATGAGCACCTCACGCCCGGCCGGGCCGCTGAACCGCAGCCGGTGGTAGGCGCCGGGGCGCTCCCGGTCCTCCAGCTCCGCCTGGGCGACGGCGGTGGCGAAGCCGACGTCCCACAGCGTCGGCGCCTCCGCCTGGTACGCCTCACCGCGCAGCAGGTTGCGCACGAACGCCCGCTGACTTGTCGCGCGGGCCACCCTGCCGATCGTCGTGTACGTCAACGACCAGTCCACCGAGAGCCCGAGCCGCCGCCACAGCGCCTCGAAGACCTGCTCGTCGGCGACCGTCAACCGCTCGCACAACTCGATGAAGTTGCGCCGCGAGATGGGAGTGGGGTCCCGGCGTGCCGCGTCGTCGACAGGCGTCGCCGGTGGCCGCCACACAGGGTCGTACGGCAGCGCCGGATCGCAGCGCACCCCGTAGACGTTCTGCACGCGACGCTCGGTGGGCAGGCCGTTGTCGTCCCAGCCCATCGGGTAGAAGACCGCCTTGCCGCGCATCCGCTGGTAGCGGGCGACCGTGTCGGTGTGCGTGTACGAGAAGACGTGCCCCATGTGCAGCTCGCCCGATACGGTCGGCGGCGGGGTGTCGATGGCGTACACGTCGGCGCGCTTCTTCGAGCGGTCGAACGCGTACGTGCCCTCCTCCTGCCAGCGGCGCGCCCAGCTCTCCTCGAGCCCGTCCAAAGTCGGACGCTCGGGGACGCCGGCGCGGGCGGTCCTCGCCGTATCGGTCATCCTGCGATCGTAGGCACCGCGAGGGTGCCGGGCCACGTAGTTGCGCAGCACCGGGCTCAGACCAGCGAGTCGCGCCACTGCCGGTGCAGGGCCGCGTACCGGCCGCCGGCCTCGGCCAGCACGGCGGGCGGGCCGTCCTCGACGAGACGTCCGCCGTCGAGGACGAGTACCCGGTCGGCGGTCTCCACTGTGGAGAGGCGGTGCGCGATCACCAGGGCGGTCCGTTCCCGCAGGATGGTGCCGAGTGCCCGCTGCACGAGCCGTTCGGTCGGCACGTCCAGCGAGGACGTCGCCTCGTCCAGGATCAGCACTGTCGGGTCGGCCAGGAACGCCCGGGCGAACGCGACGAGCTGCCGCTGCCCGGCGGAGAGCCGGCCGCCGCGCCTGTGTACCTGCGTGGCGTACCCGTCGGGAAGCGCGGCGATGAACTCGTGCGCGCCGATGGCCTGCGCGGCGGCCTGGACCTCGGCGTCGTCGGCGTCCGGGCGACCGAACCGGATGTTCTCCGCGACGGTGCCGCTGAACAGGTGGTTCTCCTGGGTGACAAGCACCACCGCGCGACGCAGGTCGGCGTCGCCCACGTCGCGCAGGTCGACCCCGTCGAGGCGTACCGTGCCGGTGTCCGGGTCGTGGAACCGGGCGACCAGCTTGGCGATTGTCGACTTGCCGGCGCCGGTGGGCCCGATCAGCGCGACCGTCTGCCCGGCCGGCACTGTCAGGTCCAACCTGTCGAGGATCGGGGTGCCGGCCAGGTAGCCGAACGAGACCGCCCGGAAGGTCAGCTCCCCTCGGCCGCGGCCGGCCGGCAGCGGAACCGGCCGGGTGGGCTCGGCGACGGCGGGCCGCTCGTCGAGCACCCCGGCCAGCTTCTCCAACGCGGCGGTGGCCGACTGGAGCGAGTTGTAGAACTGGCTCAGCTCCTGCATCGGCTCGAAGAAGCGGCGCAGGTACAGCAGGAACGCGGCGAGCACCCCGACCTCCGTGTGCCCGCCGAGCACCCGCCAGCCGCCGTAGCAGAGCACCACAGCGATCGTCACGTTGCCGATCAGCTTGATCGCCGGGGAGTACGTGGCGATCAGCCGGAACGCGTGCAGGCTGGAACGTCTGTAGTCGTCGCCGAGCGCCACGAAGATCCGCTGGTTGCGCGGCTCCCGGCGGAACGTCTGCACCGCCCGGATGCCCCGCATGGACTCGACGAAGTGCACGATGACAAGCGCGACCGCCTCCCGGGTCCGCCGGTACGCGCCGGCCGACGCCCGCGCGAACCAGCGGGACAGCACGAACAGGAACGGGAACGCGAACAGCGTCACCGCCGCCAGCGGCAGGTCCATCCAGAGCAGGATGGCGGCCACCGACAGGATCGACAGCGCGGCCAGCACCAGACTGTCGATGCCGCCGTCGACGAGTTCGGCGATCGAGTCCAGGTCGCTGGTGAGCCGGGAGACCATCCGGCCGGAGGTGTAGCGCTCGTGGAAGCCCACCGACAGCCGCAGGAAGTGCCCGAACACCCGCTGCCGCAGGTCCAGTAGGACGGCCTGGCCGATCCGGGCGGAGAGGGTCAGGAACCCGCGGCGGGCCGCGTACTCGGTCACCGCGGCGACCGCGAACGCGGCGGCGACGGCGGCGAGCGGCCCGGCGTCCCCGGCCCGCAACGGCCCGATGCCCCGGTCGATGCCGAGCATCACCAGGTACGGCCCGGCCATCGCGGCGGCGTTCTGGGCCAGCAGCAGGCCGACCGCGGCGGCCAGCCACCGCCGGTGCGGGCGGAGCAGGTCGGCCAGGAGTGCCCGACTGTGCCGGCGCAGCCGTGCCACCGCCTCAGGGGTGCTCTCCTCGGCCTGGCTGCGATCGGCCTCCGGATCGGTGGCCGTGCCGCGCCAGCGCGTCAGCTCAGGCTCCTGCTCCTCCGGCGGTGGGCCTGCCTGCTGCGGCACTGTCACGAGCGCACCAGACCCCACCCGTCGGAGGTGGGGGAGTTGGACCCCTCGCCTCCGCCCGTTGGTGGCTCGGCGGCGAGCAGCGCCCGGTACGCGGGCACTGTGGCCAGCAGTTGGGAATGTCGGCCGACAGCGACGATCCGGCCGCCGTCGAGCAGCGCGACGCGGTCGGCAAGCGAGATCGTCGACGGCCGGTGCACCACAAGCAGCGCGGTGGTGGTGCGCAGGACCTGCCGCAGCGCCGCCTCGACAAGCGCCTCGGTGTGCACGTCCAGGGCGGACAGCGGGTCGTCGAGCACCAGCAGCGCCGGTCGGCCCAGCACCGCCCTGGCCAGCGCCAGCCGCTGGCGTTGACCGCCGGACAGCGACAGTCCCTGCTCACCCACGCGCGTGGCCAACCCCCACGGCAGGTCGTACGCGAAGTCGGCCTGGGCGAGCGCGAGGGCGGCGCGGATCTCGTCGTCGTCGGCGTCCGGGCGGCCCAGTGTGAGGTTCTCCCGCACCGACATCGAGAACAGCGTGGGTTCCTCGAACGCCACGCCGACCAGTCGACGCAGCGAGGCCAGCCGGAGGTCACGCAGGTCGTGCCCGTCCACTGTGATCCGGCCGCCGGTCACCTCGTGCATCCGGGGCACGAGGGAGAGCAGCGTGCTCTTGCCGCAGCCGGTGGCGCCCACCAGGGCCAGCGTCTCGCCCGGCTCGATGGTCAGGTCGATCTCGCTCAGCACCGGCGCGGCGGCGTCCGGATAGCAGAAGGAGACGCGTTCGAAGCGGAGCCTTCCGCGTACCGCGTCGCGGGGCAACGTGAGCGCCTCGGGCGCGTCCACGATCTGCGGTGGGGTGTCCAGCACCTCCTGGATCCGGTCGGCGGCGGTCGCCGCCTCCTGACCGTTAGCGATGATCCAGCCCAATGACTGCACCGGCCAGATGAGCATCAGCTGGAGGCTCGCGAACGCGACAAGCTCGCCGATGGTGAGCACACCCCGCGCGGCGGCGGCCGCCCCGGCCACCAGCACCACGCCGAGCGTCACGTTGGGCACCAGGTCGAGCAGCGCCGCGGTGTTGGCCAGCAGCCGGCCCTTGCCGATGCCCGTGTCGTGCAGGGTCCGGGCGCCGGCGGTGAAACGGGCGGCAAGTTCGGGCCCCCGGCCGTACGCCTTCATGGTGCGCAGACCCTGCGCGGTCTCTTCGACGAGCGTCGCCACATCGCCCTGTTGATCCTGCATCCGGCGGGACGCGGTGTGGTAGTGCCTGCCGAACCGTCGGGCGATCAGCAGCAGTGGCACCGCGCTGGCCGCGACAAGCAGCCCGAGCGCGGCGTGCAGGCGGATCAGCAGCAGCACCACCACCACGTAGGTGGCCAGGTTCAGCACCAGGAAGAACACACCGAACGAGAGGAACCGGCGGATCACCGACAGGTCGCTGGTGATCCGGGAGAGCAGTTGGCCGGACTGCCAGCGGTCGTGGAAGCTCGCCGGCAGCCGTTGCAGGTGGGCGTAGACGTCGGCGCGCAGGGTCGCCTCCATGCCCACCGCCGAGGACGACTGCACCCAGCGGCGGACGAAGATGAGCACCGCCTCGGCCACGCCGAGCAGCAGCGCCAGGCCGCCGAGCTGGAGCAGGCCGGCGGGCTCGTGGCGGGCTATCGGCCCGTCCACCACTCGCTGCACCACGAGGGGTACGGCGATCCCTGCGGCCGTGCCCGCGAGCCCTGCGACAAGCAGCCAGGCGAACTCGGCGGCGTACGGGCGCAGGTAGCGGCGCAGCCGCCAGAGGTTGTGCACGGGGTGGGTGCCCGAGGCGGCCCGGGCGGCCGGGTCGCCGTCGCTCTCCACAGGCACTACCCGACGGTAGCGTCAATATCTGTCGATGTTGCTGTCAGTTTGTTGTCAATCGCTGCTCGTGACCGAGTAGCCACCTCTTCACGTCAAGCCCCCAGCGGTAGCCACCGAGCGTGCCGTCGGTACGCAGGACCCGGTGACAGGGCACGAAAAGCGCCGCCGCGTTGCGGGCGCAGGCAGCCGCGGCGGCCCGTACCGCCGGTGGGCGGCCGGCCAGCGCCGCGTACCCGGTGTAGGTGACCGGGGTGCCGGCCGGGACCGAACGCAGCACCTGCCAGGCGTGGGCCATGAACACGCCTGCCGTGTGCTGCCGCACCGGGACGGCGTCGATGGCGGCGAGGTCACCATCGAGGTAGGAGCGGACGGCGGCGGTGACGGGCCCGAGGTCGGTGCGCTGCCGCAGCGGTGCGCGCAGGGTCGGGTGGATCAGGGGCAGCAGGGCCGCAGGGTCCGGTGTGAAGCCGGCCGCCAGGACGTCGCCGTCCGGGCCGGCGAGGATGCTCAACGGGCCGGTCGGTGTGCTCAGTACGGTGCTGTCGATGCTCATGCCGCTCTCCAGAGTCTGATCGTGGCGTAGGACCGCCAGGGCCGCCAGCGTTCGGCGTGGGCGGCAAGGGTGGTGTCGGGCAGGCCGAGCGCGGCGGCGCCCCGCCGGACCGCGAGATCCGTGTCGAGCAGGACGTCCGGGTCGCCGAGGGCGCGCATGGCCAGGTAGTTCGCTGTCCACGGGCCGATGCCGGGAAGCGCGAGCAACTGCCGGACCGTCTCCTCCCGGTCGCCCCCGGGCGCGAGGTCCACCGTCCCGTCGACAACCGCCCGAGCCAGCCCACGGATCGTCTCCCGCCGCCGAACAGGCATCCCAAATGCCGAGTCCGGCAGCTCCAGAATCTCCTCAGCCCCAAGAAACCCCCCACCGGACTCCCCACCGGCCTCCCCGCCGCGATGATCATGAGGTTGGCGGGGGGTTCGATCTCCATCCGGCCCGTCAACCTCATGATCACCGGGCCGAGGGAGAGGGCGGGCGGCTAGGAGTAGGCGAGTCACTGTGGTGCGGGCGCTGGTGACCGAGACCTGTTGGCCGACGATGGCGCGTACGGCCATCTCGAAGCCGTCTACCGACCGGGGGAGCCGGATGCCTGGCTCCGCCGCCACCACCGGGGCCAGCGCCGGGTCCGCCGCCAGTGCGGCGTCCACTGCTGTCGGGTCCGCGTCCAGGTCGAGCAGCCGGCGGCAGCGGGCGACCGCCGGCGCCAGGTCACGCATGTCGGTCAGGCGCAGTGTCGCCGCCACGTACCCGTCCGCCGGGGTCAGCGCCACCTGGCCGGAGCCGTGCGGCAACCGCAAACCCCTGTGGTACGTCCCGTCGCGCACCTCGTCGACCCCAGGCAGCGCCCGTACCGCCAGGAAGTCCAGGAGCGCCCGGGCGTGCAACGGCGGTCGGTACGCCAGCCGGAGTGTGATCGTTCCCGCCCCGGTCGCCAGCTCGGGCCGGCCCCGGGCCGTGCGCAGGCCCGAGGGTGCGCTCGCGTACACCTCTCGGATCGTGTCGTTGAACTGCCGCACGCTGCCGAAGCCCGCGGCGAACGCGACCTCGGTCATTCCCAGGTCGGTCGTCTCGATCAGGATCCGGGCGGTCTGCGCCCGCTGCGCCCGGGCCAGCGCGAGCGGCCCGGCGCCCATCTCGGCGCGCAGCATCCGGTGCAGGTGCCGCTCGGTGTAGCCGAGACGGACGGCCAAGCCCGGTACGCCGTCGCGATCCACGACCCCGTCGGCGATCAGCCGCATCGCCCTACCGACCACGTCGGCGCGGACGTCCCACTCGGGGGAGCCGGGCGCGGCGTCGGGTCGGCAGCGGCGGCAGGCGCGCAGCCCGGCACCCTGCGCCGCCGCTGCGGACGGGAAGAAACGGACGTTCTGTCGCTTGGGTGTGGTCGCCGGACAGGACGGCCGGCAGTAGATGCCGGTGGACGTCACGCCGGTATAGAACCAGCCGTCGAACCGCTGGTCACGGCTGTCCACGGCCCGGTAGCACCGCTCGAAGTCCATCTCCACGCCACCGATGATGCCCCTCCCGGGTGGGCATCGGCTGGCGGGAATCGGACCTGGCTGTGGGCTGGGGGAGCAGCGCCGTCGACGAAGCGGTCCGGCCGGTCAGGCCCGAGCGGTACTCGGACTGACCGGCCGGAAGCAGCTCAGCGGGCTGGCTGCCCGGGCGCGTTCGCACTGGCGGTCGGAACTCCCGGCGGCGGAGGTCCCGCCGGGCGGCCCGGCGCGCCGGGCGGGCTGTCGGGCGGTCCCGCCGGGCTGTCGGGCGGTGGTGGGGCCGGCGCGTCGGTCGGTCGACCCGAACTGGGTACGCCGGGCGCGGCGGGAACGTCAGTTGGTTTCGCGGTTGGATGAGCCGGCACGCCGGGCGGCCCGGGCGCGGTGGGCGGCTCGGCAGCCGGGCCGACCGGGCTGGGCGCGGCGGGTCGGGGCTGCTCCGAGCCGGTAGCGGCGAGGGCGATGGGTGCCGCGATCAGGATGGCGGCCACGGTGCCCACCGCCCCCATCGTCACAGTGGCGCGACGCTGCCTGCGTACCCGCCGTTCCGCTCGGCTCAACTGGTCATGCACGATCGGTGCCTCCTCGGCCAGGTCGGTGAGGGTGGAGCGGATGAGGTGCTCGAAGGGATCGGTCATCGCCGTACCTCCAGCAGTTCGATCTCCGGCAGCAACTCCCGCAGCCGGGTGACCGCCCGGTGGGTACGGCTGCGCACGGTGCCCACCGAGCAGCCGAGCAGTTCGGCGACCCGGGCCTCGGGCAGGTCCTCGTAGTAGCGCAGCACCACCACCGCCCGTTGGGCCGGCGGTAGGTGCCGCAGCGCGGCGCGCATCGCCAACCGCACGTCCGACCCACCGCTCGGGTCGGCGCCGACCGGCTCGTCCGCCGGGTTGAGCGGCGTCTCCCGCCACCGACGCAGACGTCGCCACCAGCTGATCTGCTGGCGGTACATCACCACGCGCAGGTACCCCTCGGGGTCGGTGTGGCGGATGGTTCCCCATCTCGGGATGGCTCGCGCGAGCGCCGACTGCAGGAGGTCCTCGGCTGCGGTTCGGTCCCCGGTCAACAGGTACGCGACCCGCATCAGCGCCGGAGTCCGGCTGCTGACGAACTCGGCCAGCCGGAGTCGTTCGTCCTCGTCCACAACCACCCCCTTTCGTTGTCACCTCTACAGACGCCCCAGCTCTTCGCCGCTATCCACGTTCGACGGAGTCGTCCGTCCGAAAGTGTCGGTCGTGGCGGGTAACGTCCGGCCACCAACTCAAGAAGGGGTACGGCGATGGCGAGCGTGGCGGATCGGGCGGCGGCGTCGACACCTGGCGCTTTCCCGCCGCTGCCCCGGGCCGTCGTGCAGTCCTTCTACCGCCGGATGCGGGCCGTCGCGCCGGCCGCCGTCGGCGCCATCGAGCGGGACCGGGCCGCCGACCCCGAGCAGGCGTTCGCCGACACTGCTTGCGGCCGGCTGGTGCGGTCGCTCGACGACGCGGGCCTACGCGCACTCGGCATGTGGACGCACCACTGGTGCATGCGGTTCTACGACGACGACACCCGGCCCGGCCGGCGGCTGGTCCGCGAGATCGCCGCCCGACCCGGGCTGGGCTGGACGGCCGACGAGGTGCGCTGGATGCTGCGCGAGTCGGTGTGGGCCGGGCCGGCAGCCCCCGAGCGGTTCACGCTGCCCCGCGCCGCCGCCGCGCACCTGCCCCCGACCGACCGGCCGCTCGACGAGTTGCCGCCGGGGCACTGGCCCGAGGGTGTGGTGCCCCGCCAGCGGCGGCCGAGCTGACGCCGCACCAGCTCATCGCGCGCCCGCGTGCCGGGATCGGCCGCTGTGCGGGTGCGCCCCGGCCGCTGTGTGGGTGCGCGCCCGGCCCGTCGCGGGCTGGGGCAGGATGGACACGGCACCGCATCAACGGAAGGACGCCCATGCCCGCCAGCGCACCGACAATCCTCGCCACGAGCATGGGTTTCAGCCGGGGAGACCGCGGTCCGATGGATCTGCGTCCCGGCCCGGTCTTCGAGTTGGCCGCCGAGCTGGCCGAGGCCGGCCCGCAGCCACGGATCTGCTACCTCGGGCAGGCCGTCGGTGACCAGCCCACATCGCTGGCCGCCATCTACGGCGCGTTCGCCGACACCCGGTTCCGGCCGTCGCACCTCGCGCTGTTCCCGATGCCGAACGTCGACGACGTCCGCGCCCACCTGCTCGCCCAGGACGTGATCTGGGTCGGTGGTGGCAGTGTCGCCAACCTGGTGGCGGTGTGGCGGGTGCACGGCCTCGGCGAGATCCTGCACGAGTGCTGGCAGGCCGGCGTGGTGCTGGGCGGCGTGTCCGCCGGCTCGATCTGCTGGCATGTGGGCGGCGCCACCGACAGCTTCGGGCTGCGGCTGCGCGGCTTCACCGACGGGCTGGGCTGGCTCCCGTACGGCAACGGGGTGCACTACGACAGCGAGGCCCAGCGGCGACCGTTGATGCACGAGCTGGTCGGCAACGGGACGCTGCCGACCAGCCACTGCACGGATGACGGCGTCGGCCTGGTCTACCGGGGGACCGAGCTGGTTGAGGCGGTCGCCGAGCGCGAGGGCGTCTCCGCGTACGAGGTGAGCCGCTCGACGGACGGCAGCGTTCAGGAGACGGTCATCGCCCCACGCCTGATCGGCTGACAGCCCGTCGATCATGATCGTTGGGCCGTCCTAACGGCCGAATCGGAGCCGGCTGGACCCGCCCGGTCGGCACCGGCGTAAGCTGGCTCGTCGTGAGTCTCACCATCGGCATCGTCGGCCTGCCCAACGTCGGCAAGAGCACGCTTTTCAACGCGCTGACCAAGAACGACGTGCTGGCGGCGAACTACCCGTTCGCCACCATCGAGCCCAACGTCGGCGTGGTCGGGCTCCCTGACGAACGGCTGGGCAAGCTGGCCGAGATCTTCTCCTCGCAGAAGGTGCTGCCCGCCCCGGTGTCGTTCGTCGACATCGCCGGCCTGGTGCGCGGCGCGTCGAAGGGACAGGGCCGGGGCAACGCCTTCCTGGCCAACATCCGGGACGCCTCGGCGATCTGCCAGGTCGTCCGGGCCTTCTCCGACCCGAACGTGGTGCACGTCGACGGCAAGGTCTCCCCGGCCGACGACATCGAGACGATCAACACCGAGCTGATCCTCGCCGACCTCCAGACCCTCGACAAGGCGCTGCCGCGGTTGGAGAAGGAGGCCAAGCTCCGCAAGGACCGCCTGGCCGCCGTCGCCGCCGCGAAGGCAGCCATCGAGGTCCTTGACGGCGGTACGACCCTCTACTCCGGGGCCGCCGCCGCCCAGATCGAGCTGGAGCACCTGCGCGAGCTGCACCTGCTCACCACCAAGCCCTTCCTGTACGTCTTCAACGTCGACGAGGCCGAACTGGCAAACGAGACGTTCCTCGACGAACTGCGCGCCCTTGTCGCCCCCGCCGAGGCTGTCTTCATGGACGCCAAGATCGAGTCCGAGCTGGTGGACCTGCCCGAGGACGAGGCCCGCGAGCTGCTGGAGTCGATCGGGCAGAACGAGCCCGGCCTCAACCAGCTCGTCCGGGTCGGCTTCCGTACCCTCGGTCTCCAGACGTACCTCACCGCAGGGCCCAAGGAAGCGCGCGCCTGGACCGTCCCGGTCGGCGCCACAGCGCCGGAGGCCGCGGGCGTCATCCACAGCGACTTCCAGCGCGGCTTCATCAAGGCCGAGGTGGTCTCCTACAACGACCTGGTCGAGCACGGATCGATGGCGGCGGCCAAGGCGGCGGGCAAGGTCCGCATCGAAGGCAAGGAGTACGTCATGCAGGACGGCGACGTGGTCGAGTTCCGCTTTAACGTCTGATTTCGGTCCAACGTCTGCTGCCTGAACCGACCGCATGACGCTAGGCGTCATCGGTCCGGGGCGCTCGTCCTCTTATCCGTGTCGTAATCGTATTCATCGACAAGCTGTCGAATGAAGGTTGCGAAGTCGGAAGCGAGAACAGTGATCCGGTAGTCCCACCTCTGGTCCACATGCACGATGACTCGTCCCGCCTGCCATCGACCCGAGCAGGCTGCCGCCCGACCCGCCAGCGTCCGAACCTGTGTAAAGATCCGTTCGACGTGACGGGCCGGGCGGCGGCACTCCCCAGGAGGGCGGGCCGACGGCAGACAGTGATGGCAGGTTGCCGATTGCGTGGTGCCCACGGCGACCTCAATTGCCTTCGCGTTGCGTCGCTCGATCCCCTGTCGCGCCCCCTCGGGGCATCCAATCAGGACTGGTGTGCTCGACGACGCCGGGAGAGGAAGAACATGAGCCCACCCAGGGCGACCATGACGCTTCCCATGCCCGTTATGGCCGGGACCAGGCTACTACCGGTTACTGGCAGGATTCCGGAGTTGTTGCCGGGACTTCCTGGCGCACCGGGACTACCGGGTGGGCCAGTCGGGCCGGGTGGGCCAGTCGGGCCGGGCGGGCCAGTCGGGCCGGCGCACAAGGGCGCGGTGATGACGTTGGTGTCGAGGGTGACGGCGGCGGTTCGAGCCAGCGCGCGGCCTTGGAGAGTCGCGCCCGTGGCCATCGTGATCGACGCCTGAGCCATGATGGTGCCGACGAAGGTGGTTTCTGTGCCGATCGTCGCCGAGCTGCCGATCTTCCAGAACACGTTGCAGGGCGAAGCGCCATTGATGAGGACGACACTGCTGTTTGACGCCGTTGTCAGCGCGGAGTCGACCTGGAAGATGAACACGGCCTGGGGGTCGCCTTGGGCGTTGAGCGTCAACGGCCCGGTCAGCTGCGCTGCCCCGATCCGGTAGACCCCGGGGTTGAGGGTGTTGCCGCCGAGTTCTGCCGGAAGGTTGGTGAACGGCGTCCGGCCGGCGGCGTCATTGAAGGCCGTCGTCAGGTCGCTCTGAGCTTGTAGAGCCACCGCGTCGCCGAGGTGGATCTCGCCGCCGATGGTTGCCGTCTCGAAGCCCGACGCAGTGTTTCCCGGGTATCGCCCGAGGTTCTGGGCCAAGAAGCTTGGGCCGGTGTTGGTGGGCTCGGCCCCGGCGAGTACGGAGAAGTTGCCGGCCGTTCCCAGGCCTACCTGTGCTTCCTAGGCGTTGGCGGCGGTCCCGTTGAGGAGCAGCAAGGTGGCGGCCACGGCGGCAGCCGCGGAAGCCGCGAGCGTCGGCAGGGCTGCCCGCCGAAGACGATGAATGGGTTTAACTTTCACAGAACACCCTCCCGTGGGGACTGCTCGCAGGAGACGTCTCGGGCGTCGCTTCCTGCTCAAAACGGTATATACCGTGCGAAATCATGCGTTGACCACGACATCATCTTTTGGTCGCGGAAGTAGCGAAACGGACCAAACTGCTAAGGTTCCTCCCAGGGCCTGACTGGGGTCCCCGCCTACTGCGCTGCAAACACCTGCGCGAGCGGGTCAGCCGAGTCCACCCTGGACGCCCCAACCCGCCGCTAGGAGGGCTCTACGAGCCAAGTCGGTGGTCAACGGCTGCGGAGGCAGGGGGTAGGCGAGAACGCCCAGGGCCTGGCACCGTCTGCTCCGCCAGTCCGGGGCACACACCGGGGCACAAGACATCGTGAACGTCGGCAACTGGCCACTGACGATGGAAGCCCGAGACTCCGTGTAAGCAGGCGCCGAGCAACGTTTCCACTGGTGGCCGCTGAATCGCGTTGCCCGCCCGGTCGAGCGGCCCTACGGTCATCCGGTGATGATCCGTGACGCCGAGGACGCCGACTGGCCTGCGATCTACCCCTTCTTCATCGAGATCGTCGCAGCGGGGCACTCGTACGCCTACCCGGAGGATCTCACTCTGGACCAGGCTCGTGGGCTGTGGATGGAAGCTCCGCCGGGGCGTACCGTCGTCGCGGTTGATGGTTCGACAGTGCTCGGCAGCGCCAAGATGGGCCCCAACCGGCCCGGCCGTGGTGCCCACGTCGCGACCGCCAGTTTCATTGTCGATCCGGCGCACGGGGGCCGTGGTGTCGGTCGGCACCTGGGCGAGCACGTCGTCGACTGGGCGCGGCGCAGCGGATACCGCAGCATCCAGTTCAACGCTGTGGTCGAGACCAACGAGGTGGCCGTGCGACTGTGGCGGTCGCTGGGCTTCGAGGTGCTCGCCACCGTCCCCGAAGCGTTCGATCATCCAGAGCACGGCCTGGTGGGGCTGCATGTGATGTTCCTGGACCTGGCCGGCCCCGTCGCGCCCGCGGAGTCGTGACGTCCGGCCGGATCCCGGACGCCCGTGTGCCTGCGACAGCACGCACACGGGCCGGGATGCCGTCCGGATGGCCCTGCCGATCCGATCAGGTCGGTTCGACAGGTAGCCACAGCTCGCAGGTCGCGGTGCTGAAGTCGTCCGCACGCTCCACTATCGAAACGATCGACGGGCCGGGCCGCAGGCGCCACGGGTTGGACGGGAACCACTCGGTGGCGGTCGCGGCCCAGGTGCTCTGGAGCGTCTGCGGGTAGGGCCCAGCGCTGCGGAAGACCGCCCACCTGCCGGCCGGCACCTCGATGGCGTCGAGGTCGTCGGGGACCGGCGTGTCCTGAGACACCGCGACCCCGTGCAGGTACGTCAGTTCGCTGCCCTCGGCGGCGTCGGGCTCGACGTTGTCGCTCACCTGTAGCAGCCCCGCCGGGTCGGTGTCGCTGAGGGCCTTCAACCGGAGATGCGCCTCCATCGGCAGGCCGGAGATGTGCTGCTGGATGTGCGGATTGACGCCCTCGTGGATGAGCGGGACCCGGGTCGCGTGTCCGGCGAGCCGGAACGCGGGGCGGTCCACGATACGAGTGTCCATGGGGATGCTCCCTTCGACTGTCAGGCGGAACCTGAGCTGCGGTTGTGTGCGAAGGGGGCCTCCGTCGCGGCGGACGTCACCGGGGCCGGCGCCATGGACGGCCCGGAACGCCCGGCCGAACGCCTCGGTCGAGCCGTACCCGTGCCGGACGGCGATGCTCAGCAGATCGCCGTCCCCCCGTACGACGTCGGCTGCGGCCACTGTCATGCGGCGTCGGCGTACGTACTCCGACAGCGGCATGCCAGCCAATGACGAGAACATCCGGCGCAGGTGGTATTCGGTAGTGCCGAGCGACCTGGCCAGTTCGTTGACGTCGACGTCCTCGGTGAGGTGCTTCTCGACCAGATCGACAAGTCGGTTGAGTGCCGCGATCACGAGACCTCCCTTCGCCATCGAGCTTGGCTGAACGGGCCCCGGCCCCGCCCGACCGTAGAGGCCCGATCCGATCAGGTGCCCGTGGTGGCCAGTGAGCGGTCAGGGCGCCGTTCGACGGATGACAAGCAGGGCGATGTCGTCGTTCGGGTTCTCGGTGTCGAGGGTCGCCATGACTGAGGCGCAGACGGTGTCGGCATGTTCGAGCGGAACGGCTGCCGCCAGACGGTCGATGCCGGTGTCGATCGATTCGCCACGGCGCTCGACGAGCCCGTCGGTGTAGCAGACCAGGACCGCGCCGGGCGGGAAGTCCACAGTCGTGGTGCGCCGCTGCGGAATCCGGTGGCGGATGCCGAGCGGCGGGTCGACCTTGGCGGCAAGCAGGACGGCGGGCTCCGCAGGCGCGAGCATCACGGGGCGCAGGTGCCCCGCCAGGGAGACCTTGATGGTCGCACCGTCCGGGGAGATCATGGCGTACAGCGCGGTGCTGAGGCTGCCTGTCTCGAAGTGGTTGACCTTGCGATCGAGGAGGGTCAGCGCCTCGGCGGGGTCGTGCGACACCAGGGCGTACGCGCGCAGCGCGCTCCGGATCCGGCCCATCACCACGGCCGACTGGAGTCCGTGCCCCGACACGTCACCGATGACCACTCCCAACCACCCCGACGGTAGGGGGAAGACGTCGTACCAGTCGCCGCCCACGCCGGAGACGTGACCGGGGACGTAGCGGGCGGCCATCTCCAGGTTCGGCACCTTGGGCAACTCGGTGGGGAGCAGGCTCCGTTGCAGAGCGAGAGCGGCGCTCTGGTCCAGGCTGTGTGCACGGGCCTGGTTCGCCACGCCGATCCGGTCGGCGACGAGTTCGAGCAGCCGGACGTCGTCCGGTACGAATCGGCGTGGCGTGAGGGTCCCTACGTGCAGGACGCCGATGAGGTCACCGCGAGCGAAGACCGGCACACCGAGCAGGGACTTCACACCGGTTTGCAGCAGGACCGGATTGATCACCTGCTGGGCGGTGACGTGCTCGATGATCACCGGCTGGCGGGTCAGGGCGATCCGACCGGCGAAGCCCCGGCCAACAGAGACCCGGAAGGCTTGCCGGACCTCCTCCTCCAGCCCTTTGGCGGCGGTCGCGACAAGCTGCCGGGCGTGGACGTCGAGAAGGAGGATGGCGGCGGTGTCGACGCGCAGCAGCTCACGGACACGGTCGAGCAGCTCGTCGAACAGGTCGGCGGCGTCGAGCCGGGACAGCGTGGCGTCGGTCACGGCCTCAATTCGGCGTAACCGCTCCGCGTCCGTGACACCGCTGGTCGAAACCACGCGATGATCCTAGCCGTGCAGTCTGCTGTTGCTGGTCGCGTGTGGGTCAAGCTTGGACCCGGGGCAGCGGACAGCATCGCACCCGGTGAGGTGCGGCACCGGCCGGCAGTCCGGAACCGGCCGCGCGGATGGCCTCGCGATCCGGTGACGATCGCCGAACTGGCCTTCGGCCGCTGCGAAGGCCCGTCTGAGCTGCTACTGCTCCGACCAGACGCCCAGTTCGTTGCCGCTGGGGTCGGTGAAGTGGAAGCGCCGTCCGCCGGGAAACTCGTACGGCCCGTTCACCACGTGACCGCAGGCCTCCTTCACTGCCTGCACGGACTGGTCGAGGTCGCTCGAATAGAGCAGCACAAGCGGGCCGCCGGCCCGGACTTCCTGGTCCACACGCAGACCGCCCACCTCGGGTGCGGCTTCGCCGTGCGGGCTGCGGATGCCGGCGTATCCCGGCCCGTAGTCGTTGAACTGCCAGCCGAACGCGCTGGCGTAGAAGCGCTTGGCCTGCTCGAGGTCGGTGACCGTGAACTCCACGTAGTCGATGGAGTGGTGGGCGTGTGGCGTTGGTTCAGACATGCACGGCATTGTGCGCCTCGGGTCTGACGGAGCCGCTCGGGTCAATGTTTGATCGATCGGCAGACGGGAATGCGCTGCCGTGCGTATCGACATCTACGAGCCAAGGGCCGTCGAGCAGTTCTGGGAAGGGATGCACGATGTCGCGGCCGCCGCGGCACGGCACCAGGATGAGGACCTCTACCGGGCGCTGGTCAAGATCGGCAGAGCGGCACTGGCTCAGGGGGTCGAACTGGTGCCGGCCGGGGGGCTGTTCCTCGCCTGCCCGGTCTGCGATGCCGTGCCTGGCCAGCGCTGCATCAACGTGCCGGGCGAACCACTGAACGGCACCGTCCTGCACCGGCAGCGCGTCGATGTGATGGAGAAGGCGATGAAGGGGGAAGCGCCGCTTCCCGGTCCGCTCGCCTGATCCACAGACGTTCTCCTGCCCGGCTTCGACCAACCGCCACTACCGCATGCGGTAGACGGAGATGTGCGTCGGGCTGCTCGCGTCGAACGGCCGCCGGTGCCAGTCGGCGTACCGCTCGGTGAGCCGCAGCCCTGCCTGCTGCGCCATCTCGTCGATCTGGTGCGGCCAGGCGTACCGCATGGCGAACGGCTTCAGGTGCACACCGTCACCGTCAAACGTGATGGTCTGCCGGATGAACCGCTGCGCCGGCCGGTCGTAGGAGTGCAGCCGGATCGTCGCCGAATCCTCGGTGACGGCACGGACCTGCACCTGCTCGTCGGCGTCGAAGTCACGCGGGTCGGGCACGAACGCCTCGATCACGAACGCGCCGCCGGGCGACAGCACCCGGGCGACGTTACGGAAACAGTCCGCCTGCCGCTCGGCGTCCACCAGGTTGAACAGCGTGTTGAAGATCAGGTACGCGAGCCGGAACTCACCGGCCACCGGTACGTCCGCCATGTCGCCGACGACCACCGGGATCTGGTCGCCGCCGGGCTTGGCACGCATCTGGGCGAGCATCTCCTCGGACGCCTCGATGCCGTGCACTGTGAGGCCGCGCTCGGCCAGCGGCAGTGCGACCCGGCCGGTGCCGATCGCCAGTTCGAGGACCGGGCCACCGTCGGCCAGGTCGGCCAGGAAGTCGACGGCGGGCATCGGGTCGGGGTTGGTGTCGCCGCTGTCGTAGTCGGCGGCCCACAGCCGGCCGAACAGGCCGGGATCATCGAAGACCGACATCAGCGGCCTCCGAGGTTGGTCAGGGTGTCACAGGTGCTCTGAGCAGGTCTGCTCACGAAGTCTCGATTCCTCAAGTCGGATGACGGTGGGTTCGGGGGACTTCGTCGTGTTGGGCATGTCGCTGCTCCCTTCCGGCGGCTGTCGAGTGAGGACACCAGAGACGGCCGGGGCCCGGCAAGGCAATTACGCCGGCCGGGCCCCGCAGCGCGTGTGGGTCAGGAGATGTGGTGCAGGATCACGTTGTGTACGTGGTGGCTCTTCTGTGCGCCACGGAACTCCACCTCGTAGGTGTGTGTGCCGACGTGGATGGCTATCGCACCGGTGGAGAAGAACGACCCGCCCCAGGACTTGTTGCTGACCACGCTCACGCTGGTGATCTTCGAGTACGGGATGCTGGTGATCGCGAACCGCTTCCCGACGAAGGAGCGGTCCTGGATGATCACCCGCCGGTCGGTCAGCCCGATGAACCCGGTGCCGGTGCCCACGGCGTCGTAGACGGCGATGATCTGCTCGCCCTCGAGGAGTCCGCTCTCGATCTGCTGGACCTGCTCTTTGCGGTCGTACGCGATGTTCGCCATGTGTTCCAGGCTAGAAAACCGGCGCCAGCCGCCGTGGCGCGGTCAGGCTCAGGACTCGGTGACCGCCCGGTACGCGTCCTCGATGCGGGCGGCCAGCAGGACCTCGCCCTCGGTCAGAGGCTCGCCGTTGCCGTGCCCGACCCGGATCTGGGTGCTGTCGGACCGACGGCTGATTTCGGGGCGTAGGTGCAGTGCGTCCGCAACCACCTTCACCCGTTCTGTCAACGCCGCATGTTGGGTATCGTCGATCACGAGGGTTCGCCGGATCTGTTCGCCTTCCCGCGTCCACCCGGATAACAGGGTCAACGCGTCGGACAGATAATCGTGCTTGGCTCGGCTGTTGAACAACACCCGCATGACCGCACCCCCCAAGCGCCGTTGTCGGCTTGTGGCCAAATCGTCGCCATCCCGTGTCTTGTCGGTGCTCTCTAGTTTGTCCCCGCTCGTGGGAGGTGTCCACGCCCACACTTCCGTGTTCTGTTGGCCTTGCGGACGACGACGGCACCCAAACCGCCGATTGATCTGGCACCCTGGACGCCCGTGCAGACCGAACGGGCGAGTGGTGGCGGGCAGGGCGAACGACGGGACCTGAAAGTGATCGTCGGGGCGGCGATCATCCGGGACGGGCGGGTGCTCGCGTGCGCGCGTGCCGCCCCGCCGGAGGTGGCCGGCATGTGGGAATTCCCTGGTGGAAAGGTCGAGCCGGGGGAGACCGAGACCGACGCGCTGATCCGGGAGTGCGCCGAGGAGCTGGCCGTACGCGTCGAGATCGGCGAACGGGTCGGCCGCAACGTGCGGATGGCCCACGGTCGTTCGGTGCTGAAGGTGTACGCCGCGCGCCTGGTGGGCGACGACCAGCCGCAGGCCCTGGAGCACGAGGGGTTGCGCTGGCTGACCGCCGACGAGTTGGACTCGGTGACCTGGCTCCCCGCCGACGCGCCCATCGTGGCGGCCCTACGGCCCCTACTCGAAACTCCGTAACGCCGCACCACCGTTCCGGGGCCGGCGCTCTCTTCCGGCGGGCGCAACGGCAGGGGCGCAGGGCGCGCAAGCGCGGGCGCAGGGGAGTGCGGTAGGGCGGGGTGCAGCGAAGGGCCGGCGGCTGTGCCGCCGGCCCTTCGTGCTGTCCGTTTAGTGCTTGTCCTGGTCCGGGTGGGCGAAGTTGAGCTCGTCCGGAGGCAGCGGGAAGGTCACGTCGTCGCCGAACGGCGACGGCGCGGCAGGCCTGTCGAACGTCAACTCGGTGAGCGGCAGCTTGCCCCGCTCGTCGACCGCTGGGGCGGTCGGGTGGGGCACCTCCCGGTGCCAGTTGACGCCGCTCTGCGCCTGCGCCTCGGCCTGCGGGTCGTGCGAGCCACCCGCGTGCGAGTGAACCCCGCCCCTTGCCGCGCCCGGCGACGTCGCCGAGCCCTGACGGGCGGTGGTCACGCTGGTCTGGGGCGTCTCGCCCCGACGGAAGATCTTGCTACCAAGCCACACAAGGGGATCGTACCTGCGGTCGACGACCCGTTCCTTCATGGGGATGATCCCATTGTCAGTGATCTTGATGTGCTCGGGGCAAACCTCCGTGCAGCACTTGGTGATGTTGCAGAAGCCGAGGCCCTGTTCGGCCTGTGCGTACTCCTTGCGGTCGGTCCGGGCGTCCAGCGGGTGCATGTCCAGTTCCGCTGCCCGGATGAAGTACCGCGGGCCGGAGAACGCCGGCTTGTTCTCGTCGTGGTCACGGATCACGTGGCAGACGGTCTGGCACAGGAAGCACTCGATGCACTTGCGGAACTCCTGCGAGCGCTCGACGTCGACCTGCTGCATCCGGTAGTCGCCCGGGGCGACGTCCGCCGGCGGGGCGAACGCCGGAGTCTCCCGCGCCTTCTCGTAGTTGAACGAGACGTCGGTGACCAGGTCCCGGATGATCGGGAAGGTGCGCAGCGGGGTGACCGTCACCGTCTCGGTCTCCTCGAAGGTCGACATCCGCGTCATGCAGCCCAGCCGCGGCTTGCCGTTGATCTCCATGGAGCAGGAGCCACACTTGCCGGCCTTGCAGTTCCACCGGCAGGCCAGGTCGGGCGCGTCGGTGGCCTGCAAGCGGTGGATGACGTCGAGGACGACCTCGCCCTCGTTCACCTCGACCATGTAGTCCTGCAGGTCGCCGCCGGTCTTGTCGCCCCGCCAGATCCGGAACTGACGCTTCGCGCTCATCGGTTGTCCGCCTCTCCAGCGTCGGCGACGAGAGCGTCGAAGTCGGCGAGCTCCTCGTCGGTGAGGTACTTGGCCAGCTCCGCCCGGTCGAAGAGGCCGATCAGCTCCGGTCGCATCTTCGGCAGCGGCTTACGGGTCAGCTGTACGGTGTCGCCGTCCAGCGAGCAGACCAGGTTGACCTGCCGCCACTTCGGCTCCATCGCCGGGTAGTCCTCCCGGGTGTGCCCGCCGCGCGACTCCTGCCGCTCCAGCGCCGCCTTCGCGGTGCACTCCGAAACCACAAGCATGTTGCGCAGGTCCAGGGCCAGGTGCCAGCCCGGGTTGTAGCGCCGACCGCCGGCCGCACTCACCTTCGCCACCCGCTCGCGCAGCTCGGCCAGCCGCACGAGCGCGTCGGCCAGCTCACCCTCGCGACGGATGATCCCGACCAGATCCCCCATGACCACCTGGAGGTCCTGCTGGAGGGTGTACGGGCTCTCGCCGGTGTCCCGCTGCAGCGGCGCGAGAGCGGTTTCCACAGCCGCCTCGACGGCGTCCACGGCGACCTTCGGCCGGGCGTCCAGCCCGTCGGCGTAACTGGCCGCGTGCCCACCGGCCCGCTTACCGAAGACCAGCAGGTCGGACAGGGAGTTGCCGCCCAGCCGGTTGGAGCCGTGCATGCCACCGGAGACCTCACCGGCGGCGAACAGCCCGCGTACGTGGCCGAAGGCCGCACCCGAATCCGGGTCCACCTCGACGCCGCCCATCACGTAGTGACAGGTCGGTCCGACCTCCATCGGCTCGGCCGTGATGTCGACGTCGGCCAGTTCCTTGAACTGGTGGTACATCGACGGCAGTCGCCGCCGGATCTCCTCGGCCGAACGCCGGCTCGCGATGTCCAGGAAGACGCCACCGGCGGGGGAGCCCCGACCGGCCTTGACCTCGCTGTTGATCGCTCGGGCCACCTCGTCGCGGGGCAGCAGCTCCGGGGGACGGCGGTTGTTGTCCGGGTCGGTGTACCAGCGGTCCGCCTCCTCCTCGGTCTCCGCGTACTGCTTGCGGAAGACGTCGGGGACGTAGTCGAACATGAACCGCTTGCCTTCGGAGTTCTTCAAGACGCCGCCGTCACCGCGGACCGACTCGGTGACCAGGATGCCCTTCACCGAGGGCGGCCAGACCATGCCGGTCGGGTGGAACTGGAGGAACTCCATGTTGATCAGAGTCGCCCCGGCGCGCAGCGCCAATGCGTGACCGTCCCCGGTGTACTCCCACGAGTTCGAGGTGACCTTGTAGGAGCGTCCGACGCCGCCGGTCGCCAGCACCACGGCGGGCGCCTCGAAGAGGATGAACTCCCCGGATTCCCGGTAGTAGCCGAACGCGCCGGCGACCCGGTCACCGTCGAGCAGCAGCTCGGTGATCGTGGTCTCGGAGAAGACCTTGATCCGCGCGTCGTACGAGCCGAACTCGCGCTTGTCTTCCTGCTGGAGCGAGACGATCTTCTGCTGGAGGGTACGGATCAGCTCCAGGCCGGTGCGGTCGCCGACGTGCGCCAGCCGGGGATACTCGTGGCCACCGAAGTTGCGCTGCGAGATCTTGCCGTCCTTGGTGCGGTCGAAGAGCGCCCCGTACGTCTCCAGCTCCCAGATGCGCTGCGGCGACTCCTTCGCGTGCAGCTCGGCCATCCGGAAGTTGTTGAGGAACTTGCCGCCGCGCATGGTGTCGCGGAAGTGCACCTGCCAGTTGTCCCGGCTGTTCACGTTGCCCATCGCGGCCGCGGCGCCGCCCTCGGCCATCACCGTGTGCGCCTTGCCGAAGAGCGACTTCGAGATGATCGCGGTCTTCTTGCCGGCGAGCCGGGCCTCGATCGCCGCGCGCAGACCGGCGCCGCCGGCCCCGATGACGACGACGTCATAGTGGTGTCGTTCGATGCGAGTGGTAGTGGTCATGTCGGGGGCCCTTTAGTTGATGAACCGCAGGTCGGAGAACCAGCCGGCCGCGAGCGCCATGACGTAGAAGTCGGTGAGCGCCAGGGTGCCGAGGGTGATCCAGGCGAGCTGCATGTGCCGGACGTTCAACGCCGAGACGAACGTCCAGGCCTTGTACCGCACGGGATGCTTGGAGAAGTGCTTCAGCCGGCCACCGATGATGTGCCGGCAGGAGTGGCAGGAGATCGTGTACGCCCACAGCATCACCACGTTGAACAACAGGATGATGTTGCCCAGCCCGAAGCCGAAGCCCTGTGGTGAGTGGAAGGCGAGTATCGCGTCCCAGGTGTTGATCAGCGAGATGATCGCGGCGGCGTAGAAGAAGTAGCGGTGCAGGTTCTGGCCGAGCAGCGGGAAACGGGTCTCGCCGCTGTACTCCTTGTGGCCGTCCGGGACGGCGCAGGCCGGCGGGGACAGCCAGAACGACCGGTAGTAGGCCTTGCGGTAGTAGTAGCAGGTGAGCCGGAACAGCAGCAGGAACGGCAGGGTCAGCGCCGCGTCCGGGATGATCCACCAGCCGGGCAGGAACCGGCCGAAGTGTGAGGCGCTCTCGACACACCGCTCGGTGACGCAGGGCGAGTAGAACGGGGTCAGGTAGTGGTACTGGTCGACCCAGTACCACTTGTGCATGAAGACCCGGACCGTCGCGTACGCGACCCAGGCGCTCAGCCCGATCACCGTGATCAGCGGGGCGATCCACCAGCGGTCGGTACGCAACGTCTTCGCCGCGATGGCGGCGCGCGCCCGCGCCCCCCTCGGCCTCGTTGCCGTTGAAGTCATTCGAGTCGTCTCCTCGACGGGCCCGTACGGGCGGGCTGATCTTCTTCCGGTCGGCACGCGGCCCGGCGAACCCGCACCCGCTGCCACGTCATGCGCACACCAACGACCACACCGGATGACCGGCGCAGCTAAGTGACACACGTTACGCCGATCTTTGCGGGCCGTCCGCGCAAGGGAGTGTCCCGTGTGTCTGGCCTGCGGAAAAGCCCTGGCACGCCGATCAATGGCTCGATGTTAAGAAGATCACTCTCCGCCCGGCTGATCAGCCCGAGGCGCCTCCCGTGAAGTGCCAGGACGCCAGTCGCACCGACGGGGCCGTCCACCACGTACCGTCCACCCGGTCCGGTTGACGCACGGGCCGCGCGCCGAGCGCCAGCACCGCGCCCGGACCGAGCGCCCTTGGGTACGACTCGGTGAACCTGAGATCGCGTACCGCCCGCACGACAGTGCCGTCCTCGACGAGCCATACCCCGTTACGTGTCAACCCCGTGACGACAAGGCTCTTCGGGTCGAGGACACGCGTGTACCACAGATCGGTGACCAGCAGTCCGCGCCGCATCCCGGCGACCAGCGCGGCAGTGTCCGTGTCGACGACCGCGCCGGCCGCCGTGCCCGTGGTACTCCGACCCACAGCACTGGCCGGGCCGGCCACGGCACCCGCGAGACGCAGGTTGCGCGCCATCGGACCCCAGGTGGCACCGCCCGCGATCGCGTGCCCCGTGGACTCCGCACCCGCGTCGGCGGCCGTCCGCCGATCGTGGGCGACCGCCCGGGTGGTGCCCGCGTCCACCAGTGTCAGCGCCCGCCGGCCGGTGCCCTCCGCGTCGAACGGCAACCCCGACGCGCCCAACGGGTCGTCCACCACTGTCACCTGTTGATCGAACTGGGCGACCCCGGGCTCGGCGAACGACTGCCGCTCGGCGTACCGCTTGCCGTTGAAGCCGTACCAGGACAGGTTCTGCAGCAGGTCCGCCACGGCGGCCGGCTCGAAGACCACCTCGTAGCGCCCCGGCGGCAACTCGACCGGGTCGGCCGCCGCCCGCGCCTTCGCGGCCGCGTGCGCGCCCAACTCCGCGCCGTCCAGGTCGGCCAGCCGGTCCGCGCAGCGCCGTGCCACCCCGTCCGCGCCGTCGCGACGGGCGATGCCGTCCATCGCCGCCTCCACAGAGCTGCCGTACGCGGTGTGCCCCGCCGAGTTGGCGAACGCAGACGAGCGATGCGAGGTACGGCAGTAACCCGCGGTGGTCAGGTCACCGGCGGCGGCCACGAACGCGCGTACCCGATCGGCACGCTCATCGGGCTCGGCGTGCGCGGTGGCCTCGTCGACAGGCGGGGCGTCCGGCACGGGTACGGGCGGGGCCAGGCCCGGCCAGCCCGGATCGGGCGGGCAGAGCCGTGCCGCGGTCAGGGTGCGCTCCACCAGGGCCCGCAGCCCGTCCGCGGTGACCACGCTGCCGCTGCCGGCGGCCGTACGCCCGTCCACGTGCAGCCGCAGCCGGACACCGACGGTCGACTCCGAGACGTTCTGGTGGATGGCCGAGTTGGCGAACCGGGTCAGCGCCAGATCCGCCCGCGTCACGACCGCCTCGGCCTGCACCCCCGGACCACCAAGCCGCCGCACCAACTCGACGACCTGCCCCGCCAGTTCCAGCTCGCTCACGCCGCGGCTCCTTTCGTTCGCGACTGCGGGGCTCGCAAACCCGGCTCACTCCTCGCGCTCACGCCGACACCCCCACCCGGACGCCGCGGAAGCGCGCCGGCGCGGCCGGGTGGCCTGTGTGCCCGGTCTGGCCGGGTTGGCCCTTGCCGCAGTTGGGCGTCCCCCAGGACACCGTCTCGCCGGAGAGCATGTCCATCGAACGCCAGAAGAGCGGGCCGATCCCCGTGTACGTGGGGTTGCGCAGCATCCGCCCCCGCCGACCCTTCTTGACCTCCCAGCCGACCTCGCAGCCGAACTGGAAGTTGAGCCGCTTGTCGTCGATCGACCAGGACCGGTTGAGATCCATCAGCACCCCGTCGTCGGTGGCAGCGATGATCTCCTCCAGGGTGTGCGGGCCAGGTTCCAGGCCGACGTTCGTCATCCGCACCATCGGCAGCCGCGCCCACCCGTCGGCGCGGACGCTCCCGCCGTAGTCGAGGCCGGCCATGGCGGCCGAGTCCCGGCCGGCGAGCACACCCACCCAGCGACCGTCGCGGACCGCGTCCCGCTTCACCGCCGGGGAGCCCTCGTCGTCGAAGCCGAAGCTGCCCAGCGCGCCGGGGATGGTCGGGTCGATGGTGATGTTCATCAGCCCGGAGCCGTAACGCAGCGAGCCGAGTTGGGCCAGGTCAAGCCAGGACGTGCCGGCGAACGCTGCCTCCCAGCCGAGGATCCGGTCCAGCTCGATGGCGTGCCCGACCGACTCGTGGATCTGCAACGCCAACTGCTCGCCGCCGAGGATCAGGTCGGTCTCGCCGGCCGGGCAGGGCGGTGCGGTCAGCAACGCCCGGGACTCCTCGGCGATCTGCGCGGCGTGCGCTCCAAGGTCGAGTGACTCGACCAGCTCCCAACCGGTGGTGCCGTACTGCCCCCGGTAGCTGGGCCAGGAACGCCGCTGCGTCTCGCCGTCGCCGATCGACGTGGCCGAGATGCCACCGCCGCACTCACGGATCCGCTGGTCGATCCGGTGGCCCTCGCTGGACACGAACCACTTCGCGGTGTCCCAGATCTGGTAGAGCCCTTCGGCCAGGTCGGCGCCATGCCTGACCATCGTGCGTGTCGCCTCGACAAGCAGGTCGCCCTTGTCCGACAACGGAACCCCGAGCGGGTCGAGCCGGCAGTCGGAGGCCCAACTCGCGGTCACCGCCTCGACCGGCGCCAGGTCCACCGGCGGGCCGGGCACCCGTGCGCTCGCCGCGGCCGTCCGGGCCGCGCGGCGGCCGGCGTCGCGGGCGGCGGCGTCCGACAGATCGGGTACGGCGTGAAAGCCCCAGCTCGACCCGACAAGCGCCCGGACGCCGAGACCGATGCTCTCGTCCTGGGTCAGCTCCTCCACGTCGCCGTTGCGCGCCGTCATCGACTCGTAGCGGCGGTGCATCACCCGGGCGTCGGCGTAGCGGGCGCCCGCGTCGAGGGCGGCCTGCACGGCGGCGCTTGCCGCGTCGAACTCGGTCATGCGACCGACCCTAGGCCAGCCGACCGACACCCGTCAGGGGACGAGATCCTCCGGCCGGATCGTGGCCCGCACCGGCTCCGTCAACTCCAGAACCTCGCCGCGCTTCGTCGTCGCCCTCTCCACGTAGTGGCCGCCCTGCCGCTGGTAAAGGCGCATTGCGCCCGTCGTCTGCTCCACCAGCAGGTACCACTCGATGCCGGCTGCGGCGTAGTAGTGCATCTTCAGGACTTTGTCGGTGGACGCGTTGCTCGGCGAGATGATCTCGCACACCAGTCGCACGTCAGATGACTCGACGTTTGGCTCGTCGAGATCGATTGCGTTGGTCACGACGAGGTCGGGAATTGGTATTCGACCTGGCTGGAGCCGGACGTTCACCGCCTCCAGCAGCTCAAGGTCGGCCACCTCCGCGGCTGCTTCCAGGATGTTGCCGAGCTTGCGGGAGATTCGTTGATGCCGTGGAGTGGGTCCTGGGGTCACGTGGAGGCTCCAGTCGAAGAGTTCGACGCGATCCTGCGTCTCGCCGAGGGCGAGGAACTCCTCTTCGGTCCACGGACCTCCGTGATCGAACACCGCCGCGGTCATGGGTCACCTCCACCTCGTGCCACGGGCATCCTCTGCTGGCTCCTCTCGCCATGGTCGCACCTGGGGTGCGGATTCGGGATGAACGGCCGTGGATGGCGAGGTGACGGGACTGCGGGGCCGATGCCGACTCGTTACGCTCTGGCCCGCTGACACGTGCCGGCCCGTAGCTTATTTTCACCCTCAGAACCTTCCTGTAAGTTCTCTTCGTCACTGAGGGAGGCTGCCGTGGACAGCTCGACTCCGGCGCCGTCCGGGAGACCGGACGACCATCCCGCTGTGCCGGCGCAGCGCGACGACCAGGACGCCTACCTGCGGTTACGTGATCTGCGGGTCCGGTTCGACACCTCCGACGGCGTGGTGCGTGCGGTCGACGGGGTGTCGTTCGCCGTCGAGCGCGGTCGCACCCTCGGCATCGTGGGCGAGTCCGGCTCCGGCAAGAGCGTCACCTCGCTGGCCATCCTCGGTCTGCACGACCCGAAGCGCACCACGATCACCGGGGAGATCTCCGTCGGCGGCCGGCAGGTGGTGGGCCTTGCCGACGAGGAGGTACGCCGGCTGCGCGGCCGGGACATGGCGATGATCTTCCAGGATCCGCTGTCGGCGCTGCACCCGTACTACACGGTGGGCCGGCAGATCGCCGAGGCGTACCGGGTGCACCACCCGAAGGCCAACCGGCGCGAGGCCCGCCAGCGGGCCGTGGACATGCTGGACCGGGTCGGCATCCCGCAGCCGGCGCGGCGCTTCGACCAGTACCCGCACGAGTTCTCCGGCGGCATGCGCCAGCGCGTGATGATCGCTATGGCGCTGGTCAACGACCCGGCGCTGCTGATCGCCGACGAGCCGACCACCGCGCTCGACGTCACAGTGCAGGCGCAGATCCTGGATCTGCTCGCCGACCTCCAGGCCGAGTTCCAGTCCGCGATCATCCTGATCACCCACGACCTCGGTGTGGTCGGCCAGGTCGCCGACGAGGTGCTTGTCATGTACGGCGGGCGGGCCGTCGAGCACGGCAGCGTCGAGCAGGTGCTCCGCTCGCCGCAGCACCCGTACACCTGGGGGTTGCTCTCCAGCGTGCCGTCGTTGCACGGCGACGCGGACGCGGACCTGCTGCCCATCCCCGGCAACCCGCCCAGCCTGATCAACCTGCCGTCCGGCTGCGCCTTCCACCCGCGCTGCCGGTACGCGGGCCGCAACGGCGACAGGTCCCGCACCGAGGTGCCCGAGTTGTTGCCGGCCGGCGCGGACGGCCACCTGGTCGCCTGCCACCTGAGCGCCCAGGAGCGCGCCGAGCGCTACGCCGAGGACGTCGCATCCGTGGGGGTGGCGCGATGAGCGAGGAGCCGCTGCTGCGGGTCCGTGGTCTGACCAAGCATTTCCCGGTACGCCAAGGGCTGCGCGACACCGGCCTCGTGCGGGCCGTCGACGGGCTTGACTTCGACGTGCGCCCCGGCGAGACGCTCGGGCTGGTGGGGGAGTCAGGCTGCGGCAAGACCACCACCGGCCGGATGCTCGTGCGGCTGCTGGAACCGACGTCGGGCACCATCGAGTTCGCCGGGCGGGACATCACCCACGCCGGGCGGCGCGAGCTGCGCCCGTTGCGCCAGGAACTACAGATCATCTTCCAGGACCCGTACGCCTCGCTGAACCCGCGGCACACAGTCGGCCGGATCGTGGCGATGCCGTTGCAGGTCAACGGGATCAAGCCGCCGGGCGGGATCAAAGCCCGGGTGCAGGAGCTGCTGGAGCTTGTCGGGTTGAACCCGGAGCACTACAACAGGTATCCGCACGAGTTCTCCGGCGGTCAACGCCAGCGCATCGGCATCGCCCGCGCGCTTGCCCTGCGGCCGAAGCTGATCGTCGCCGACGAGCCGGTCTCCGCGCTGGACGTCTCGATCCAGGCGCAGGTGGTCAACCTGCTGCGCGACCTGCAACGGGAGCTGGGCCTGGCGTTCGTGTTCATCGCCCACGACCTGGCCGTGGTGCGGCACTTCTGCCAGCGGGTCGCGGTGATGTACCTGGGTCGGATCGTGGAGATCGGCGATCGGGCCGACATCTACGAGCGCCCGCAGCACCCGTACACCCGGGCGTTGCTCTCGGCGATCCCGGACGTCACCCAGCTCGGCCCGGCGGGCCGGATCCGGCTGACCGGCGACGTGCCCACGCCGCTCGACCCGCCGTCGGGCTGCCGGTTCCGGACCCGGTGCTGGAAGGCGCAGGACATCTGCGCCACCGAGGAGCCGGCGCTGGTGCCGCGCGACGGCGGCAACCAGGCCACGGCCTGCCACTTCCCGGAACCACCGGGCGCCGGCCCGGAGGCAGCCGGCGCGGAGGCCGCAGCCAGTCCGGCGACGGCGGCCGGCCCAGGGAAAGCGGCCGGCGGGGCCGGCGCGCAGGGTCGCGGGACCGCAGCGGCAATCGAGGAGGTGTCGTCGTGAGCCTGTCGCCGGTGGAGGGTGTGGCGCTGGCCGAGATCGAGTCCGGCGGTGACCCGGGGGAGCCCGCGGCGAAGGGTGTCGTGGGCCGTTCGCCCGGCCAGCTCGCCTGGCTGCGGCTGCGCCGTGACCGGACTGCCGTGGTCAGCGGCGTACTCCTGATCTTCTTCATGGTGTTGGGGTTGTCCGCCCCGCTGATCGAGATGGCCTACGGCGTCGGCCCGCGCGAGCAGTTCCAGAATCTGCTGGACGGCTTCGGCATGCCGCTGGGGTACGCCGGCGGGGTCACCGGGGACCACTGGTTCGGTCTGGAGCCGGGGCTGGGTCGTGACATCTTCATCCGGCTGATCTACGGGCTGCGGACATCGCTGTTCATCGCGCTCGCGGCGGCCCTGATCACCGCGACGATAGGTGTCGTGCTCGGCGCGCTCGCCGGTTACCTCGGCGGCTGGCTCGACGCGGTGATCAACTGGATCACGGACCTGACCCTGGCCATGCCGTTCCTGATCATCGCGCTGGCCCTCACCCCCACGCTCACGCTGCGCTTCTACGGCGAGCGGGGGCAGGTGTCGGCGGCCTTCGGCGTGGGTGTGCTGATCGCCGTCTTCGCCGTCTTCGGCTGGACCAGCACGGCCCGACTGGTACGCGGGCAGGTGATCGCGCTGCGCGAGCGGGAGTTCGTGGAGGCGGCCAAGGCCAGCGGGGCAGGGCTGGGGCACATCATCTTCCGGCAGCTCCTGCCGAACATCTGGGCGCCGATCCTGGTGTCGTTCTCCCTGGCCGTGCCGCAGTTCATCACCAGTGAGGCCGCGCTGTCCTTCATCGGCGTCGGTCTGAGCGACGAGACGCCGAGCTTCGGCCGAATGATCTACCGCAGTCTGGACTTCCTCCAGACCGACCCGGCGTACGTGTTCTTCCCGGGCATCACGATCTTCGCGCTGGTGTTCGCCTTCAACCTCTTCGGCGACGCGTTGCGGGACGCGCTCGACCCGAAGTCGTCCCGGTAGGGGTCCCCATGACGCGATTTCTGATCAAGCGACTCTTCTCGGCGGTGCTGACCCTCTTCGCGGTGAGCGTGCTGACGTTCCTCATGTTCTTCGCCCTGCCGCGCGACCCGGTGAGCAGCATCTGCTCCAAGAACTGCAACCCGGAGCGGTTGGAGCGGGTCCGCGACGACCTGGGCCTCAACGATCCGCTGATCAGCCAGTACGCCGGCTACATGAAGGGCATCGTCACCGGACGGGACCTGGGCAGCGCCCAGGGCGGCAGGTGCGACGCACCCTGCCTGGGCTGGTCGTACGTCACCAACGAGGCTGTCTCGGACACCATCGCCCGGGTGCTGCCCGTGACGCTGAGCATCGTGATCCCGGCGGCGATCCTCTGGCTGCTGCTCGGTGTGGGGCTGGGCATGGTGTCCGCGCTGCGTCGGGGCACCTGGCTTGACCGGGCCGCCATCGGCTTCTCGCTGACCGGCGCCTCGTTGCAGCTCTACTTCGTGGGCGCGGTGCTGCTGCTGGTGTTCGTCTACAACCTGCGGTGGCTACCGGTGCCTAGCTACACGTCGATCTTCGACAATCCGGTGAAGTGGGCCAATGGGCTGGTGCTCGCCTGGGTGGCGCTGGCCTTCCTGTTCTCGGCCATCTACGCCCGCCTGTCCAGGGCGCAGATGCTGGAGACGCTGTCGGAGGACTTCGTCCGCACGGCACGGGCCAAGGGCCTTGCCAAACCCAAGGTGTACGGGCGGCACGCGCTCCGCGCGGCGATCACCCCTGTGGTGACCATCGCCGGGATGGACGTCGGCGGGGCGCTGGGCGGCACGGTGATCACCGAGACGACGTTCGGCATCCAGGGGTTGGGGCGTACGGCGGTGGACGCCGTCCGCTCCGGCGACCTGCCCACCATCATGGCCACCGTGCTGATCGCGGCCGTCTTCGTGGTGTTGGCGAACGTGCTTGTGGACCTGCTCTACGCGGCCATCGATCCCCGGGTACGACTGCGGTGACGGTCGGCTGCCCGCCGCGCCGCCCGATGGCGAAATTTATCGACAACTGTTACACAACTCGTAGGTTTTCTTCCATACGATCCTCGGGACGTCGGCGGTTCTCGCCCCGACGAAACCGCACGGCACATGGGTGAAGGGGGTACTTCATGAGACCACGCGTGGTGGCTGCCGCAGGCGGCGCGATCGCTCTGGTTGTGACATTGGGTGCGTGCTCGAAGAACACGGGCGAGGGCACCACTGTGGACACCGAGCGCAAGCAGACCGGGGTCATCGCGACCGACCCCAAGGACTCGCAGGGGCCGGCGGCCGAGGTCGAGGGCGCCGCGAAGGGCGGCACCTTCACCATCATCCGGGAGTCGCCGATCTCCCACCTGGACCCGCAGCGGACGTACTCGTTCGCCGGTCTGATGGCCAACCCGCTCTTCGCCCGCTACCTGACCACCTGGAAGGACGACGGCAAGGGCGGCCTGGTCCTGGTCGGTGACCTGGCCGAGACCCCGGGCAAGAACGTCAACAACGACTGCAAGGTCTGGGAATTCACTGTCAAGGACGGGGTGAAGTTCGAGGACGGCCGGCCGATCACCTCCAAGGAGATCGCGTACGGCATCGCCCGCTCGTTCGACCCGGACCTGTCCGGCGGCCCCACCTACATCCAGGAGTGGCTGGCCGACAGCCCGCAGTTCGACACCAAGTGGGACTTCAAGAAGAACAAGACGTCGCTGCCGCCGGGCCTGAGCACGCCGGACGACAAGACGCTGCGCTTCGAGTTCGCCAAGCCCCGCTGCGACCTGCCGTTCGCGGTCTCGCTGCCGACCACCGCGCCGCTGCCGCCGGACAAGGACACCGGTGTCGACCTGGACAAGCAGCCGTTCTCTTCCGGCCCCTACAAGGTCGCCAAGAACCAGGTAGGCGTGCAGATCACACTGGACCGCAACCCCAACTGGGACCCGAACACCGACCCGGTGCGGCACCAGTACCCGGACCAGTTCGTCTGGACCTTCGGCCCCACCGCCGACGCCGCGAACAACCGGGTGATCGCCGACAACGGCGCCGACCAGAGCGCGCTCGCCTTCAACGCCGTACCCGCCTCGCTCGTCGCCAAGGTGGTCGGTGACGCCTCGCTGAAGTCGCGCAGCATCCTGTCGCCGACGCCGAGCGCCAACCAGCTCGTCATCAACAACCAGCGGGTCAAGGACCTGAAGATCCGCCAGGCGCTCAACTACGCCATCGACCGCGAAGGCATGATCAAGGCGCTCGGCGGGCAGACCGTCGCCGCGCCGCTGACCACGCTCATGCCGCCGGCCACCATCGGCTACAAGGCGTACGAGGCGTACCCGGCGGGCCCCAACGGTGACGTCGCCAAGGCCAAGGAGCTGCTCGGCGGGCAGACGCCGGAGCTGGTCCTCGGTGTCGCCGACAACACCACCGAGCAGCAGCAGGGCGCCCAGCTCAAGGCCAACCTGGAGCGGGCCGGCTTCAAGATCACGCTGCGGAACATCTCCGACGACGCCAAGCTCGACGAGATCAAGAAGAAGGACAACCCCTGGGACCTGTACATCGGTAACTGGGCGGCGGACTGGCCGAGCGGCGCATCGATCCTGCCGGTGCTCTACGACGGCCGCACCATCAAGGCCGCGGGCAACAGCAACCAGTCCTACTTCAACGACCCGACGATCAACGCCGAGATGGACCGCATCCTGGCGCTGGCCCCGTCCGAGCAGGGCCCGGAGTGGGCCAAGCTCGACGAGCGGATCATGAAGGAGCACGCGCCGGTGGTGCCGCTGTACGTCGACGTGGCCTACAACGTGCACGGGTCCAAGGCCGGCGGTGTCTTCATCTCCAGCGTCTTCGGCTACCCGTCGTTCGTCAACGCGTACGTCAAGCCGTAAGTTCTCGCACCGCAAGCGGGTCCCCTCCCGACACGTCGTCGGGAGGGGACCTTGCTGTGAAGATGGCCTTGTGAAGGCGATCTACCCAGATGGCGGCGACGGCGACGGCGACCAGGGGATCCCTGCGGAGGCTGTGCCCGGCCTGCGCCCCGAGACTGGAGGTGCCACGTCGCTCACTCTTGCCGTCGATGGAGAGACGTTCGCTCTCCGCCGAAACGAGTGCAACGGCACCGACTACACGTGGCTCAGCGGGCCGAACCCCGGCTACGGATTCGGAATGAGTCCGACTCTCGACCTGTCGCTCGACGAGCACAGGGAGAACAGCGGGGCAGATCTTGGACACTTACCGTCAGGCGATGACGGAAACTGTCCAAGATTGCCAGTTGCGGTGAGTGAGAAGCGGCCTGGGTCGCGCCGCGCGGAGCTGCTCGGCCGCCTGTGTCAGGCCGTCGGGTCCGTCACCGTCGCCCACCCGGTACGGGTAGCTGTCGACGGACCGCCCGCCGCCGGCAAGACCACCCTCGCCGATGAACTGGCCGTCGTCCTGCGCGAACAGGGCCGCGACGTCATCCGTGCCACGATCGACGATTTCCTCTTCCCCCGGGCGCAACGCTATCCGCGCGGCGAGTACTCGGCCGAAGGCTGCTACTTCGACGCCCACGACTACGGCGCGCTGAACCGTGTTTTGCTCGATCCTCTCGGCCCGGGCGGAGACCGAAACTTCCAACCCGCGGCGTACGACCGCACCGCCGATGCTGTGCTGTCCCCGTCGGTCAACACAGCCCCCGCCGACGCCGTGCTGGTGTTCGACGGCGTCTTTCTCATGCGTCCGGAGCTGATTGATCGGTGGGACCTGAGAATCCTTGTGTCGATCGCGCTTGAGAAGACCGTGCAACGTGCCGTGATCCGAGAGCGGCGGGTGTCATCTCGGGCCGACATCGAACGGCGCTGGCGCGAGCGGTACATCCCTTCCCAACAGCTCTACTTCGACACAGTGCGCCCGACCGAGCACGTCGACATCGTCGTGCACAACGACGAGCCTCAGCAGCCGGTCTGGGAGAGCCAAACACGCTGACCTGAGCCACCTACGCTTTCATGGAGCTTCTTGACCATGGTCTGATGGCCGTGGAGGTTATCGGCATCTGAGCCATCGGTCATGATCGGCTGTTGAGCAGGTACGCGCCCTGATCGACGAGCAGTTTCCCGAATGGTCGGACCTGCCGGTCGTTCAAAGGAACTTGCGGGCGGTCGATTCCAGCCCCTCTCGGTAGGCGGTCCACCACGCCTCGTCGCCCTCGACCACGTTGTCGCCGGGCCGCCGCCAGCCGGCCTGGCCATCGACCAGCTCACGCACGATGTCGGCGTGCCCGGCGTGCCGGTTCACCTCGGCGAGCATGTGCACGAGGATGTGGTGCAGGGTCACCGGTGTGTGGCCCCACCACCGCACCGAGCCGGGCGCGTCGATCGCAAGCGTGTCGATCGTCGCGTCCGCGTGCGCCCAGGCTCGGTGCCACAGGCCGACGACATCGTCGCGGGACTCGTCGGCTGTGGCCCACATGTCCGCGTTCGGCTCGGCGTCCTCGTCCAGGCCCGGGACGAACTCGGGAAAGGGGCTGTCGAACGTCTCACCGAAGTACCCGGCGGCCATGGCTGTCACGTGCTTGACCAGCCCGAGGAGGTTCGTGCCGGTCGGCACGAGCGGGCGCCGTACGTCGTACTCGGAAAGCTCGTCGAGCTTTCCGAGCAGCGCCTCGCGTGCCTCCCGTAGGTACAGATGGAGATTCGCCTTGGCGTCGAGGTCCGTCATGCCGCCCAGGATTCCATCCCCGCGATACCTCCGTGTGCCCCGCGCGAAGTGGCATGGGCGGACGGTGGCGGGCCGGACGGTCAGGTGAGAAAGTGATGCAGCGCCGCGGTCAGGTCGTCGGGATTCTCCTCAGCGACGTGGTGTCCGGACTCGATCGGGTGGCCACTGAGATCGGTGGCCCACTGCCTCCAGACGGCGAGCGGATCACCGTACAGCTTCTCCATGTCGTCCTCCGTCGACCAGAGGAAAAGCATCGGGCAGCCGACTGTGCGGCCGGCGCGCCGGTCGGCCTCCTCGTGCTCCCGGTCGACGCCGAGGCCGGCGCGGTAGTCCTCCAGCATTGCCCGGACGGTGGCGGGATCGTGAATGGCCTGCCGGAACTCCCTGTAGTTCTCGGCTCCCATGATCTCGGGCCGAGCCTTGCTGGCGTACCAGGCGTCGGGATCGGCGTTGATCACCCGCTCCGGCGTGTCCGGCTGGGCGAAGAAGAACCAGTGGTACCAATCGCGGGCGAATGTGGCGTCGCATCGGGCGAGGGCCTCGCTGATGGGCACACCGTCGAGAACGGCCAGGCGGATGACCGCGCGGGGATGGTCCAGTGCCAGGCGCAGCGCGACGTACGCGCCGCGGTCGTGTCCGACGACGGAGAACGTCGGGTGGCCGAGGGCGTTCATCAGCCGGGCCAGGTCCGCCGCGACGGTCCGCTTGGACTGCTGTGAGTGGTCGGAGAGGATCCGCGCCTTCCCCGACTGCCCGTAGCCGCGCATGTCAGGGCAGACGACTGTGAACCCGCGATCCACAAGCTGCGGTGCGACCCGATGCCACGTCGATCCGGTACGCGGATGCCCGTGGACGAGGAGGACCGGGTGTCCTCGCCCCGCGTGCCGGACCCGAAGTTCCACCTCCCCGACGTCGATCCGCTCGTCCGCGAAGCCCTCGAACATGAGCGACAAGTGTCCAGAAGGCCCGTCAGGCAAACGTCCACTCCGCCGAGGCAGGCAGTGGTCCCGGACAGGTTCGTGCGATGAGTGGCCGGTTGCCAGGCGGAGGTATCCGGGCATCGCCGGGTGACCTTCCGGCGCTCGAAGCCCGTTGGGCGGGATGCTGGACTTCGCTGCCCCGCCTTTTTTATGCGGGTACATCCCGGACACGCCTGGCTGGCGGCCGTGTCGACCCGTCGGTAACGAGGGCTGTCGTAACAAGCACTTAGCCTGTCGGGGTGAGCATGAACGGCAACTGGCTGCGCGTTTCGCCGGATCAACTGGAACAGGCGAGGGCTGACCTCAACTGGGCATACGAACTCGCCATGACGGAACGGGACGGCGACTCCGGGCGCTGGGCCGGCACCGACAAAGCATGGAACGCGCTTGATTTCCTCCTCGATCGGCTGGGCTTCGAGATTCCGCTGGTCCTCGGCGCGGAGAGCTTCGTGGAGTTTCCAGACGTCGAACCCGACAGCGAGGAGATGTTCGATTTCCTGGAGAACCTCGAAGATGACTGGGGTTACGGGCCGCCCTCGTACCTGACACCGGCCCAGGTAGCGACGGCGGCGTCGCAGCTGGCGGCGCTCACCGAAGACGACCTCATCCGGGGTGTCGACCCGCAGGAGTTGAAACGGGCCGACGTCTACCCCGGGCCGTGGGAAAGCCTCGACGAACTTGTGTGGGCGGCCCACTACCTGCCCGACATCCGGAGCTTCTTCGCGGCAGCCGCCAGAGATGGTGACGCGGTGATCTGCTGGCTCGACTGAGGCTTCTCATCCCGCGCGCACCGCTCCAACCATTGCCGCGATGAACATGGCTGGATCGATGCTGATGGGTCTGTCGCTGACCTGCCCATCGCCCACCTCGACGACCCGCCACACGCCGTCGGCGCGCAGCGCCAGGTCCGCGGTCACAAACGGCAGGCCCAGAGCGCCGATCAGCGGAGTGAGCCAGTGCAGGTCGATGTCACCTGGCGGTTTGTCGTACGGGGTGTCCGGATGCGGCCCGATCAGGACGCACCGGCCATCCACCCACCATGTCCGTACCTCCGCTGAGGTGAACGACTCGAATTCGCGCAGCACGAAGCCGCCGACGAAGTCGTCATCACGCAGTTGCCGTAACCGGCTGGCGACCTTCCACGCGGCGTCCTCATCTGCGATGTCCGGAATGAAGGCGGCCTCGTCCCAGTAGTGCTTCATCGACTTCACGTAGTCGCGCAGGACGACCCGGCCCGCACCGAGAGCGAGCCGGGCCTTGTCGAAGTCCGCCCGGTCTGCGGTCGTGGTCCATGTCGAGCGTGGCGTGACCGCCGCCAGCACGGGATACCAGCGGGGCAACTCGTGCGCCCGCCGATACTGCTCATCCGTCGTACGGGCCGTCACGCCCCGCTCAGCGAGCACCTGCGTGAAGCGGGCGTACCGTTCACTGCCCAGCATCCAGCCTCGATAGATGGCCGTGCCGCCGCTGGGCACGGACGCCACCGCCCGTCCCACGTCGTCGCCTCGGGCCAGCGCGTCGTGGTCGACCACAGCGACAGTCAGGCCAGCTTCTCGAGCGGCTTGCACCTCCGACGCGAAATGCTCATCCGGGCGGCGCGGCCGCAGCGGGTCGCAGGGAACGAGAAGCATCATGCCCCGATGCTGCCCGACCCACGCCATGGCCACCAACGGTTATCCAGCCCCGCGCCGTCAGCGGCACGAGAGTGCACCGCCCCGCCTGCGGCGTGCTCCCTTGGTCAGCGAAACAGGTGAACGTTCTCGACGACCCATTCGTCGTACGTGCGGGTTCCACTGCTCGTACTCCGGTCCGTGGGAAGACAGGAGCACTATCCGCCGTACGCCGGCGTCACGGGCGAGCGCCAACGACGCTTCGACAGTCGAGGGACCTGCACCGGCCAAGAAGATGGCGTCCACGTCGGCGAAGACCTCCGCGGAGGTCAACGGTTGACCGATGGAGCCCGTCATCACGTGCACATCGTCCGGCCAGGCCCGGCACTCGTCCGGCTCCGCCAGGACCTGGGAGCGCGCCCGTGCCGGCGGGCGCTTGGGCCCTGTCGGTCTTACGGCGCGGGTTCGAGTACGACGACTGGGATCTGTCGGGTCGTCTTCTGCTCGTAGTCGGCGAAGCCTGGATACGCGGCCTTCTGCGCGTTCCAGATCCGTTCCCGCTCATCCCCGGTGGCAACCCTGGCGACCAGTTCGACAGTCTCCGTGCCGATCTCCGCGCGCACCCGAGGCTGGGCGAGCAGGTTGTGGTACCAGTCGGGACTGGTGGGTGCACCGCCCTTGGACGCGAACACGGCGTAGCCGCCGTCCACCTTCAGGTACATCATCGGGTTCACGCGACTCTGGCCGCTCTTGGCGCCGACGGTGTGCAACAGCAGCAGCGGCGCGCCAGCGAACTGACCACCGACCTGCCCACCGTTGGCGCGAAACTCTTCGATGACCTTGTCATTCCAGCCGCTCATCGGTTCTCCTGCCCATGCATCGACACTCGACAACGAATCCTGACAGTCTCGGCCAGAACGTGCCACGCGTTGGGCTTCAGCAAGCCCGGCGACGACGGCACGTAGCGCTCGAGTCGCAGACGGCGGTCCTTCCCGGCGATTGAGAATCCGGCCGGGTCAGGATTCCCGGGAGTTGACGGCAGGTGTCAGCACCTGCCTGCACCAGGTCCGGAAGTCTGTCGGCGCGGGCTTCGCGCGAGCCCAATCGACGTCATAGATGCCGTCGTCCTGGGCGGTGAACATCTCGGTCAGGTCCTTGACCGCCTGATCGCTCGCGCCCCGGGAGCGCAGCATCGCCGCGAAGTCCTCCAGGGCCGTCCGGCGGTAGGTGACTGGCCGGCCGAGTTCCTGGCTGATCACCTCGGCCATGTCGTCCGGGGTGAGGCGGTCTGGTCCGAAGAGGGGGAGGGTCTCCTGTCTGGTCCAGGACAGGTCCGTGAGCAGGTCGGCAGCCGCGCCGGCGATGTCGCGCGTCGCAACCGTGGCAAGCGGAAGGTCGCCGGCGCAGGTCAGAGAGAAGGTGCCCTGCCCGCGGATCGCATCGAGTTGTCCGAGCAGGTTCTCCATGTAGAAGGGCATGGCCAGGGCCCGGTAGGCGGCACCCGACTTCGCAAGCTCGGCATCCATGGCGAAGGCTGCGGACAGAACGCCGGCCGGGTTGGACCAGCCGTGCCCGGCACTGGTCACCCCGACCACGTGGCCCACCTGGTGGCGGGCAATGGCGGCGGCGCCGGCTCGGGCGAAGGTCAGGTAGTGCTCCTCGGCGCTCGGCGCCTGCGGGTTCGGCGGGACCAGCCAGAACAATGCGTCGGCTCCGGGCAGCGCCCGGTCGAGCACAGTCGGGTCGTCGTGGGAGCCCTCAATGGCCTCGACCTGCTCGCGGACGGTGGCGTCCAGGCGTGTGACGTCGCGGACGATCACTCGGACGCGGCTGCCCCGGTCGAGCAACTGTCGGACGAGTTGGCTGCCGATCTGTCCGGTCGGCGCAGTGACCACGATCATGAGAACTCCTAAGCTGAAGGTGAATTCCGGTTCCGAATCTAACGCCGTCCGACCTTGAACGTCAATTACGATGGGGCTGCCATGACTGCTCCCGACCGCTCGCTGCGCTCCGACGCCCGACGCAACCGCGAAGCCGTTCTCGACGCCGCCAGTGAACTGTTCGCCCAGCGGGGCGACGCGGTGCAGATGGACGAGATCGCCGAACGCGCCGGCCTGGGCGTCGGAACCCTGTACCGGCATTTCGCCGACAAGCAGGCGCTACTCGCCGCGATCATCGGTCGCCGGTTCACGGCGATGACAACGCTGGCTCGCGCCGCCGAGGATGTCGCGGACCCGTGGACCGCCTTCGAGGCCCTGCTACTGGGCTATCTGGAAGCCGCGCAGACCGACGCCGCGTTTCGCGTCGCGATCCTCGGTCCGGAAGAGCCGAACTGGGCGGACATCGACGCCCAGAAGACAGAGTTCGCGACGATCATCGAACGCATCGTTCAGCGCGCCGTTGCCGCAGGTCACCTCCGTGCCGACTTCCTCGCTGACGACTTCGTCCTCATCAGCCGTGGCGCCATGGCGAACATGACAGGTACCGACGACTGGCGTCGGTACGTGGCCCTCCTGCTCGACGGCATCCGCGGCGCTGACCGCTGACCGCTGACCGCGAGCGCTGGCCGCGAGGCGCTGACCGCTGGCCGCTGGCCGCGAGGCGCTGACCGCTGGCCGCGATACGCGCCCATCGGCCAGTCCAGGCTGCGCCACCAGGAGATCTTGGACAGTTTCCGTCAGGCGCGAACGGAAAGTGTCCAAGATCCACGGCGCGGCGCGGCGCGGCACGGCACGGCACGTCGCGGCACGGCACGGCGCGGCACGTCGCGGCACGGCACGGCACGGCGCGGCGTAGCGCGGCGGAGCGGAGCGGCCAGCCAGCGCAATGCGGGCTACAGCAGGTGGGTACGCAGGAAGTCCAGCTCCAGCGGCAGCAGCCGCTCGGCGGTGCCGTTCGCGGCCATGTGTGTGGCCCCGGTCAGCGGCAGTACGGCGTGCGGCCGGCCGGTGCTGAGCAGCGCCGCCGAGAGCCGCAGCGTGTGCGCGGCAACCACATTGTCGTCGGCCAGGCCGTGCACCAGCAGCAACGGGCGCGCCTGGTCCCGGCTGGTGACCGGTTCGGCGGCCAACTCGATGAGCGAGTGGTGCGCGTACACGTCCATGCCGTCCTCCGGCATCCCCAGATAACGCTCGGTGTACGCCGTGTCGTACAGCGCCCAGTCGGTCACCGGGGCGCCCGCGATCCCGCACTTGAACAGCTCTGGGTGGCGCAGCACCGCCAACCCGGCCAGCCAACCTCCGAACGACCAGCCGCGCACGCCGACCCGGCTCAGGTCCAGGTCCGGGTGTTTGCCGGCGAGGGCTGTCAGCGCGTCCACCTGGTCGGTCAGGATCACGTCGGCCACCCGCCGGTGGATCGCCTTCTCGAACGACGGGGCCACTCCGGGCGTACCCCGGTTGTCGATGGTGACCACCGCGAAGCCGGCGTCGGCCCACCACTGCCGCTCCAGCCAGGCCGCGCGGGCGGCCACGACCTCCTGGTGGCCGGGGCCGCCGTAGACGTCGAGCAGCACCGGCAGCCGGCGGCCCGTCACGTGGTTGTCGGGGTAGAGCACCGCCGCCGGCAGCCGCCGGTCGGTCACCCGTTCCAGCAGCGGCAGCGGAGAGTACGGCGGGGTGGCGGCCAGCGACAGCAGTTCGGCGACCTGCTGCCCGGCGCGGGACACCGTCCACCGCACGCCGGCGTGGTCCAGCGACGCCGTCCCGATCACCAGCACGTCCCCACCGACGGCCGCCGTGTGCCACCCCGAGTCGGTGGTGATCCGCCGGGCGTCCACCCCGCCGCCGATCGTGGTGCGGACCCGGAACAGGTGCCGCTCGCTCGGCTCACCGTCGCTCGCCTCGACCAGCAGGTCGGCCGGGCCGCTCTTCGCCGGCAGCCGACCCACGACCCGCCGCACGTACAGCGACGGCGGGGTGAGCAGGGTGCCGTCGGCGAACAGGCAGCGCGCGTCGTACCCGTCGTGGGCCAACTCCCCGCCGACCAGCACCCGGCCGTCCGGCAGGTGCGCCGGGGTGCCGGCGATCGGCTCCACCCAGCGCGGGTCGGCCAGCTCGGCGTGCACCTGTGTCTCACCGGTACGCGGATCAACGGCGAGCACCAGCCCGTGCTGCTGCGAACGGCGCAGCACGGTGATCAGCGGGCTGCCCTCGCCCCAACTGACCCCGGTCAGGTACGGGTAGGTCTCCCGGTCCCAGTGCACGTCGACCCAGCCGTCGTCCAGGTCCAGCAGGTGCAGGCTGACCTCGGCGTTGGGCCCACCGGCACGGGGGTACGCGACGGCTGTCGGCGCGCTGCCCGGCTCGGCCGGGTCGTGCAGGTGCCAGCGCTCCAGCCGGGACTCGTCCACCCGGGCGGCGAGCACCATCCGGCCGTCCGGCGCCCACCAGTAGCCCCGGTACCTGCTGAACTCCTCGGCCGCGATGTGCTCGGCCAACCCCCAGCTCACCCCGGCGTCCTCGCCGGCCAGCAGGGTGTCGGTGCCGTCGGCCTCGATCACCCGCAGCTCACCTCGGCGTACGCCCTCGGCCGCGTCGGTCACGTACGCCAGCCGCTGCCCGGTTGGATCCGGACGGGGGTCGAGCACCGGGCCGACGGCCTCGACCTCCACCACGTCGCCGTGCACCAGATCGGCCCGGAACAACCGCCCGGCCAGCGCGAACACCGCCACCCGGCCGGCGGCGTCAAGCGCGTACGAGCCGATGCCTTCGGCGGTGAGCCGCAGCCGCTCGCGCAGCGCCCGCTCACCGGCGGAGAGCGCCCGGACGTCACCGTCGGCGCCGAGCAGGGTCGCCGGGTCGGCCACCAGCCGCTCCTCGCCGGTCGCCACGTCCAGCAGCCAGAGCGCGTCCGCCGGATCCTCCGGCCCGGCGGAGCGCAGGAAGATCACCCGGGAGCCGTCCTCGGCCACCGAGACCGCGCGTGGCGCGCCGTGGCTGAACCGGCGGGTGCGGGCGGCCAGTTCCGGAAAGTCCACAGACCAAATCGTAGAGCCGCACCGGGCGTGATGTGGCCGACCTGGGCGGACGCGTTGACGATGCCCCGATGGAACCGCCAGTTAGAGTGACCGCGTGACGACGCTGCCCGACCGCCGCCTGCTGCTGGTCCACGCGCACCCTGACGACGAGTCGATCGGCACCGGCTCGACGATGGCCCACTACGCCGAGGCCGGCGCACACGTCACGCTCGTGACCTGCACCCTCGGTGAGGAGGGCGAGATCCACGTACCGGCTCTGTCGCAGCTCGCCGCCGCCGAGGCCGACCAGCTGGGCGGCTACCGGATCGCCGAGCTGGCCGCCGCCTGCGCCGCGCTCGGCGTCACCGACCACCGCTTCCTCGGCGGCGCCGGCCGCTACCGCGACTCCGGCATGATGGGCCTCGCCACCAACCAGCACCCCCGCGCCTTCTGGCAGGCCGACCTCGACGAGGCCGCCGGGCACCTGGTGGAGATCATGCGGGAGGTACGCCCGCAGGTGCTGATCACGTACGACCCGAACGGCTTCTACGGCCACCCGGACCACATCCAGGCGCACCGGGTGGCGATGCGCGCTGTCGAACTGGCAGCCGCCGAGGGCTGCGCGCCGCTGAAGGTCTACTGGACGGCCATGCCGCTGAGCGTGCTGGAAGCCGGCCTGACGCACTTCGCCGAGTCCTCCGACAACCCGTTCGCCAACATCAAGGATGCCGCCGAGCTGCCCTTCGGCACCCCTGACGACCAGATCGCCGCGCGGATCGACGGCACGGACCAGCACACCGCCAAGGAAGCGGCGATGCGGGCGCATGCAACCCAGATCCCGGCGACCTCGTGGCTCTACTCGATCGCCGGCAACTTCGGTGGCGAGTTCATGGGGGTGGAGTTCTTCACCCTCGCAGTCGGCGAGAAGGGTCCCGGCACCGGCCCGTACGGCTGGGAGGACGACCTGTTCGCCGGGCTGCCCGAGGAAGCCGGCCCGGATCGGTCGCCGGTCGCGGCAGCCGGCCTCCGGTGACCCTGCCCGCCGCCCCGGTGCCGGTCGTGGAGTACCAGGAGACCCCGCCCGAGGCGGGGCCGCCGCCGCGACTGCTGGATCTGGGCCTTCGACTGACCGGCGGGATCGTCGCGGTGGTGGCCGGTGTGGTGACCGGCGTGCTGGAGTTGCTGCTCGCCACGTTCCGCATCGGCGGCCAGCTTGTCGGTGTCTCGGTTGTGCTCGCCATCGGCGCGAACATCGCGCTGAGCTGGTTCGCGCACGAGGCAGTCGGTCGCCGGTGGGCGGTGGCGCTGCCGGCCGTACCGTGGTTTGCCCTGATGGCGGTGGCAGCGGTCCGCACCAGCGAGGGCGACCTCCTGTTGGCCGGCGACAACTGGGTCGGCCTGGCCATGATCGTGGCCGGCGCGATGACCTTCGCCGTGATGGGCTTCCGGCAGATCCTCGCCCCACCTCCCAGCCCTGGCGGCTGATGACGCCACCCATGTGTGGGTGGTAGATATTCCTGCCAGGGAAGCGGCCCCGCGACGGGGCGTACGGCAGGAGGTCGTCCGATGGACAGACGGTGGCGTGACGTCGGCGTGCTGGCGGGAGCGTTGTTCGCGGTCAACGTCGTCGCCCGACTGGTCACGCGGTTCGGTTTCGACGGCGACGACGCCGCAGCCGACCGGGTGTCGCTTGTGATGTTCCTGCTGATCGGCCTGATCCTGGCCGTGGTCGCCTTCCGCTGGGGGTGCCGCCGGCCGCTGGGCAACTGGGCGGGCGACATCGTCGTCGTGGTGCTGGTGGCGATGACGCTTACCGTGCTGGTCGGGCCGTTGCTTGTCGGCCACAACCCGTTCGCCGGTGGCGCCGGCACGTTCTTCGCCCAGATCTGGCTCTACCTGCTCGCCACCGGTGCCGGGACGCTTGTCGGCTACCTGGTCGCCACAGCCCTGGGTCGTGACTACCGCTCCCAGCAGCTCAAGCGGTTCGCCGAGGTCAAGGCCGCCAAGCCGCGCCGCGTCGTGCGCCGCTGACCGCCGCCAAACTGGTCGGAGGTCAGTGCGGGGCGACCCGGGTCAGGTACGTGTGGTGCGTGGTGAACCCGAGCCGTCGATAGAGCGCCACTGCGGCAGTGTTGCGCTGCTCCACCTGGAGGAACGCGTGCGTCGCGCCCGCCGATGACCCCCATTCGGCGAGCGCGTCGATCACGCGGCGGGCCAGCCCCTGCCGGCGTACAGCTGGGAGCACCTCGATCAGGCTGAGGCCCAACCAGCGCCCCTGGCCGGTCACCGTGCCCCGGCCGATCGCCACGAGCGTGCCGTGGGCGTACACGTGGGCGAAGCGGACCTGGTCCACGGCGGTGAGCACGTGTCGGGCGGCGTCCGGCAGGCCGCCCTTGCGACCGGCGGCGATGGCCAGCCACTCCTCGCTCGGGGCGGTCGCCAGGTCGACGACCGCGTCGCCCAGCCCACCGACGTCCCCATCCGCGCGGTGCCGCCCGTTGCCATCCGCGCGGTGCCGCCCGTCGTCCGCGCCGTCCAGCGCGGGCCCGCCGTCCGCACCGTTCTGCGCAAGCTCGTCGTCCCGGCCTTCCGCACCGGATGTGTCGCCTTTTTTGGGGGCGGCGACGGATGACAGGGGCAGCGGCGCGGTCTGGACGAGTGTCGGCGGGCGGGTGGTCCAGCCTCGGATGTCCAGTTCGGCACCGACGGGCGCGGCGAGCGGCAGCGGCGTGTTGATGATCGCCGGTTGGCCCTGCTCGGCGTACCACTGCTCGACAGCGTCCACGGCGGCGGGCAGCGGACGGTCCGGGTCGCCGATCGGCAGTGCCGAGTTGGCGCGGCCGGTCCAGCCCTCGGCCGAGCGCAGCAGCCATTCGCCGAGCTGGCCCCGGGTGGGCGCGGGCCAGGCTTCGTCGGCGGCCCGTTCGAGCGCCACCACCGCTGCGGCGGTTGGCCTGCGGGTCGGCGGTACGCGCTTGGCCCGGTGCACCTGCGCCACCGGCACTCTCAGATTGCCCTTTGCGGTGGCAAGCGTGAGATGGGTCTCGCTCAACTCCACCAGCTCACCGAGGGCATCGGAGAACAGCGGGCGACCTTCGCGAATCCCCACAATACGGCGGACCACGATACGGTGTCCCACATCCTGCTGTCGGAGCACGATCGACCCCCTCCCCGGCGAGATACTAGGCTCTTACCGTCGCGGGAGATCGCGGCGCGTCTTGCGGAGGAGAAGACCGGTGACCTACATCATCGCCGAGCCGTGCGTGGATGTGCTCGACAAGGCATGCATCGAGGAATGCCCGGTCGACTGCATTTACGAGGGCAACCGGATGCTCTACATCCACCCCGACGAGTGCGTCGACTGCGGTGCCTGTGAGCCTGTCTGCCCCGTGGAGGCGATCTTCTACGAGGACGACGTCCCGGAGCAGTGGAAGGACTACACGGGCGCCAACTACGAGTTCTTCGAGGACCTGGGCTCGCCCGGTGGCGCTTCGAAGGTCGGCAAGGTGGAGAAGGACGCCACGTTCGTCGCCGCGCAGCCGCCGCGCGGCGAGGGCCACTGAACCGGCCCGCGCCGGTCTCGTCGCGGCTGCCCGAGTTCACCTGGGACACCCTGGACGCCGCGGCCACCCTGGCCGCGGCGCATCCGGAGGGCCTGATCAACCTCTCCATGGGTACGCCTGTCGACCCGGTACCCGAGGTGATCCGTCAGGCGCTCGCAGACGCGTCCGACGCTCCCGGCTACCCGCTGACCGCCGGCACTCCGGTGCTGCGTGACGCGATCGCGGCCTGGGTGGCCCGCGCCTGTGGTGCCGGGGTCGACGGGCTCGGCGTGTTGCCGACCATCGGCTCCAAGGAACTGGTCGCCTGGCTGCCCACACTGCTGGGCATCGGCCCGGGCGACGTGGTGGTGGTGCCGTCGATCGCGTACCCCACGTATGAGGACGGGGCTCGACTGGCCGGTGCCACAGTGGTCCGCGCCGACTCGCTCACAGCTGTCGGGCCGACCTCCCGCGTCCGGTTGGTGTGGGTCAACTCGCCGGGCAACCCGACCGGGCAGGTGCTGCCCGCAGCGCACCTGCGCAAGGTTGTCGACTGGGCCCGTGAGCGCGGCGCGGTTGTCGCCAGCGACGAGTGCTACCTGCCGCTGGGCTGGTCCGCCGATCCGGTCTCGGTGCTGTCCCCGCAGGTCTGCGGCGGTGACTACGCCAACGTGCTCGCCGTGCACTCGCTGTCCAAGCGGTCCAACCTCGCCGGCTACCGGGCCGGGTTCGTGGCCGGTGACCCGGCGCTTGTCGCCGAGCTGTTGAAGGTCCGCAAACACGCCGGCATGATCGTGCCCGCGCCGGTGCAGGCCGCCATGGTGGCCGCCCTGCGGGACGAGCAGCACGCCGCCGAGCAGCGCGAGCGCTACCGCGCGCGACGTGAGGTGCTGACCGCCGCGTTCACCGGCGCCGGCTTCACGATCGAGCACTCGGAGGCCGGCCTCTACCTCTGGCTCACGCGGGACGAGGACTGCTGGGCGACCGTCGACTGGCTGGCCCGGCGCGGCATCCTGGTCGCGGCCGGCGTCTTCTACGGTCCCACCGCCCAGCGGTACGTCCGAGTGGCGCTCACCGAGTCCGACGAGCACGTCGCCGCGGTCGCCGACCGGCTCCGGGCCTGACCCGGGGCGGCCGGCGATGACCGACGGCACGACCGGGCGGTACGCCGGAGTGCGGGCGGCGGTGCTCGGCACCGGCCTGATCGGCGGTTCGGTGCTGCTGCGTCTCGCCGACGCCGGCCTGGACGTGGCCGGCTGGGACCCGGACCCGGTGACACGGGAACGGGCCCGGGAGCGCGGGTTGACGGCCCCTGAGACGGTCGAGCAGGCCGTCGCCGGTCGGGACGTGGTCTTCCTCTGCGGCCCGCTACCCACACTGCCCCGGACGCTGGCACAGGTGGCCGAACTGACAGCGCCGGGCTGTGTGCTGACCGACGTCGGCAGCACCAAGGCCGAGGTGGCCGAGGCGGCCGACCGTCTCGGGTTCACTGACCGGTTCGTCCCCGGGCACCCGATGGCCGGCGCGGAGTCCGCCGGCCTGACGGCCGCCTCAACGACACTCCTCGCTGGCGCGGCCTGGGTGCTCTGTCCGGCGCCGGGTCCCGCGACGCTCGCCTTCCGCTGGCTGACCGGTCTGCTGGTGGAGGTGTTCGGTGCCCGGGTGGTGCCGATGTCCGCGCCGGAGCACGACTCGGTTGCCGCGCTCGCCTCGCACGTGCCGCACCTGCTGGCCGGTGCGCTGGCCGGGGCGGTCCAGCGGTCGCCGCTGCGGGACGCCGTGCTGGCGCTTGCCGCGGGCAGCTTCACCGACGGCACCCGGGTCGCCGGCACGCCGGCTGAGCGGACCGCGAACATGCTGCTCGGCAACCGTGACCGGGTGCTGCACGAGTTGGCCGAGGTGCGCGTACTCCTGGATGAGCTTGCCGCCGCGCTGCGGGCCGGCGACGCGACGGCCCTGACCGGCGGGTACGCGGAGGCACGGGCTGCCCGATCGGCGCTGCGCGACCGCCGGTTCGTCGATCTGGAGCAGGCTTTCCCGGCCGATGGTGACCATGCCGCCGAGGTGGCCTGGCTGTGCGGGTTGGGCGCGGCGGGCGGGCACCTGACCGACTGCCGGATCGACTCGGGTGCCGTCTCCTACACCGCGTGGCGGCCGGCGGCTGACTAGGCTGACAGTCATGGCGACGGACGGCCCGGTGGTGCAGGTACGCGGTGAGGCACACCAGGAGGTACCGCCCGAGCTGGCCCGTTTCGCTGTCACCGTGACGGCCCGCGACAAGGACCGGGAAGCGACGCTGGCCCGGCTGGCCGAACGGGCCGCCGCCGTGCGGGTGCTGCTGGACGGCGCGGAGCCGTCGGTGGCCCGGCGGGAGACCGGTGACCTGCGGGTCCGGCCGGAAACCCGACGCTCGGGCGAGCGCGTGGTGGCCTGGCACGGCAGCGTCACCACCACTGTCACGGTCACCGACTTCACCGCGCTGGGTGAGCTGATGCTCCGCCTGGCCGACCAGGACCAGGTCGAGGTGGCCGGGCCCTGGTGGGAACTGCGCCCCGACAGCCCTGCGTATCGCGCGGCACGGCACGCCGCGATCAGTGACGCGCTGCTGCGCGCCAGGGAGTACGCCGAGGCGCTCGGTGCCCGGGTCACCGCGCTGATCGAGCTGGCCGACACCGGAGCGATGGACCGGCCGATGTTCGCCCGCGCGGCGTTCGAGGTCGGCGAGGGCGGAGGTGGCGGTGTGCCGGATCTGGAGTTGGACCCGCAGCCGCAGACAGTGCAGGCGGCCGTGCAGGCGCGGTTCACGATCAGCGAACCGGTGCTGGGCTGATGACCCCGGCGCGGGTGCTGGCCTTCGACGAGCTGGTGGCACGGGCGCGGGACCTGGCCGACGCCGGTCCGCGTCAGCTGCTCGGCGTCACCGGGGCACCCGGTGCCGGCAAGTCCACGCTCGCCGAGCGGATCGTCGCCGAGATCGGGCCGAGCGCGCGGTTGGTGCCGATGGACGGTTTCCACCTGGCGCAGGCGCAGCTGGTCCGGCTGGGCCGCGCTGACCGCAAGGGCGCGGCCGACACGTTCGACGCCAATGGCTACGTCTCGCTGCTGCGTCGGCTGCACCGCCTGGAGCCGACATCGGTGTACGCGCCGGAGTTCCGCCGTGAGCTGGAGGAGCCGGTGGCGGGGTCGATCGAGGTGCCGCCGTCGGTCCGCCTGGTGGTGACCGAGGGCAACTATCTGCTGCTGCCGGACTTCCCGTGGCAGGAGGTCCGGTCGCTGCTGCACGAGGTGTGGTTCCTCGACCTGGACGCCGAGCTGCGCCTGCGCCGGTTGACAGCCCGGCACGAGGCGTTCGGGCGTTCGCCGGAGGAGGCGCGGGCCTGGGCGTTGGGCAGCGACGAGGCCAACACGGCCCTGATCACCCCCACCGCCGATCGTGCCGACCTGGTGGTCCGCCTGCCCGAGCAGCCGGAGGCCTGATCGCCGGCACCGGCTGTCAGGTCAGCTCGCGTACCTGTCGTGCCGGGTTGCCGACGGCTACCACGTTCGCCGGTAGGTCCCGGGTGACCACCGCGCCAGCGCCGACGACGGTGTTCGCGCCGATCGTCACTCCGGCCAGCACGATCGCGCCACCACCGAGCCAGACGTTGTTCCCGATGGTGATCGGCTTGGCGGCCTCCCACTTGTCGCGCCGTGGCCCGGGTTCCACCGGGTGGGTGGGGGTGAGCAGCTGCACGTTCGGGCCGACCTGGACGTCCGCGCCGAGGGTGATCGGGGCGACGTCGAGGAAGACCGACTGGTAGTTGACGAAGCTGCGGGGGCCGATCCGGATCTGCCAGCCGTAGTCGCAGTAGAACGGTGGGCGGACCCAGGTGCCCTCGCCGACCTCGCCGAGCAGTTCACGCAGCGCCGCGAGGCGCGCCTGCGGATCGGTTGCGGGGTTGGTGTTGAAGCGTTCCATCAGCAGGGCGGCCCGGGCCCTGTCGGCGGTGATCTCCGGGTCGTCGGCGAGGTACAGCTCGCCGGCCAGCATCTTGTCCTTCATCGAGGTCACGCGGTCGATGATGCCGTCCCTGGTCCGCGACGGTTGTTCAGATCGTCATATTTGGGACTTCCTTCTGCATACTCGGTATGCAATTCTGATGACCGTCAATGCGTCTCCCGTGGTAATGACGTTCCATCGAGGAGGATCCGTTGCACCACGCAAGAAGATTTGCCGCTCTCGGCCTCGTGTCCGTGCTGGCGCTCTCCGCGCCGGTCCCCGCCTCCGCCTCCAGCGCTGTGCCCGGTACGCCGGACAGAGCGGGTCTGTCAGCCCGCCCGGCCGTCCCCGGTGCGCCAAACGCCGACCGGTCGGCCACCGTCACACTGATCACCGGTGACCGGGTGACAGTCACCGGGTCCGCCGCCGCTGTCCGACCGGGCGTCGGCCGAGAGGACGTACGGTTCCTCGTTCGACGCGAGCGCGGCCACCTGTCGGTGACGCCGCAGGACGCCTTGCCACTGCTGCGCGCGGGCCGGGTCGACCCGCGCCTTTTCGACGTCACCGAGCTGGTCGATGCGGGCTACGACGACGTCCACCGGGACACCCTGCCGCTGCTCGTCTCGTACGGCTCGGCGGGCACCGCCCGAAGTGCCGCCGGCGCGCTGCCCGGTGCCCGGGTGACCCGCGACCTGCCGGCGATCCGAGGCGCTGCCCTGAGCACCGGCAAGTCCTCCCTCGGCGCGGTCTGGGCGACGATCACCAGCGGCCCCAGCGCGGCCCGGCTCGGCGCGGCGGGGGGCGTCGAGCGGATCTGGCTGGACGGTCGCCGTCGGGTGACCCTCGACCACAGCGTGCCGCAGATCGGTGCGCCCGCCGCGTGGGCGGCCGGGCTCACCGGAAAGGGCGTGTCAGTGGCCGTGCTGGACACCGGCGTCGACGCTACCCATCCGGACCTGGCCGGAAAGGTGGCCGAGGCGCGCAACTTCACCGAGGTCACCGACGGTCGGGACATGGTCGGCCACGGCACCCACGTGGCCTCGACCATCGCCGGCAGCGGCGCGGCCTCCGACGGCCGGTACCGGGGCGTGGCACCGGACGCGACGCTGCTTGACGGCAAGGTCTGCGAGGACTCCGGGTGCTCCGAGTCGGCGATCCTCGCCGGGATGCAGTGGGCCGCGGTGGAGAAGAAGGCATCCGTGGTCAACATGAGCCTCAGCGGCTGGGACACCCCGGAGGTCGACCCGCTGGAGGAGGCGGTGCAGACCCTCACCGCGCAGGCCGGCACGCTCTTCGTCACCGCCGCTGGCAACGACGGCGCGGACGGCTCGGTCGGCTCCCCGGCCAGCGCGGACGCCGCGCTGGCGGTGGGCGCGGTGGACCGCGACGACGAGCTCGCCGACTTCTCCAGCCGGGGCCCTCGCGTCGGGGACGACGCGCTCAAGCCGGACATCACCGCGCCGGGCGTCGAGATCGTCGCCGCGCGGGCCGCAAACGGCGTGATCGGCGACCCGGTGGGGGAGCGCTACGTCGCGATCTCCGGCACCTCAATGGCAACCCCGCACGTGGCCGGGTCGGCGGCGCTGCTGGCCCAGCGGCATCCGGGCTGGCGGGCCGATCGGCTCAAGGCGACACTGATGGCCGCCGCCAAGCCGCACCCGACGCAGACCGCCTACCAGCAGGGCGCCGGTCGGGTCGACGTCGCTCACGCGATCACCCAACTGGTCAGCACCGACCCGGTGAGCGTTTCGTTCGGGCGCGCCCTCTGGCCGCATGGCGACGACGCCCCGATCAACCGCACTGTGACGTGGCGCAACGACGGTCCCGACCCGGTCATCCTGGACCTGAGCGTCGAGGGCGCGGGCCCCGACGGGCGGACGCTTCCGGCCGGCATGTTCCAGCTCGGCACGAACCAGCTCACAGTGCCGGCGGGCGGCACCGCCGCGACCACCGTCACAGCTGACACGCGGCTCGGCGACGTCGACGGCTACTGGACCGGCCGGGTCGTGGCCCGCTCCGGGGCGACGGTCGCTGTCACGCCGCTGGCCGTGCACCGGGAGGTGGAGAGCTACACGCTGACGGTGGAGCACCTGAACCGCGCCGGTGAGCGAACGGCGGGCCACTCCACGACCCTGGTCGGGCTTGGGGGCTTCGGCTTCTGGGACGTCTACGGCACCGACGGCGTGGCCACGGTACGACTGCCCAAGGGGCGCTACGGCCTGAGCAGCCTGATCTTCGAAGGAGAACCGGACGGCGAGCCGGCAGGGCTGTCCATGCTGGCGCAGCCCGAGCTGACAGTGGAGCGTGATACGCGGATCACCATCGACGCCCGCCGGACGAAGCCGGTCCGGACGACAATCCCGGAACGGGGCGCCACCCCGGAGCTGATCGATGTCAGCTCGGTCTTCAGCGCCGACGACGGCAGCGTGTACGGCATCGGGATCTGGACGGACACCTTCACCGGCCTGACCACCGGCCAGATCGGCAAGCCGGTCTCCTCGGCCCGGTTCGTGGCCACCGTCAGCAGCCAATGGATCAGGCCGGGCACAGCGCCCAGCCCCTACCTGTACGCGCTTGCCGAAGCGGTCCCGGGCCGGATGCCCACCGGCTTCGTCCGGAACTACGCGCGGCGGGACCTGGCCACAGTCGTGCACCGGTTCCGGGGCGGCTACCCGGGGCTGGAGGCCGAACGGTTGGTGTTCGCCGAGCTGGGTTACAACACCGGCAGTTCTGCGCTGGCCCTACCCACTCCCGTACCCGGTCAGCGGGTCGAGCACTACAACACCAGGGGCGTGAAGTGGGAGTCCGAAATCGGCTTCGGCACGCGGGACGAGGACGGCTGGCTGAACCTGAAGGCGCTGCTCTCCTCCACACCCACCGCGTACCGGGCCGGACGGACCGTCGGAGAGGACTGGAACCAGGCGCCGTACGGGCCGTCGTTCCCGGCCCCGCGCTGGCCCGAGCAGAGCGTCACCAGGACCGGTGACACCATCCTGGTCTGGCTGCCGATGTTCAGTGACGCCGCCGGGCATGCGGGCGGGTCGCTCGCCGACACCGAGCGGACCGCGCTCTGGCGCAACGGGAAGCTCGTCGGCGAGAGCGAGTACGCCGGCTACGGCGAGTTCGCAGTGCCGCCGGGCGCGGCGGACTACCGGCTCAGCACGTCTGCTACGCGCAGCTTCACCGATCTGAGCACCGCTGTGGAGTCCAGTTGGACCTTCCGGTCGCGGCACGCCGCTGGCGACGTGCCGGTCCGGTTGCCTCTGATGGCGGTGCGCTTCGCGCCGCCGCTGCGGGTCGACAACAGCGCTCCGGCCGGGCGGAGCTTCGTCGTCCCGGTGCGGGTGGAGCCGCAGCCCGGCGCGCCGGCCGCCCGGGTGCAGAAGCTGACAGTCGACATCTCCTACGACGGGGGCAAGACCTGGCATGCCGCCCAGGTCCGCAAGGGCGGGCACGGCTGGACGGCCACCGTCCGGCACCCGGCCGGGCCCGGTTACGCGTCCCTGCGGGCCACCGCCCGGGACGCCGCCGGCAACACGGTGACCCAACGGATCATCCAGGCGTACCGGTTGCGCTGACGCGTACCCTCGCCGGGTCCGTGGTCGTGGGCCACGGACCCGGCGGGTACGTCAGTCGTTGGCGTGCAGGGCGGCGTTGAGCTCGATGCCCCGGCCGGTGCGCGGTCGGGCCTCCAGCGCGCCGGTCACCGAGTTGCGCCAGAACAGCAGCCCGTCGACGCCGGACAGCTCGCGGGCCTTCACCACCCGGCCGTCCGGCAGAGTGATCTTGGACGCGGCCGTGATGTAGCAGCCCGCCTCCACCACGCAGTCGTCGCCGAGGGAGATGCCGACGCCGGCGTTCGCGCCGATCAGGCTCCGCTCGCCGATGCTCACCTTGTCGGTGCCGCCACCGGAGAGCGTGCCCATGATCGAGGCGCCACCTCCGACGTCGGAGCCGTCGCCGACCAGCACGCCCTGCACGATCCGGCCCTCCACCATCGAGGTGCCCACGGTGCCGGCGTTGAAGTTGACGAAGCCCTCGTGCATCACTGTGGTGCCGGCGGCCAGGTGCGCACCGAGCCGGACCCGGTCCGCGTCGGCGATCCGCACCCCGGAGGGCACCACGTAGTCGGTCATCCGGGGGAACTTGTCCACCCCGTACACCGCCAGGTGGCGACCGGCGGCCCGCTCGATCACCCGCAGCTCGTCCACCCGCTCCGGCGGGCACGGCCCGGCGGACGTCCAGGCCACGTTCGCCAGCTTGCCGAAGATGCCGTCGAGGTTGAGCTGGTTGGGTCGCACGAGGCGGTGGGACAGCAGGTGCAACCGGAGGTACGCGTCGGGGGCGTCCTTGATCGGGTCGTCCAGCGAGCCGATCACGGTGACCACCTGCACGGTACGCAGACCGGGCAGCGGGCGGTCCCCGAGCGCGGCCGGGGGCAGGTCGAGCACGTCCGACTGGTCCTCACCGGCGACCAGCGGCAGGTCACCCAGGCCCAGCTTGCCGGTCGGGTACCAGGTGTCGAGCACCTGCTCGTCTGCTGTCACCGTGGCCAGGCCGATGCCCCAGGCGGAATCTGCGGACGTCACTGTTTCACCTCTCGGTCGCGGCCGGGTCGGCCTCTGCGCACGACTGCGGGGCGCTCACGCTCGCCTCGGTGGCCCGTAAGCTCGCTCTTCGCGCCGACAGACCTGAAGGTACCGTGCGAACCATGGAGAACCCGCTGACCCCCGAGGTCCTCGCCGATCCGGTGCAGCTGACCCGCGTACTGGTCGACATCGAGTCCGTGTCCCTCAACGAGAAGGCGATCGCCGACTTCGTCGAAGAGGTGCTGCGGGGCGTACCGCACCTGTCCACCCACCGGCACGGCAACACCGTGATGGCGCGTACCGACCTCGGTCGATCGCAGCGCATCGTGCTGGCCGGCCACCTGGACACGGTGCCGCTGAACAACAACTTCCCGTCGACGATGCGCGGCGACCTGATGTACGGCTGCGGCACCTCCGACATGAAGTCCGGCGTCGCGTACGCGCTGCACCTGGCCGTGACGCTGCCCGAACCGCGCTACGACGTGACGTACTTCTTCTACGAGGCCGAGGAGATCGAGTCCCGGTACAACGGGCTGAACCTCGTCGCCCAGGCGTTCCCCGAGTGGCTGGAGGCGGACTTCGCGGTGCTGCTGGAGCCGACGTACGGGATCGTCGAGGCGGGTTGCCAGGGCACCATGCGTTCGGTGGTCACCACGACCGGCGTACGCGCCCACTCGGCGCGCTCCTGGCACGGGGTGAACGCCATCCACGCCGCCGCCGAGGTGTTGCAGCGGCTCCAGGCGTACGAGGCGCGTCGGGTCACCATCGACGGTTGCGACTATCGCGAGGGCATGAACGCGGTGCGGATCAAGGGCGGGGTGGCCGGCAACGTGGTGCCGGACCGCTGCGAGATCGAGGTCAACTACCGGTTCGCGCCGGATCGCACTCCGGCCGAGGCGGAGGCGCACCTGCGTGAGGTCTTCGCCGGCTTCGAGCTGACAGTCACCGACACGGCACCCGGTGCCCTGCCCGGGTTGGACGCGGCCCCGGCGAAGGAGTTCCTGGCCGCTGTCGGTGCGGCGCCGATCGGCAAACTCGGCTGGACGGACGTGGCGCGGTTCGCGGCCATGGGGATCCCCGCGCTGAACTTCGGCCCCGGCGATCCCAACCTCGCCCACCACCCGGACGAGCACGTCGAGATCAGCAAGATCCGCGACGGTGCCGCGACACTGCACCGCTGGCTCGCCTCGGCCTGACCGGGTACCCGCTCCCGGTGATCAAGAGGTTCGCGTCAGCCTGGCCCGTTGTCGGCGGCGCGAACCTCTTGATCGGCTCCGGTGGTGGCGGGCGACAGGACAGGGTCCAGCTGACGGGCGCGGCGACGCTCGGCCACCACGTCTCGGATCCGTCGCTGCATCTGCCGACGGATCCGGATCATCTCGCTGTTGCTGATCACGCTGTCTCCTCCCCCGAAGGCGCGCGCCGGGGCATACCCGGTATGTGAATAGTAAGACGTGCGGGGAAGTCAAATAGTTGCCCATGATCGAGAAGTTTTTCTCGGCGTCCCCGCCCCGCGTACCGGGCGGGTGCGGCTCCACTACGGTTGCTGCATGAGCCAGAGCAAGGGGCGGGAGGCCGGCCGCGGTCCAGGTCAGGAGCGGCACCGGGGTGCGGTGACGCTACGTCGAGGGGCGATTCCGACGAGCACCGCCGATCAGCGGCTGCTGGATTCGCGCAGCCGGGGCGACTGGAAGACCAGGGACGCCTGGCGTGCGCTGCGCATCCTCTCCGAGTTCGTCGAGGGTTTCGACACCCTCGCCGACCTGCCGCCGGCGGTGAGCGTCTTCGGCTCCGCGCGCAGCAGCCCCGACAGCGCCGAATGCCAGCTCGCCGAGGAGGTGGGTGCCGCGCTGGCCCGCGCCGGCTACGCGGTGATCACCGGGGGTGGGCCGGGCGTGATGGAGGCCGCCAACCGGGGCGCCAGCGAGGCCGGCGGCCTCTCCGTGGGGCTCGGCATCGAGCTGCCGTTCGAGCAGGGCCTCAACGACTGGGTCGACCTGGCCATCGACTTCCGTTACTTCTTCGCCCGCAAGACGATGTTCGTCAAGTACGCGCAGGCGTTCGTCGTGCTGCCCGGCGGCTTCGGCACCATGGACGAGCTGTTCGAGGCGCTCACCCTGGTGCAGACCGGCAAGGTCACCCGGTTCCCGGTCGTGCTGATGGGCGTCGCCTACTGGCAGGGCCTGATCGACTGGCTGCGCGACACCATGGCGGCCGACGGCAAGATCGGGCCGGTCGACCTGGACCTGATCTGCCTCACCGACGACGTCAACGCGGCGGTACGGCACATCGTCGAGGCCGAGGCGGCGCTCTCGGTGGAGCAGGAGGCGGTCCGCGAGGAGGCCGTCGCGCGTACCGGCGCCGACCAGCAGGCTGCCGCCGCGCAGTCGCCCGCCGCACAGTCCACCGCCGACGAGGCCGAGGAGGGTTGATGGCGGCCATCTGCGTCTTCTGCGCCTCGTCGCGGACCCTCGACCAGCGCTGGCTGGACCTCGCCACAGAGACCGGCGCGGAGCTGGCCCGGCGCGGCCACACGCTTGTCAGCGGCGGCGGCCGTGTCGGCATGATGGGCGCCCTGGTCGACGGTGCCCGCGCCGCCGGAGGGCGCACCGTGGGCGTGATCCCGCAGGCACTCGTCGATCTGGAGGTCGCCGACCTGGCCTCGGACGAGCTGCTGGTGACCGACTCGATGGCCAGCCGCAAGACCGTCATGATCGACAAGTCGGACGCGTTCCTGGCCCTGCCCGGCGGGCTGGGCACCATGGACGAGTTGTTCGAGGTGTGGACCACAGCGACCCTCGCCCTGCACCGCAAGCCGATGGTGCTCGTCGACACGGACGGCTTCTACGGCCCGCTACTGGCCTGGCTCGACGCGATCACCGACCAGCAGTTCCTCAAGCCCGGTGGCCGCGACCTCCTGACCGTGACCCCCACCGTCCCGGAAGCCCTGAACACCCTCGAAGCGCACCTGATCTGACCTCGCCCCGCCCTTCGCTCCGGCGATCATGAGGTTGGCCGCGCCGTTGTCGGCGTGTCGCTCCGCTAACTTCATGATCGCCGGTAGTAGGTGGGGTGGGTGGGTGTCGTATGGGCGTGATGGGATGAGCTGATGCAGGCGTACCGGTTGGTGCGGCGGTCCGGCGGGCCGGCACCGGAGGGCGAGGGCGCGCCGGCCAGCGGCGTCGTGCCCGCCGGCAGCGGTGCGCCCGCGGACCATGCTGTCTCCGAGGGCACCGCTGTGTCCGAGCTGGAGAAGTACGAGGCCGGCGGCACCGCGGGGGCCACCGAGGCCGCGCGGGCCGTCGGAGGGCTGGGGCGGCAGGTCGATCCGGCGCAGGCGGAGGTCATCGGGCACACCGACGGGCCGATGCTGGTGCTCGGCGGTCCCGGCACCGGCAAGACCAGCACCCTCGTCGAGGCGGTCGCCGCCCGGGTGGCCGAGGGCGTCGATCCGGAGCGGATCCTCATCCTGACCTTCGGTCGCCGTGGTGCGACCGAGCTGCGCCAACGCATCGAGGCCCGAGTCGCGCAGGACGGCCACCGGGTGCTGCGCGAGCCGCTGGTACGCACCTTCCCGGCGTACGCCTTCGGTCTGCTCCGCCGTGCCGCGGCGGAACGCGGCGAGCCGTCGCCCCGACTGCTCACCGGCCCCGAGCAGGATCTGATCATCCGCGAGCTGCTGGACGTGGTGGGCGAGGAGCCCGAGGACGACCCGGTCGGCTGGCCTACCGATCTGCGCCCAGCCCTGCGGACCAGGGCCTTCGCCGGTCAGTTGCGCGACCTGCTCATGCGCGCCGCCGAGCGCGGTGTCGGGCCCGTCGAGTTGGCCCGGCTCGGCGAGAAGCTCGGCCGCGCCGACTGGCCGGCCGCCGCGCGCTTCCTGCGGGAGTACGTCGCCGTGCTCGCGCTGCGCGACGTCAGCAACCGGGGCTCCATCGCGTACGACCCGGCGGAGCTGGTCCGCGCGGCCACCGGGCTGCTCCGCGACGACGAGGACCTGCTGGCCGCCGAGCGCCGCCGACTCGCCCACGTGTACGTCGACGAGCTTGCCGACACCGACCCCGCCCAGCTCGAACTGCTGTCGGTGATCGCCGGCGGCGGCACCTCGCTTGTCGCTTTCGCTGACCCGGATTCCTCCACGTACGCCTTCCGGGGTGCCGACCCGGCCGGGGTGAGCACCTTTCCGCACCGATTCCGCACCGCCTCCGGTGCACCGGCCGCGCAGGTGCTGCTGACCACCTCGTACCGGGCCGGGCCGGGCCTGCTCGCCGCGATCGCCCGGCTGGGTCGCCGGCTGCGCGGTCCCGCAGCGCACCGCCGGCTGCGCCCGCTACCCGATGCCCCGACGGGGGTGGTCGAGGTGCACACGTTCCGTTCGGCGACAAGTGAGGCGGCCTGGCTGGCGCACGCGCTGCGCTCCGCTCACCTGCTCGACGGCGTGCCGTGGTCGCGGATGGCGGTGCTTGTGCGTTCCACAGTGTTGCAGCTGCCGACCCTGCAACGGGCGCTGCACGCGGCCGGCGTACCGACAGTGGTGCACGGCGAGGACCTGCCGTTGCACCTGCAACCGGCAGTGGCGCCGCTGCTGCTCCTGCTGCGCTGCGCGCTGGAGCCGGAGCGGCTGGACGAGGAGGCGGCGGTAGCGCTGCTGCACTCGCCGCTGGGCGGGGCGGACCCGCTGGCCGAGCGGCGGCTGCGGCAGGGCCTGCGCGCGATGGCACTCGCCGGTGGCGACCGGCGCCCATCCGGGGAGTTGATTGTCGAGGCGCTGAGCGACCCGGCGGAGCTGGCCGGCATCGACCGGCGGTGGGCGGAGCCGGCCCAGGCGGTGGCCGGGCTGCTCGCCACCGCCCGCGATGCCGCTGCCCGGCCCGGGGCGACCGCCGAGACGGTGCTCTGGGCCGTCTGGCACGGCAGCGGGTTGGCCGAGCGCTGGGCGGGTGCCATCGGCCAGGGGCGGCCCGAGGCCGGTGAGGGAGACCTGGCGCGGCGGCGTCGCGCCGAGGCGGCCGACCGGGACCTGGACGCCGTGCTTGTGCTCTTCGACGCGGCGGCCCGCTTCACCGACCGGCTGCCCGGCGCCCGTACCGAGGTCTTCCTCGACCACGTGCTCGCCCAGGACCTCCCGGCGGACACCATCGCGCCGACCGCCGACCGGGGCGCGGCGGTCCGGTTGCTCACCGCACACGCCGCGAAGGGCCTGGAGTGGGACCTGGTCGCGGTGGCCGGAGTGCAGGAGGGCATCTGGCCCGACCTGCGACTGCGTGGCAGCCTGCTCGGTTCGGAACGGCTTGTCGACGTGCTCGCCGGCCGGTTCGTGGGGGGCGCCCGCGTGGCGAACGTGGTGGGACAGACGTCGGCGCTGCTGGACGAGGAGCGTCGACTGTTCCACGTCGCGATAAGCCGGGCACGGCACAGGCTGCTGGTAAGTGCGGTGGCGTCGGCGGCGGTGGGCGGCGACGACCACGAGGAGCAGCCGAGCCGCTTCCTCCACGAGCTGCTCCCGACCGACCGACCGGCCCCGCCGGACGGCTCCGGGCCGGCGGATCCGCCGTCGACGCCCGGCCCGCGTACCGGCCCGCCGACCGCTGGTCCCCCCGGCGGCGACGATCCGCACGCCACGCCCGGCGGCGTCGCCGGCAGGGACGGTGCGCCAGGCAGGGACGGCGCTTCGGGCAAGAGCGGAGCGCCGGACAAGGCCGGTACGGCCGGCGGTGACGCGGGTGGTGACGGCGACGATGCGCCGGATCGGCCTGGTGCACTGCCGGTGACCCGTCCACCACGGGCGCTCACACTGCCGGCGCTCGTCGCGGAACTGCGTACCGCCATCACTGACCCCGCTGCGCCGGCGGGCCGGCGGCGCGCGGCGGCGGCCGAGCTGGCGCGGCTCGCCGCCGCGGGCGTGCCGGGCGCGCACCCCGACGACTGGTGGGGGCTGCGCGCGCTCTCCGACGACAGGCCGCTTGTCGACGAGGGCGAACCGGTCCGGGTCACCCCGTCGGCCATGGAGAGCGCGTTGCGGTGCAGCCTGCGGTGGCTGCTGGAACGGCACGGCGGCAGCGGTCCGACAAGCACGGCGCAGGGGGTGGGCAACCTGGTGCACGCCGCCGCGATGCTTGCCGAGGACGCCAGCGCCGACCGGGGGGCGTTGCTCGACTACGTGGCGGCCCGGTTCGACGCGATCGAGTTGGCCGCCCGGTGGATGGCCGGCCCGGAGCGCGAGCGTGCCGAGGCCATGGTCGACAAGCTGCTGCGCTGGCTGGCCACCAACCCGCGTCGGCTGCTAGCCATCGAGCACGAGTTCGCGGTGCGGCTGGACGATCCGACCCGGCCCATCGAACTGACCGGCCGGGTCGACAGGCTGGAGGTCGACGAGGACGGTCGGCTCGTGGTCATCGACCTGAAGACCGGCAAGTCGACGGCTGTCACCGGCACCGAGTTGGCCGAGCATCCGCAGCTCGGCGCCTACCAGGCGGCGGTGGAGGCGGGGGCGTTCGCCGAGTTCGGCGACGAGTCCGGTGGCGCCGCGCTGGTGCAGCTCGGCACCTCGGCGAAGGACGCCCGGGAGCAGAACCAGCCGGCGGCGGGCGAGGGTCCGGCGGCCGGCTGGGCGACGGCGCTGGTCCGGCGGACCGCCGATACGATGGCAGCCGCCACGTTCGCCGCGGTGGCCAACTCGAAGTGCCGGGTCTGCCCGGTGCGCACCAGCTGCCCGGTGTCCGGGCAGGGGCGCCAGGTCGTCGAGCCTCCGACGGTCCGGCGCAGCAGTGAGGGCGAGGAGTGAGCCGGGTGTTGCGAGCCGAGACCACACCGTGAGTCAGCCGACCCTTTTCGGGGCCGGTCCGGCGCCGACGCCGCGGCTTGCCGACTCCGGCCCTCGGTACACCCCGGTGGAGCTGGCGAAACTGCTGCGGTTGCCGGCGCCCACCCGGGAGCAGGCCGCGATCATCGCCGCCCCGGTGGAGCCGCTGCTCGTGGTCGCGGGGGCGGGGTCGGGCAAGACCGAGACGATGGCCGCGCGGGTGGTCTGGCTGGTGGCCAACTCGTACGTGCGGCCGGAGCAGATCCTCGGGTTGACGTTCACCCGTAAGGCGGCGGGGGAGCTCGCCCATCGGGTGCGGACCCGGCTCGACCAGTTGATCCGCCGGCTCGGCCGGCAGGGGCGGGATCCACTGGACGACCCGCTCGCCGGTGAGCCGACGGTCTCCACCTATCACTCGTACGCCGGGCGGATCGTCAGCGAGCACGGGTTGCGGGCCGGCTACGAGCCGTCCACGCGGCTGCTGACCGAGGCCTCCCGCTGGCAGTTGGTCGACCTGCTGGTGCGCAACTACGACGGCGACATGTCCGAGGTGGACCGGATGCCGAGCACCATCACCGACGCGGTGTTGGCGCTCGCCGGGGAGCTGGACGAGCATCTGGTCGCCCCGGACCAGTTGGCCGCCTGGACTGGTCGGTTCTTCGCGGAGGTGCAGTCCCGACCGGGTCGGGTCTACGCGGACGTGCGCAAGGCGCTCACCCTTCAGCAGACCCGGCTGCGCCTGCTGCCGCTGGTGCGGGCGTACGCGCGGCGCAAGGAGGACTTCGAGGCGATGGACTTCGCCGACCAGTTGGCCCGGGCGGCGCGGGTGGCCCGGGATCATCCGGCGGTGGGCGAGATCGAGCGGGACCGGTTCCGGGTGGTGCTTCTCGACGAATACCAGGACACGAGCCACGCGCAGGTGGTGCTTCTCAACGCGCTGTTCGGTGGCGGGCATCCGGTGACGGCGGTGGGTGACCCGTGCCAGTCGATCTACGGGTGGCGGGGGGCCAGTGCTGGCACCCTCGATCGCTTTCCCACCGAGTTCGCCAGGGCCGACGGGGAGCCGGCCGTGGCGTTGGGGCTCACGACGAGTTGGCGTAACCGTCCGGAGATCCTGCGGGTGGCGAACGCGCTCTCGACGCCACTGCGGGCGGCCGGCGCGCGCGTGCCGGAGTTGCGGTCCGCGCTCACCGTCCGCGACCCGATCCCGCACCGCAGCCCCGGAGGGGCGGCCGGCGGCACCGTGCACTGCGCGCTGCTGCCGACGTACGCCGACGAGGCGGCGTGGATCGCCGACAGCGTGCTCGCCGCGTGGCGTGGCGCGGCGCGGATGCCGGGTGCCGCCCCCGAACACATTCCGGTGGTGCAGCGGCCGACCACTGCGGTGCTGGTCCGGGTCCGTAGCCAGATCCCGGCGATCGAGTCGGCGTTACGTGAGCGTGGCCTGCCGGTGGAGGTGGTGGGCCTGGGTGGCCTGCTGGACACCCCGGAGGTGCGGGACGTGGTGTGCACGTTGCGGGTGCTTGCCGATCCGACCGACGGGGCGGCGCTGTTGCGGCTGCTCACCGGCGCGCGGTGGCGGATCGGGCCGCGTGACCTTGTGGCATTGCACCGGCGGGCGAGGGCGATCGCCAGGGCTCGGCGTCAGGTGGCCGCCGACGAGAACTCCGAGATCAGCCCTGACCTGCTGGACGAGGCGACCCTGGTGGAGGCGCTGGCCGACCTCGGACCGGCGCAGGCGTACTCGGCAGAGGGCTTCGCGCGGCTGCGCGCGTACGGCCGGGAGTTGGCGTTGTTGCGGTACCGACTGGACCAGGCCCTGCCGGACCTGATCGCGGACATCGAGCGGACCATCGGCCTGGATGTGGAGGTCGCGGTACGGGCCGGCCGGGACGGCGCCGGCGATGCCGGTCTGGCCCGGGGTCACCTGGACGCCCTCGGCGACGTGGCGGCCCGGTTCAGCGGGGAGACGCCCGGTGCGACCCTGTCCGGCTTCCTGTCCTACCTGGCCGCCGCCGAGGACGAGGAGCGTGGTCTCGCCCCGGGTGAGGTCGAGGTCGTGGACGGCGCGGTGCAGGTGGTGACGGCGCACGCCGCGAAAGGGCTGGAGTGGGACGTGGTGGCGGTGGCCGGGCTGTGCCGCGGGCTGTGGCCCGGGCCGGTACGCAACTCCGACCACTGGTTGGGCGGGCTGGGTGTGTTGCCGTTCCCGCTGCGGGGCGACGTCGACGGGTTGCCCGAATTGGCGCTCGACGAGGCTGCGGACCAGCGGGCTGTGGCCCGGGCGCTTACCGACTTCACCGACGCGTGGCGGGCGCACGACGAGCGGGAGGAGCGCCGGCTGACGTACGTGGCGGTGACCCGACCACGTCGGCTGCTGCTCTGCTCCGGGTACTGGTGGGGGGAGGGGACGAAGCGCCCGCGTGGCCCGTCGGTCTTCCTGAGTGAGGTGTACGACACCTGCCTGGACGGCGGCCCGGGGCATCTGGTCGACGCCTGGGCGCCGGAGCCGACGCCGGACGCCACGAACCCGACGGCGGAGGTGGTGCTGCGTGCGGAGTGGCCGGCCGATCCGCTGGGCGGGCGCCGGCCGGAGCTGGCCGAGGCGGCGGGATTGGTCCGCCGGTTGATGTCCGACGGCCCGGCGGAGGCGGTGGTCGCCGGTGGGCCCGACGATCCGGAGGTGGCCCGCTGGCGGCGGGAGGCGGATCTGTTGCTGGCCGAGCGGGCCGAGCTGACCCGCCTGTCGGGGGCGGTGGAGGTGGCTCTACCCGGGCAGTTGAGCGTCACCCAGTTGGTGGCGTTGCGCCGTGACCCGGCGGCGCTGGCCCGTACGCTGCGCCGCCCGGTGCCGACCGAGCCCAACCCGTACGCCCGCCGGGGCACCGCCTTCCACGCCTGGTTGGAGCAGCGTTTCGGCGCCGACCGGCTGCTCGACCTGGACGAGCTTCCCGGCGCGGCGGACGCGGACGCGGCGCCGGACGAGGCGCTGGCCGAACTCCAGGAACGTTTCCTGGCCAGCGAGTGGGCCGACCGGGTGCCGGTGGAGGTGGAGGTGCCGTTCGCCACTGTGATCGCCGGCGTGGTGGTGCGGGGGCGGATGGACGCGGTCTTCGCCCGCCCGGGTGGCCGGTTCGACGTGGTCGACTGGAAGACCGGCGCGCAGCCTGTCGGCCCGGCGGCGGAGGTCGCCGCTGTGCAGTTGGCCGTGTACCGGCTGGCGTGGGCGGAGTTGGCGGGTGTGCCAGTCGATCGGGTGGGCGCGGCGTTCCACTACGTGCGAGACGGGGCGACGGTCCGGCCTGCCGACCTGCTCGACGTGACCGGGCTCACCGCCCTGATCGCGCAGTTGCCAGAGAATTCTGCCCAAGATTGACTCCTGCCCGGAGATCCATGGTAGGTTGAACACGTTGCAGTTTTGGTTACCAGAGACTCTGTGTGCGCCTGGCGGGAATTGTGGCCCCAGGCGCTCTTTGTTGTGTCCGGAGCTCTCCGGGCGGGGCGACCAGAAGCGACAGGCGATTCGCGCATTCCCGCGCGGAGCGCTCCTCTTCGGACCGGCAACAAGTGCGGGTCCGACGTTCCGTCAAGGAGACGAAACACATGGCTATTGGCACCGTGAAGTGGTTCAACGCTGACAAGGGCTTCGGCTTCATCACCCCGGACGGCGGCGGCGCTGACGTCTTCGCCCACTTCTCGGCGATCCAGTCCTCCGGCTACCGGAGCCTGGACGAGAACCAGCGGGTCGAGTTCGAGGTGACCCAGGGCCAGAAGGGCCCGCAGGCGGAGAACATCCGCCCGCTCTGATCTTCGGATCGGTCGGTATTACCCGTCGCGCCCTCCGGGTGTGACGGTGACGGGACCGGCCCGCCCCGCTGTCGACCTGCTTTGGCAGGCGGCGGCCCGGCGGCGGGCCGGCCCGTACCCTAATCGGTTCGTGCTTGTGAGTCCTGGCGGCCTTTTCCGCTGGTGACAGCGCCGACTTCGGCGCCCTCCCTCGACACGTGCCGCGTCGAGGAAGGCTTCTGCGTGACCACAGTTATTCCGTCCTTCGCCCACACCGGTCTGGCCCCGGCGCTGCTGAGCGCGCTGACCGCACAGGGCATCAACGAGCCGTTCCCGATCCAGTCGGCCACGCTGCCCGACTCGCTCGCCGGCCGGGACGTGCTCGGACGGGGCCGCACCGGCTCCGGCAAGACTCTCGCCTTCGGGCTTCCGCTGCTCTCGCGTACCGCCGGACAGAAGGCCCGGCCGGGTCGCCCGCTGGCCCTGGTGCTGGTGCCGACCCGCGAGCTGGCCCAGCAGGTGACCACCGCACTGGCCCCGTACGCCCGCGCCGTCGGACTGCGCTGCGCCACCGTCGTGGGTGGCCTGTCGTTGCAGCGCCAGGCGGACGCGCTGCGCGCCGGCGCCGAGGTGGTCGTGGCGACCCCCGGCCGGCTGCACGACCTGATCAACCGCGGTGACGCACGGCTCGACCACGTCGAGATCACCGTGTTGGACGAGGCCGACCAGATGGCCGACATGGGCTTCCTGCCGCAGGTGACCAAGCTGCTGGAGCAGGTCGCGCCGCAGGGGCAGCGGATGCTCTTCTCCGCCACTCTGGACGGTGGCGTGGACCGCCTGGTCCGCCGCTTCCTGAGTAACCCGGTGACCCACTCGGTCGACCCGGGCACCGCCACGGTCACCGCGATGACCCACCACGTGCTGCACGTCGACGCGATCGACAAGCCCGACGCGCTGACCCGGATCGCCGCCCGCGAGGGCCGCACCATCCTGTTCATGGGGACCAAGCACCGCGCCGACAGGCTCGCCCGCCAGTTGCTCTCCAAGGGGGTACGCGCGGCCGCGCTGCACGGCGGCAAGTCCCAGCCGCAGCGCACCCGGATCCTGGAGCAGTTCCGCAACGGCCAGGTGACTGCCCTCGTCGCCACGGACGTGGCTGCCCGGGGCATCCACGTCGACGGCCTCGACATGGTGGTCAACGTGGACCCGCCGACCGAGGCGAAGGACTACCTGCACCGGGGTGGACGGACGGCTCGGGCCGGTGAGTCCGGCTCGGTGGTCACCCTGGTCCTGCCCGAGCAGCGGCGGGACGTGTCCCGGCTGATGTCCATCGCCGGCATCCGGCCCGAATCGGTCCAGGTCCGCCCGGGTGACGGGTCGCTGGCCCGGGTGACCGGTGCTCGCGAGCCCTCCGGCGTTCCGGTGACCATCGTGGCCCCGCCGGTGGCCGTTGGCCGGGGCCGCGGCCCCGGTGGTCCGGTCGCCGATGGCGCGGCCCGGCCGGCGCACCGCGCGTCGGGTCGGTCCCGCCGGCCGCGTCGCCCCCGTACCGTCTGAGCTTCTCGACCCTGACCGACCCGCACCGCTTCGGCGGCGCGGGTCGGTTTCGTCTGCGACCCTCACGCGGGGTCCTTGTCCGTGCCCGGGACCGGCAGTCGGCTTGCGGCGCCCGGGGGAGGGCGCCCGGGGGAGACGGCAGGTGCCCGACTGGCCCTGGGGTTGGCGCCGCCAGCGCGGCCGACACCGCCGATGCCGCCAGCGCATCTGGCTGTTCGGCTGAGTCGGTAATCAGCCTCGGTTGGGTCGCCTGGCCGACTGTTTTCCGGCCCGATGTGGTCAAAACTGACCACCGGGGGGACGCCGGGCGGGGGGCCCGGCGCGGAAGGGGTGGCCATGGCGGGCGAAGCCGGCTCGGGGACGCTGCGGGAACTGACCCTGGTGGTCGCGGTCGCGCTCGCCGGGTTGCTGCTCGCCATGGTTGCGGCCTTCACGCCCTGGCATGCCACCCCGGCGGGCAACGCTCCCGCCGGCCTGGTGGAGCTGCACAGCCCCGGCGATCTGGGTTCTGGCCCGACGGTTCCGCACGTGGGCTGAGCAGCGACCGGCCGACCGGTGCCGGCGGAGGGGCAGGCCCGGTCGAATCGGTACGAGGTGTGGTCGGGTCGGCGGGGCACCGGCCCGACCACACCGCCTCCCCAGTGGAGCGCCAGATCAGGCGGTCACGATGCGGTGGTCGCGCGGTCGGTCGATTCGCGATCGAGCAGGTCGGCGAGAGTGGTGCTGTCGACGACCGTGGCGATCGCCCCGTGCACGGCTAGCCAGACGTCGGTGAGGCCGGCGGCCACCCCGTGGTAGCTGGCCCGTTCGGCGGGCAGCCCTCGTACGGTGGTCAGCGATCCGCCGACCGCGCGCAGCACGTCGCCGACGGTGATGTCCTCGGGTGGCCGGGCCAGCGCGTACCCGCCGTCGGCACCGCGATGACTGTGCAGCAGACCAGCCCGGCGCAGGTCGAGAAGGATGCCCTGGAGGAAACTGAGCGGGATCCCCTGCACCTCGGCCAGGCTTGCCGCCTTCACCAACTCGCCCCCGTCACCACCGCTGCCCGCGTCGCCGCCGCCGTGGACGGCGGCGGCGACAGCGAGCATGGCCCGGAGCGCGTAGTCGCTGCGCGCGGAGACGTACACGTCACTGACCAGCCTGATCCAGTACGCCCCAGCGCCGGCGGATCGACTTGTCCGCAGCGCCGAACGCCGCGTCCACCACCAGGCCGAGCACCAGAATGACGATCATCGTGGAGAGCAGCCAGGGCGCGTCGGACAGTTCGCGCGAGTAGGTGAGCTGGGCGCCGAGCGAGGTCTGCGAGATGCCGACCACGAGCAGCTCGCCGGCCATCAGACTTCGCCACGAGAACGCCCAGCCCTGCTTGAGACCCGCGACGATCGCCGGCAGCGCGGCCGGCGCGATCACGTACCGGTAGAGGTTGAGCCCGCGAGCCCCCAGGTTGCGGCCGGCGCGCAGCAGTAGCGGCGGCACGTAGTCCACACCGGAGATGACCCCGTTGGCGATTGACGGCGCGGCGCCGAGCACCACCACGAAGAAGATCGCCTTCTCGCTCAGCTCGAACAGCAGAATGGCAAGCGGGAACCAGGCGATCGACGGCATGGTCTGCAACGCGGTGATCATCGAGCCGATGGCAGCCCGGAGGACCTTGGACCGGGCCACCGCCAGACCCACAAGTAGACCGACGGCGACGGAGAAGATGTACCCGAGGGCGGCCCGCCGCAGCGTGGTGACCAGGCCCTCCCAGAGCTGCGGGCCCTGGGCCTGGTTGAGCAGTTCGCGGCCGACGACAAGTGGGCCGGGAAGCGAGTACGGCGGCTTCCAACCCGACCAGACCACCAGCTGCCAGGCAGCGATGACGATGGCCAGCGCGGCCAGCTTGGGCCAGGTGGCAGCCCAGAGCCGGTTGCCCCGGGAGACCTCCTTCTCCCGACCGGCGATCTCCAGCGCGTCGAGCCCGGAGATCTGCGCGTCGGTCCGCGCCGTGCTGGTCAGGGTGTCATTGGCCATGGCGGCCCACCTCCGTACGGAGCCGTTCGGTGACGTCGGCGGCGATGGCGGCGACCTCGGGGGAGTCGATCCGCCGTGGCCGCGGGATGTTCACCTCGGTGGAGTAGATGATTCGACCGGGGCGGCTGGAGAGCAGGATGATCCGGTCGGCCAGCCGGGCTGCCTCGCGGACGTTGTGCGTGACGAACAGCACCGACAGGTTGCGTTCGGACCAGATGCGTTCCAGCTCGTCGTGCAGGATGTCCCGGGTCATCGCGTCCAGTGCGCCGAACGGCTCGTCCATGAGCAGCACCGGGGTGTCCAGGGCCAGGGTGCGGGCAAGCGCGACCCGCTGCCGCATGCCGCCGGACAGTTCGTGTGGCCGCTTGCGGCCGAACTCGCCAAGGTGCACAGTGCGCAGCAGCTCGGCCACCCGCTCGCGTCGCTGCGCCCGGGGCAGGCCGCGCAGTTTCAGCGGCATCTCGACGTTCGCGTCGACGGTCAGCCAGGGAAAGAGCGCCGGCTCCTGGAACATCAGCCCGGGGTTGGCGTCGCCGGCGAGGTCGATCTGCCCGGCGGTGGGCCGGTCCAGGCCGGCCACCAGGTTCAGCAGGGTGCTCTTGCCGCAGCCGGAGGCGCCGACCAGGCAGACGAACTCGCCAGGCGCCACGTCCAGGGACACCCCGTCGAGAGCCAGTACGGCGCTCTCGCCGCGTCCGTACACCTTTGTTACGTCGGAGAGCGCGACCGAGGTGGTCGCGCTTCCCGGCGTCGTCGTGGTCGACGTCATGGCTGGACGACCTCGGGCTTGCCCTGCGCCTTGAGCGCGTTGTTGAGGTACGTCAGGTCGTAGAGGCCGTCGAGGCTCACCGGGTCGGTCAGCTTGACCTCGACGGCGTGGTCGAGCCCGGCCTTGAGCGAGGAGGGGATGGGGTCGTTCGTGAACTCCAACGTCGGCCACGCCTGCTTGATCAGCTTCGGGTCCAGCGGCTTGCCGGTGATCTTGCCGATCGCCTCGGAGATGGCCTGCTGGGCCTCGTCCGGCTTGGTGTTGACGAACTCGTTCGCGGCGACCTGGCCCTCGACCAGCTTCTGCACGACGTCCGGGTGCGCCTTGAGGAACTTCGTGCTGACCAGCAGGTTGGTGATGACGAACTTCTTGTCCGGCCACAGGTCGCGCTCGTCGACGAGCACCTTGCCGCCGGCGTTGATCAGGCGGGAGACGAACGGCTCGGGCACCCAGGCGCCGTCGATGGCACCGCTGTTGAAAGTCTCCACCGTCTGGGCGTTCTCCTGCGGGACGATCTTGACATCGCCGCCGCCCTCCTTGGTGGTCGTCAGCCCCTGCTGCTTGAGCCAGTAGCGGACCGCCACGTCCTGGGTGTTGCCCAGCTGCGGGGTGGAGATCTTCTTGCCCTTGAGATCCTGCGGGCCGTTGATGCCCGGCTTGACCACCAGTGCCACGCCTCCGGAGGCCGCGCCGGAGATGACCCGGACCGCCTCGCCCTTGGACTTGGAGAACGCGTTCACTGTGGGGTTCGGGCCGATGTAGGTCGCGTCGAGCGCGCCGGAGAAGATGGCCTCGATGGCGGCCGGGCCGGCGTTGAAGGTCTTCGACTCCAGCTTCACGTCGGCGCCGAGCTTCTCGGCGAAGATGCCTTTCTCGACACCGACCACCGCCGGTGCGTGCGTGATGTTGGGGAAGTAGCCGAGCCGGAGGGTCACCGGGCCAGAGCTGCCGCCCGCGCCCTCGCTGTCGTCGCCGCACGCGGCGGTGCTGCCCAGGGCGGCCGCGCCGACGGCGGCGAGGGTGGCCAGGGTGACCATCCGGCGCAGGGGGAGGCGTCTCATCGTCCATCCAATCCGCAGTATTCCTACTTAGTTGGTAGGAAGAGTGGGCCAGGGTCGGGCCAGCGTCAAGGCCCATCCACATGTCGGGAAGGGGCGTCTCAGTTATGTCGGCATTTCCTACCAGCTTGATGGGACTGGCCGCCCCGCACGGCTGCCGCGCAGATGCTGCCCGTGTCGCCGACCGGTGGCGCTCCCCGCAGGTCGCCCGTGGTGGCAGTGCCGGCGCGCTAGGGTCGACCACGTGGCGCGGAGATCCAGAATTCCAGCGACGAAATATCCCGTCGAGCGGTTCACCCTCGACAACGGCCTGCGGGTGGTCCTCACGCCCGATCGCAGTGCCCCGGTGATCGGGGTGGCGGTGGTCTACGACGTCGGCATCAGATCCGAACCGGAGGGGCGCACCGGCTTCGCTCACCTCTTCGAACACCTGATGTTCCAGGGCTCGGAAAACCTCGAGAAGCTTGCCCACTTCCGGCACGTACAGGGCGCTGGGGGCACCTTCAACGGCTCCACCCACCTGGACTACACCGACTACTTCGAGACGCTGCCGAGCAACGCGCTGGAACGCGCGCTGTTCCTGGAGGCGGACCGGATGCGCGGCCCCCGGCTGACCGAGGAGAACCTGCGCAACCAGGTCGACGTGGTCAAGGAGGAGATCCGGGTCAACGTGCTCAGCCGCCCGTACGGTGGTTTTCCCTGGCTGACCCTGCCGCCTGTCATGTTCGACACGTTCCCCAACGCGCACGACGGTTACGGCTCCTTCGACGACCTGGAGTCGGCCACCGTCGCCGACGCGGAGGATTTCTTCCGCCGCTACTACGCCTGCGGTAACGCGGTGTTGGCTGTCAGCGGCGACATCGACGTCACCGAGGCGACCGAGCTGATCACCCGGCACTTCGGCGACGTACCGGCTCGCCCCGCACCGGTCCGGCCCGACTTCACCGAGCCCGACCTGACCGCCGAGCGGCGCACCTCGTACACCGATGCCCTGGCACCCCTGCCGGCGGTCGCTGGCGCATGGCGGGTGCCCGACCCGATCACCGACTTCGCCGGCTACCTGCCGTACGTGGTGCTGGCCGAGGTCCTCACCGACGGTGACGCCTCACGGCTGGTCGAGCGGCTGGTCCAGCGGGACCGCTCGGTGACCGGCCTCAGCGGGTACCTCGGCTTCATGGGTGACCCGTTCGACGTGCGGGACCCGACAGCGCTGCTGCTTCAGGCGCACCTGCCGCCCGGAGGTGACGTGGACAAGATGCTGCGCACCGTCGACGAGGAACTGGACCGGCTGGCCACCGACGGGCTGACCGACGGGGAACTGGCCCGGACCCAGGCCCGGATGGCGACCCACCTGCTGCGCGACACCGACGCGGTGCTCGGCCGGGCGTTGCAGATGGCAGTCCTCGAACAGCAACGCGGCGAGCCGGGTCTGCTCAACGACCTGCCCCGCCTTGTCGGTGACGTGACCGAGGAGCAGGTCCGGGCCGCCGCGGCGACCCTGCGTCCGGAGCGCCGCGCCACGATCGAGGTCATTCCCGGAGGTGCCCGATGAGCGTCACCGTGTCTGCTGGGCCGCGTGCGCTGCCGGCGCTCGGGCCCACGCGCAAGCTCAAGGTGCCGAAGCAGTCCGAGCGCACGCTGGGCAACGGGCTTACCGTGATCGCGGTACGCCGGCCGGCGGTGCCGCTGGTCGAGCTGCGGCTCTGGGTGCCGTTCGGCCGGGTCAACGTGGCGCGTGGCGCGATGCTCTCGCAGACCATGCTCTCGGGCACCGAGTCGATGACAAGCGTGCAGATCGCCGCCGAGTTGCAGAAGGTGGGCGCCGGGCTGTCCGCTGGCGTCGACGCGGACCGGCTGATGCTCTCGGGTGCCGGCCTGGTCACCGGGCTCGACCGGATGCTTGAGCTGATGGCCGAGGTGTTGACCGGTGCCAGCTATCCCGGCGACGAGGTGTCGACCGAGCGGGATCGGCTGATCGACCGGATCCAGGTCGCGCAGAGCCAGCCGACGCACCTGGTTCGGGAGGCGCTGCTGAAGCGGATCTACGGGCGGCACCCGTACGCGGCGCAGACCCCGGAGCCGGGTCAGATCCGCGCTGTGCGGCCGGCGGCGCTGCGTACCCTGCACGCCGAGCGGGTACATCCGGCCGGCGCGCAGTTGGTGGTGGTCGGTGACGTGCAGCCGGAGAAGGCTCTGGACGCCGTCGAGCGGGCGCTCGGCGGTTGGGGCGGTGCCGGGCGTACGGCGACCCTGCCGGCCATCCCGCCGCTGGAGACGGGGCCGCTGCTGCTTGTCGACAGGCCTGGCTCGGTGCAGTCCTCGTTGCGGGTGGCGCTGCCGGCGGTGCCGCGTACCGACCCGGACCACGCTGCTCTGCAACTGGCCAACCTGGTCTTCGGTGGTTACTTCTCCTCCCGTTGGGTGGAGAACATCCGCGAGGACAAGGGCTACACGTACGGCCCGCACTCGGTGATCGAGCATTCGGTGGCCGGATCGATCCTGGTCGCAGCGGCCGAGGTGGCCACCGAGGTCACCGGCCCGGCGCTGTTGGAGACGACGTACGAGTTGGGTCGGATGGCGTCGCTTCCGCCGAAGCCGGAGGAGTTGGAGCAGGCTCGGCAGTACGCCCTGGGCACCCTTCAGCTCGGCATGTCCACCCAGGCCGGGTTGGCGGCGTTGACAAGTGCGTACGCCGGTAACGGCCTGCGTCTGGACTTCCTCGCCGAGTACGCGGCCCGACTGGCGGCGGTGACCGTCGACGACGTGGCGCGGGTCGCGGCCCACCACCTCGCGCCGTCCCGGGCGGCGGTCGTGGTGCTCGGCGACGCGGAGCGGGTGGCCGACGGGCTGGCAGCGTTGACCACGGTGCGGGTCGAGCCGGTGCAGCCGTGATCCGACCGGTCTCGCCGGCCGGGGCGGGCGCGTCGTGAGCGGGGAGATGGTGCCGCCGCTGGCCCGGTCCACCCTGGATCGGGTGGCGCACCGGCGGGGCGACTCGCTGTGGCTCACCGAGGCGTGGCTGCGCGGCCGGGTGCTGCTGCTCGACTCGACCGAAGGGCAGACGCTGGCCCGTACCGACGTGTCACCTCCGGCGCTTGTGCTGTTCGCCGCGGACGACGTGCCGGCCGGCTCCGAGGCGATCGCCATGTTCCTCGGTGTCGAGCCGGACGGGGTGCCGGTCTTCGCGGTGGACACGCCGTTGCCGGCGCTGCCGGGGACCCGGGCGGTCAACCTGCGGGAGGTGGGGCACCTGCTGGCCGACCGGGAGGCGGGCATCTTCACCACGGCGCTCGCCTTGGTCAACTGGCACACCCGGCACGGCTATTCGTCGGCGACCGGGGCGCCGACCGCGATGGACGAGGCCGGTTGGTCCCGGGTTGACCGCAACGGAGGGCGGATCTGGCCGCGTACCGATCCGGCGATGATCGTGCTGGTGCACGACGGCGTGGCCGGGCCGGACGGACGTTGCCTGCTCGGTAACAACGCCGGTTGGGCGGGCACCCCGGGCGGTCGGCGTTACTCCTGTCTGGCCGGTTACGTCGAGCCGGGGGAGTCCGCGGAGGCCGCCGTGCTGCGCGAGGTCCGCGAGGAGGTGGGCATCACTGTCGACCGGATCGGGTACGTCGGCAGCCAGGCGTGGCCGTTCCCCGGCTCGCTGATGCTGGGCTTCCTGGCCGTCGCGGACCCGGCGGAACCGGTGCGGGTCGACCCGTCCGAGATCGCGTACGCCAGGTGGTTCACCCGTGCCGAGATCGGGGCGGCGTTGGCCGGTCGGACAGTGGACGTGGGTGACGGGGCGCGGCTGATGCTGCCGCCGCCGTCGTCGATCGCGCTGTTCCTCATCCACCGCTGGCTGGATGGCTGGGTGGACACCGGCGGGTGAGTGCGGTCCCGACCCGTGGCCGCCGTTGCCGCGGCGGTCACGGGCCGGGAACACGGGCCGCCGTGGTCGATCTGGGCGGGTAACGCGGCGGGGGAGCCGGTCCGACCACGGCGGACGTCTGGGTCAGGTGCCGGTAATGCCTGATCGGCGTCGGAACACGGGCCGTGGCTCGCTGAGCGGCAGGACCTTGACCCGTTGCTTTCCGGCGCGGACCGCGCCGACAGTGGACAGGGCCCGGGCCAGCAGCAGCGCGGCGTCGCGGTCCTCGGCGTGCACGATCTGTCGGCGCGGCTCGGGCGTGGTCGTCTCGTCGCGGAGTCGGTGGCCGTCTGCCCAGGCCGCGGCGATGTCCCCGTCGGCGACGGTGCGGATGTCGGTGCGAACGATCAGGAAACGCATGTGGGTCTCCGGATGAACCGCGACAAATGAGCGGTGTGGAAGTTCCACCTTCACCGGTCATGCTACGCCGCGTAGTCATCCCAGCAAGTGAAACGCGCCTATTGATTTCGAGTCATCCGATCGGTGGATGCCTGGTCAGCGGGTCGACGCGGATGCAGCGACGGGGCCGCCGGCGAACTGCCGACGGCCCCGCTTCTGGCTGACGGCTCAGTTCAGATCGAACTGGCCCGTCTTGGTTCCAGCGATGAAGCCGAGCCATCCGGCCCGGTTGAACAGCAGCACCGGGCCACCCCGGTCCTTGCTGTCGCGCAGCGCGACCGCTGACGGTCCGGTGCCCAGCGGGGCGACCTCGACGCAGTTGGAGGTCTGGCTGCGCGTGCTGGTACGCCAGGGCGCGTCCGCCAACGAGTCGGCGGAGATGGACGGCGTGTTGTGGATGTTGTTCATGGTTCTGCTCCTGATGTGAACCGATCCGATGGGACGAGTGGTGCCGCACGCCCCGACGGAGGTCCCTGGTTCACAGTTCCGTCAGCCGCCCCGAGCCGCGGCGACGTTGGACCGGCGCCGTTGCCGGGCCGAACGCCACTGTGGATGGGGGCGTCGCCTCGGTCACCCGTCCTGTCGCCTCGATCAGCCAGGAGAGGGTGTCCGAGGCGTTAAGTGCCGCCGTGCATAGCCACTCGAACGCCACTTTATAGCGATTTAGCGTGTTTGCCTCGGTCGACATGACGTCGGTGAACCCCCCTTCGATGGCCAATGTCTCCGGATCGAGTGGATCGGCGAACCGATAGAGGGAGAACGCGGTCGGCGGAAGGTACCAATCGCCGATCTGGGTGTCCCGAAGTAGCACGTGCAGCGTCACGTTCGGCAGAAGGGCCAGCTCGCACAACTGGACCAGTTGCTCGTGCAGCACCTCCGGTGGGCCGGCCCGCCGGCCGAGGGCAGCTTCCTCCAGCACGGCTGTGTAGCGCGGCGCGTGCGGCTCCCGGGTCAGCAGCGACTGGCGGGCCAACCGCGCCTGCACCTCGGTCTCCGGCTCGTCGCCGGGCTTCGGCTCACCGGCGCTCTCGGCCACCTGGCGGGCCGAGACGATCCGGACCCGCGCGTACCCGGCGGTCTGCAACAGGCCGGGCACCAGCACCGGGCTGTACTCGGAGATCTCCGCGCAGCCCGCCTCCAGTTCGGCCCAACTGCGCTGCTGCTGAGTCATCACCGGGAAGTTCTTGAGCCAGCCCCGCATGTCGCCGGCCTCACCGGCGATCCCGAGCAGCTCGTCGTGCAGTGCCGCGTCGGCACCGTAGAGGTCGAGCAGCACGGCTACGTCCTGCGGGTCCGGTCGGCTGCGACCGTTCTCCAACCGGGACAGTTTGGACGCGGACGCCCAACCGATCCTCTCGATGACCTGGTCACCGGTGAAGCCCGCGACCTCGCGCAGGCGGCGCAGCTCTAGGCCCAACCTGCGGCGACGCATGATCGGGCTGGGTGCGGCAGGAGGCACAGTGTCCTCTTTCCCGTCGACCGCCGCAGACGCGACGGTAACTGTATGAAATTCGGCCCCCACGGTCAGTATGGACGGCGCGACCGGCGCCGGAGGTTCCGGCGGGGGCGTGTCTTGCGAAAAATGGACCGTGGGTACGCCGTGACGACGGCGAACCCCGCGGTCGCGGCCCCGTCGACCCCGCCCACCCCAGGGCACGCCATCCCGCCGGAGGGATCCCATGCGCACCGTCCTGCGCCGACCCGACTTTCGCCTGCTCTTCGCTGGTCTGCTTGCCAGCATGACCGCCGAATCGATCCTGTTGCTCGCACTCGCGATCTGGGTCAAGGATCTGACTGGCTCCAGCGGGCTGGCCGGCGGCACCATCTTCGCCGTCATCGCCCCCATGACGTTGGCGCCACTTGTCGGCTGGTTCGTCGACAGGTACCCGCGCCGCCCCTTCTTCGTGGCCGCCAACCTGGTCACCGCGGCGCTGCTCACCCCGTTGTTCACGGTCCGGGACGCCGGCGACATCTGGCTCGTCTACCTGGTCGCCGCCCTGTACGGCCTCTCCTCGATCACGCTCGGCGCGGCGCTCAGCGGGCTCATCCGGCAACTGGTGCCTGTGGAGCTGCTGGCCGAGGCGAACGGCGCGCTGCAGACCGTACGCCAAGGGCTTCGTCTTGTCGGCCCGCTTGTCGGCGCGGCGCTCTACGCCGCGTTCGGCGGGTGGGCGCTGGCCGGGATCGGCATGATCGGCTTCGTCACGGCCGCCGTGGTGGTGACCGCGGTGCCCAACCCGCAGCCGAGCACGCCGACCGTGCGGCTGCGCTGGCCCGCCGAGCTGGGTGCCGGCCTGCGGCACCTGGCCGGTGTGCCGGCTCTGCGTCGGGCCCTGCTCGGCTACGGGCTGGGATCGCTGGTGATGGGCTTCAGCGAGTCGCTGATCTTCGCCTACATCGACCAGGGGTTGGGCCGCAACGCCGCCTTCGTGGGCGTGCTGGTCACAGTGCAGGGCGTGGGCGGGCTGCTCGGCGGGCTCTGCTCACCGGCGCTGGTCCGCCGGCTCGGCGAGGTCGGCACGCTGGCCGCAGGCGTGGCCTTCTTCTCCCCGGCCGCGCTCGCGCTCGCGTACCCCGATCTGCGGCTCGCCTTCGTGGCGGTGCTGCTGGCCGGCGTCTCGCTTCCGCTGACGATGGTGGGGCTGCACACACTCATCCAACGGCGTACCCCGCCGGTGCTCGTCGGTCGGGTCGCCGCGGCCACCCAGGCGGTGGTCAGCGGCCCGCAGGCGCTCTCCATCGGCGCTGGCGCGCTGCTCGTCGGTGTCCTCGACTACCGGGCGCTGTTCGCGCTTGTCGGGGTGGCCACCTTCGCGGCCGGCGCCTATCTCTGGCGGGGCCGACACCTGAGCCCGCCGGCCGGGGGCCGCCCGCTCCTGCCGCCCACAGTGCCGACGAGCCCGTCCATTCCGGCGCAGCGCCGCCCGGCCGAGGTGGAGATCGACAAGCCGACGACGACGGGAACCCCGCGCGTGCCCCGGCGGTGACCGACGCCGGACGCGACGAACGGCCGCCCGGATGCGGACGGCCGTTCGTCGAGGGGTGACTCGCCCGTCAGGCGGTGAGAGCCGCCAGGTGCTGCTTGACCTGGGTGATCGAGGGGTTGGTGAGGGCGCTGCCGTCGGCGAACCGCAGCGTCGGCACCGTCTGGTTGCCGCCGTTGACACCCATCACGAACTCCGCGGCCTTCGGGTCCTGCTCGATGTCGACCACCTCGTACCCGATGCCCTCCCGGTCGAGCTGCGACTTCAGCCGGTGGCAGTAGCCGCACCAGGGGGTTGAATACATCGTCAGCATGGTCGGATCCTCCAACTCCTCCGGCCGCGGCTTGCGGATCAAGCCGAGGCTGTCCGCTACAACGTTCGGAGGAGCTGAGATGATTCCTGGTTGTGGTGGTTCACTCAGCGTCGGAACGCGTACTCGCCGGGCTGGACCCTGAGCAGCGCTCCGCGGTGACCGCGCCCGCCGGCCCGGTCTGCATCCTTGCCGGCGCCGGCACCGGCAAGACCCGGGCGATCACCTCCCGGATCGCCCACCGGGCACTCTCCGGTGAGATATCCCCCCGGCACGTGCTCGCGGTCACCTTCACCGCCCGTGCCGCCGCCGAGATGCGACACCGTCTCACTCTGCTCGGGGCGCACGGTGTCCAGGCGCGGACCTTCCACGCGGCCGCGTTGCGGCAGGTGCGGTACTTCGCGCCCCGCCTGCTGTCCGGCCGGGCCATGCCCGAGCTGCTGGACAGCAAGGTGCGGCTGGTCACCCTCGCCGCCGCCCGGGTCGGCCTGCGCACCGACCGGGCCGCCGCGCGCGACCTGGCCGGCGAGATCGAGTGGGCCAAGTCGTCGCTTGTCGAGCCGACGGACTACGTGGTGGCCGCCGCCCGGGCGTTGCGCGACACACCGCACGAGCCGGCGAAGGTCGCCGACGTGTTCACCGCGTACGAGCAGCTCAAACGCTCGAACGGCGTGATCGACTTCGAGGACATGCTGCGTGCCGCGGTGTGGGGCATCGAGGAGCACCCGGACGTCGGCGAGCAGATCCGCACCCAGTACCGGCACTTCGTGGTCGACGAGTACCAGGACGTCAACCCACTCCAGCAGCGGTTGCTGGACGCCTGGCTGGCCGGCCGCAACGACCTGACCGTGGTCGGCGACGCCAGCCAGACGATCTACTCGTTCACCGGGGCCACCTCGGCGTACCTGGTCGACTTCCCCCGCCGGCACCGCAACGCCACGGTGGTCCGGCTGGTCCGCGACTACCGCTCCACCCCGCAGGTGGTCGGGCTGGCCAACGCGGTGATCTCGCAGGCCCGTGGCACCGAGGCCCGGCTGCGGCTGGAGCTGAGCGGGCAGCGCCCACCCGGCCCCGAACCCGACCTGCGGATCTTCACCGACGAGCCGGCCGAGGCCAACGCGGTGGCAGCCCGCTGCCGAGCGCTCATCGACGCGGGCACGCCGGCGAAGGAGATCGCCGTGCTGTTCCGGATCAACGCGCAGTCCGAGGCGTACGAGAAGGCGCTCACCGAGGCCGCGGTGCCGTACGTCGTGCAGGGTGCCGAGCGGTTCTTCGAGCGGACCGAGGTCCGCCAGGCGATGGTCGCGCTGCGTGCCGCCACCCGCTCGATCCCGGGGGAGACCCCACTGCCGGCAGCCGTCGTCGAGGCGCTCACCGCTGTCGGCTGGGCTCCGGACGCACCCCCGGCCGGCGGCGCCGCCCGTGAGCGCTGGGAGGCCCTGGCCGCGCTGGTCCAGCTCGCCGAGGAGTACGCGGCCACGCCCGAACTCGTGCCGATCGGCGAGGCGGCGTCGGTGGAACGCCCTGTCACACTCACCGACTTCACCGAGGAACTGGCCCGCCGGGCCGCCCAGCAGCACGTACCGACCGTGGACGGGGTCACCCTCGCCTCCCTGCACTCGGCCAAGGGCCTGGAGTGGGACGCCGTCTTCCTTGTCGGCCTCGCCGAGGGCACGCTTCCCACCATGTACGCCAAGACCGTCGAGCAGGTCGAGGAGGAACGGCGACTGCTCTACGTCGGGATCACCCGGGCGCGGGAGTGGCTCTGGCTGTCGTACGCCGCCGCCCGTTCGCCCGGAGGCCGGGCCCGGCGGCCGTCGCGTTTCCTGCCCCAACTCGACCGCTCCGGCGGCACCGAGCGGGCAGCTCCCGGCACCGGCCCGGCCCGCCGCACCGAGCGCCGCCGGACGCAGATCATGTCCTGCCGGATCTGCGGCGCCACTCTGCTCGCCGGCCCGGACCGCAAGCTGGGTCGCTGCCCCACCTGCCCGTCCGACATCGACGACGAGCTGCACGAACGGCTACGCGAGTGGCGGCAGCGGGTGGCCGGCACGCAGAAGGTCCCGGCGTACGTGGTCTTCACCGACGCCACCCTCACCGCGCTGGCCGAGCGACGCCCCGGCCGGGCCGAGGAGCTGATCGCCATCGCGGGCATCGGCCCTCGCAAATTGGGCCTGTACGGCGAGTCGGTGCTGGCGCTGGTGGGGGGCGCGAGTGTGGACGATGTCTGCCCGGAGAAAACTTTCGAAATCTCGTCGTAAATTCGTTTGCCCTCGCCCTGTGGCGAGGAATAGCCTCAGGACACACCACGCGAGCGGCGCCATTCCGGCTGCTCACCGGGGTTGGTCCAGTCGATCGAGGAACGTGAGGGAGGTGGCCACCGTGGAGATCTTCACCTATGAGCGTCCGACGGCGATGCCGTCTGTCCACGCTCCGCTGTCGGCTGTCTGGGTGGCCCTCCCGGCCACGCGACCGTCGGTTCCGCAGGTGCACCAGGTTCAGGTCGAACTGAACCTGACCGTTGCACCGGCCACCGGAATCGAGGGGACCAGTGGCATCACGGGCATGGGCATCCAGGGCGCCAAGAAGCGCACGGATCTCCGCGGCGTTCCACCTCGAGGCAGACCGGTCTGACCATCAGACACCGGCTCACCTCGAGGCCGCGGAACCCGCTTACCGGGATCCGCGGCCTAGTTTTTTGCCCCGCCGAAGTACGTCGGAATGCGATCCACGAGATCGAAGTGAGAGAGAGGTGACCGGGCGATGAGTCTGGCGTTGGCCCCCGTCGACATGAGCGTCGACATGGAGGCGAACCTGCCCTGCCGGAAGTTCGACCCCGACCTGTGGTTCTCCGACTCGCCCGCCGAGCTCGAGCTGGCCAAGTCGCTCTGCGGGGACTGCCCGCTGCGCGTCGAGTGCCTCGCCGGGGCGGTCGAGCGAGCGGAGCCGTGGGGCGTCTGGGGCGGCGAGATCTTCGAGCGTGGCGCGGTCGTCCCGCGCAAGCGGCCCCGTGGCCGTCCGCGTAAGGAGGACGTCGCTCGTGACGCCGCACTGCGGGTCGAGGCCGAGGCGCGCTTGGAGGCCAGTGGGCTGTCCGAGGCGCGCGGCGCGGTCCGGCTGGCAGCCTGACAACTTCCCGAATCCGTACCAACTACGCCGGTGCCACACCGGCAGTTAGAGAGACGACGATGTTGAACGTTCCGAACGGAGCCTTTGAGATGCAACTACTCCACGAAGCGTTGTCCCGGGCTCGAATGCGCCGGCCTCAGGCCGGTCGTACCACCACGAGCACTGAGGCAACCCGTTCCGCCCGTACCGTCGCCATGAAGAGCCGCAACCGTTCGGCACGCGACCTGGGCGTTCTCTAGTACCACCCCATGCGGAAGGGCGGGTGCCGGCCGGCACCCGCCCTTCGTGACGTTCAGGCCACGGGGGCGAAGCCGGGCAGCCAGCGCTCCAGGATGCCCCGGTACGGGGCCTTCGCCTCCAACTGGCACAGCACGCCGATCGACCCGAGCGTCACCCGGTGGATGAGCAGGTACGACGGCGGCAGGTTGAGCTGGCGACTCAACTGGTACGTGGGGGAGCGGGGGCTGGCCAGTCGCGCCGCCTCGGCCCGCAGCCAGGCCCTGGTGAACCGGAACCCGTCGGCCGCGATGGGCTCCAGCATCGGACGGAGGAAGTCGAGGACCCCCTCGGCGTCGATCTCGTCGTCGGCCCCGATGAACCCCTCGGACCGGAGCCCTTCGACCACCCCGTCGGCGTCGCCGCGCAGCGCCCGCCCGGCGATGCGACCGATCGGCTCCGGTGTTCCCTCCGGCATCCGGGCCACCGCACCGAAGTCGATCACCCCGAGGCGGCCGTCGGGTAGCAGCCGGAAGTTGCCCGGGTGCGGGTCGGCATGCAGCAGACCCGCCCGCTGCGGCGCGGAGAGGTGCAGCGTGGCCATCAGCCGGCCGGCCTCGTCCCGCTGCTCCTCGGAGCCCTCCCGGATGATGTCGGCAAGCGGGGTGCCGGTCACCCATTCGGTGACAAGCACCCGGGGCGCCCCGGAGATCACCTCCGGGATGAAGATCTCCGGGTCGTCGGCGTACGCGGCGGCGAAGGCGCGCTGCGACTCGGCCTCCAGCTCGTAGTCCAGCTCCTCGGTGATCCGTTCGCGCAACTCGACAAGGAGCGGCTTGATGTCGAGGCCGGGCTGGATGGCCCGGAACATGCCGCCCAGACGGGAGAGCTGCTTGAGGTCGGCGAGCAGCGCGTCACCCGCCCCCGGATATTGGATCTTGACGGCCACGTCGCGGCTGTTCGGCTCGCCCGACGGGTCGAGCCCCGGCTCGCGCCACCGCGCCCGGTGCACCTGGCCGATGCTTGCCGCCGCGGCCGGAGTGTCGTTGAACTCGACGAACCGATCGCGCCAGTCCGGGCCGAGCTGCTCGGCAAGCACCTTGTGCACGCTCGCGGCCGGCAGCGGCGGCGCCGCCTCCTGGAGCTTGGTGAGCGCCTGCCGGTAGGGCGCGGCGATCTCTTCGGGCAGCGCCGCCTCGAAGACCGAGAGCGCCTGGCCGAACTTCATCGCACCGCCCTTGAGCTGGCCCAACACGCTGAACAGCTGCTCGGCGGTGCGCTGCTGGATCTCTGCGGAGATCACGTCGGAGGCGATCCCGGTGACGCGCTTTCCCATGCCGAGGACGGTCCGGCCGGCGAAGCCGAGCGGCAGGGCGGCGAGCTTGGCGGTCCGGGACACGGCCCGGCGCGGGATGTCGGTCACCCGGTCATTGTTACCGACCGGAGGGCTCCGCTGCTGCTCTGCGGCCGGGCTGGTGCCGACACCCGGCTCCGCGAGCACCCGCACGCCGGGTGTGGCGGCCAGCTGCGGCGGCGAAAGCGACACGAGTCGGTGATCTCCATGGCGCCGCCCAACGTCTCCGGGCTCCCGCCGTCGAGATGCGCCAGAGCCTCGGTCAACGCGTACCCGATGGCCGTGAGCAGGGTGCCGGTCGTGCCGGCGGCGACCGGCTCGGCCGCGGCGAGCTGGGCGGCGAGTCGCGGCCACGCCGGGTCACGATCGGTCCGGTGCAGCTCGATGCAGTGCAGGCAGGGCCCGGCGGGCGGGCGGACCAGGGGACCGATGACCGGTACGCCCTCGCGGACGGTGACAAGCAGATGCGGCTGACGGCGCTGGGCGAGGCCGGCGGCGAGGAGCGCTGGCGGACGGTCCGTGCCGAGCTGGATCACCAGGTCCGCCCGCGGGCTCCGGAGCGGATGGGTGCCGGTGCCCGGGGCGACGCGGTCGATGGCGGCCCGCACCGCCCGGGCCAGCGGGGCACCCATGTCGGTCGCCGGGATGCCGGTGCCGACCAGGTCGATCGGGCGGACCGGGCCGGTGAGGTCCGGGATCACCTGCCCGACGCCGGACTGGGCCAGCGCGATCGCGAGCGGCCCGCCGAGCGCCCCTGCCCCGGTGAGCAGCACCCGGGCCGCTCGCCGTCGCCGCAGGATCTGCGCGGGAGTTCCGGGCAGTCGGGCCGCGACCAGGGCCAACGCCCCGGCTTCGGCGGCGAGCCGGGCACGGGCCGGCCCGGCGAGGTCGCGGGGGAGCAGGCTGTGCGCGGGCACCAGGAGGCCCGCCGCGCGCAGGGCGTCGAGCAGGGTACGGGCGTCGTCGGCGGTGACCCGGACCGCGCTCGCCTGGGTGAGCACGGCGCGTTCGCTGCGGGTGCCGTCAAGGAGATCGAGCAGGTGGGCGGCGCGTGGGTTGGCAAGCTCCAACAGCACGGCGAGGCCGGGGCCGATGCCGAGTTGCAGCGTGTGCCTGTCCCGCCAGAGGCGGCTGAGGCCGGGGAGCAGCATCGGGCGGGGCAGTGCGGTACGACTCATGATGACGAATCGTGACCGAGCCCCTGCGCAGGGTCGATCGTTATCCACAGATGGCCGGAGCTGTATCCAGCGCTGTCCACAGGATTTGCCGGGTTATCCACAACTCGCCGGTAACCGTGTCAGTCACCCGACAGGGAGACCCGCCGGACCGGCAACGGGGGGCGGGGTGACCGCTCGGCCACCCCGCCCCCCATTGACCCGTACGGTCAGACCTTCGCCTTGCCCAGGATGCGGTTCACTGTTGTGCCGCATACCGGACATTTGCCCTTGGCCATGTTCATGCCGGTCTTCGAGACCTCCACGTGCCCCTCGAAGTCCCGCTTCTCCTTGCACTTCACGCAGTAACCGTTGTAGTTCTGGGCCTGGTCGGCCACGGTGCCCCTCCTCGTCTCGTCCGCCGGTCGATGCCGTCCCGGCGGGTGCCCCGGCGGCGGGCCACGCGGGGCGGCCGGCGCTGGGTCTCATTCCGCAGCCACCCTCGTGACCGCTGGTCCGCGGACCCTACCCAGGTCTGGGCGGTTCCATGTCAGCTGTGCATCGACCTGTGAGCAAGTCGACGTCGAGAGTGTGCATGGCGAATTAGGTCGGATAAGTCAGTTTGGCGGGGACACGCCGACGAACCGTCGCAGACACCCGTGCGAGTACCCCGAAGGTGATCATCTACGGTGGTGCGGGGCATGCGGCCGCCAGCGGTGTTCACCATGGGTGACGAGGCGGCTGGCGGCGGTGCAGCCAAGAAATTTTCGGGACGCCGAGCGACCAATCATCACTTTCTGGACGCGTGTCGGGTGGTTGACCCTTGCGGACCCCTGGTCAGTACGCATTAGCTTTCCTTCGTGACACGTAGCCGAGGCTGCGCGGGCCAGTGATGGCGGGGACGCGTAAGCCGGTCGTCGAGGTGCGGCGCAGCCAGCGCCGGCGACGCACGGTGTCCGCGTACCGGGACGGTGAGCGGGTCGTCGTCCTCATCCCGGACCAGTTCTCCCGGGCCGAGGAGAGCGAGTGGGTCGACCGGATGCTCGCCCGGCTCGCGGCACGCGAGGGTCGACTTGCCCGCTCCGACGCCGAACTGGTGGCCCGGGCCAACCGTCTGATCGGTCTCTACCTCAGCGGGTACGGCGACAAGGCGGTGCCCCTCAGCGTCCGGTGGGTCACCAACCAGAACGGCCGCTGGGGCTCCTGCACACCCGCCGATCGCAGCATCCGGATCTCCCACCGCGTGCAGGACATGCCCGAATGGGTGATCGACTACGTGCTGCTGCACGAGCTTGCCCACCTCATCGTGCCCAGCCACAACGCCCGCTTCTGGGCGCTTGTCGGCCGCTACCCCAAGGCCGAACGAGCCCGCGGCTACCTCGAAGGCGTAGCCGCCGCCTCCTGCGCCCCGGTCCCCACCTGACCGGTCCGCCGTCGCCCCTCGGGCTGTCGAGCCTCTGCCGGCGCCGCCGCGCGGGGAGTCGTCGCCTCTCCGGCCGTGGTTCCGCCGGTGAGCTTCGGTCCTTCGGCCGCCGCGCCTCTGTCGACGTCCCGCCGCGCAGGGTGCCGGCACCTTCTGGGTGTGGTTCCGCCCGGTGAGCTTCGATCACCCCGCAGATCGGGGTCGGATCGGGCTTGGTCGGGTCGGCACAGGTGAAGGCGGGGCGGGAGCCGTGGGAACGCCCTGATCGAGGCCGCTCACCCACCACCAGGACGGAAGCTCACCCACCACCAGCACGGAGGCTCACCCACCACCAGGACGGAAGCAGGGCTGGGGTGGGGCGACGGGGCCGGGGCGGAGGGATATGGTCTGGGCATGGCGCGGCGGGTTGTGGTGGCGTTGCTCGGTCCGGTCCGCTGGTCGCCGCCCGGCGTTGACCGGCAAGACTGGCGAGCGGCGCTCGCCGAGGACGTCATCGACCTGATCGCCACCCTCAACGAGGTGGACGTCGCCGTCGCGGTCACCCCTGCCGACCGTGCCTTGGCGGATGCACTGGTCTGGCCCGGCACCACCGTGTACGAGGTGGCCGAGCCGACGCCGAACGCGGTGTTCGCCGCCGTGGACGGCTACGAACAGGCAGCCGTGCTCGCCGGCGACGTGCCCGACCTACCGGCGTTGACGGTCGGCAAGTTGCTGCGCCCGCTCACCACCCGGCCGGTGGCGGTGGCTTCGGTCGAGGGCGGCGGCCCGGGTCTGCTCGGGGTCGCCGCGCGGCTGCCGGCGCCGGGTTGGCTACGCCCGCTTGACCTGGACACAGCGACCCCTACCGACGCCCGGGCCGGCGCGCCCCGACCGGGGGACGTCGCCGTCACCGCCGGCTGGCGACGACTGCGCGGCCCGGCCGACCTGGCCACGTTGGACCCGGCCTTCGAAGGCTGGGAAGCCACCCGCGCCCTGCTCTCGGGCGCCGGCCGGCCAACCTGACGAGCCCAGGCGTTCTGCCCCCGGAGTCGGCCGGCCCGCATGAGGGGCCCGCGCGCTTGCTCCCTCCCGGGCGCGGCGGCAACCTGACGAGCCCAGGCGTTCTGCTTTCGGGAGGCGGCGGGCACGCCTGACGAGCTCGCAGGCGGCCAGCCTGATCAACGGTGACTCCGGCCGGCGATTTCCGAGGCCATCGCGGTCACCTGTCGACCAATGAGCCGGGCGCCCGCCGTTGAGCGGCGCGGGCGCCCGGACTTCTGGGCTCTGACTGTCAGCGCTTGGTGTCGTCGCCGTCGTCGGTGTCGTCGCCGTCGGCGGGCTGGCCCGGGGCCTGCTCTTTCGCGCCACCGGGTGCGGTGAAGTCGAAGTTGTCCAGCTCGCTCAGGTCCATGTCGTTCATCGCGAAGGCCACCGGGTCGGCGAAGTCGTCGTCGGACGGGAGCAGGTCCGGGTGGCCCCAGACGGCGTCCCGGCCTTCGATGCCGCGGTGTTCGGTGAGCGCGGCCCAGAGGGCCGCCGCCTCGCGCAGCCGGCGGGGGCGCAGCTCCAGACCGACGAGCGCGGCGAAGGTCTGCTCGGCGGGGCCACCCGCGGCGCGGCGACGCCGGAACGCCTCACCCAGCCGTACGACGTTGGGCAGCCGCTCGCTGGCGGCGCTGTCCACCACGTGGCACACCCAGCCCTCGACCAGGGCAAGCGCGGTTTCCAACCGGGCCAGCGAGGCCTTCTGCGCCGGGCTGTCCTCCGGGGTGAAGATGCCCTCCAGGGCGATCGCCTGCATCGACTCCGGGTCGGTCGGGTCGACCCGGCCCATCGCCTCCTCGATCGCCTCCCGGTTGACCCGGATGCCCGAGGCGTACATCTCGACGGCGCTGAGCACATGGCCGCGCAGCCACGGGACGTGCTGGAACAGCCGCTGGTGGGCGGCTTCGCGCAGCGCCACGTAGAGGCGTACCTCGTCTTCGGGCAGCTCCAGGCCCTCGCCGTACGCCCGGATGTTGGCCGGGATCAGCGCGGCCGTGCCCGCCGGGCCGAGCGGCAGCCCGATGTCGCCGGCGGAGAGCACCTCCGCGGCGAGCGAGCCGAGGGCCTGTCCCAACTGGCCGCCGAAGAGGGCGCCACCGAGGGTCGCCACCATCGACTGCATGGGGCCGAGCTGGGCGCGCGCCTCCGGCGGCACCAGGTCGCCCATCGCGCCTACCATCCGGCTGGCCACCGGGTCGCAGAGCTTGCGCCACACGTCAAGCGTCTTGAAGATCCACTCATTGCGGTTCCAGGCCACCGGGGTCTGGATGCCCGACGGCCACGACGACGCCGGCTCCAACCACAGGTCCGCCAGGCGCAACGCCTCCTCGACGGCGTTGCGCTCGTACGGCGACACTGCCGGGTCACCGGCGGCGGCGAGCTGGCTGGCTGCTACCTGCCGAGCCAGGTCCCAGTTGACCGGCCCGCTGCCCGGCGCGGAGAGCAGGTGCTGCAACTGCGACATGAACTGCTGCATCTGCGCGGGATCGTTGGGGTCTGGTGGTTGCCCACCCGGGAGCGCGAAACCGAACGGAATATCAGGCACGACGTCTACGGTACGCGGGCCGAGCCCCAGGTAGCCGCCGCTGGGGTTGCGCTGAGGGCGAAGTCGCGCGCGCATCGGGCAGCCCGGCTCCGGGAGATCGGTACGCTCTGGCGCATGAGACGTCGTGGCCTGACGGTCCTGCTCGGTGCCCTGTTCACCGCTCTGCTGAGCATCGGGGTGCTCCGGGTGCCGATCCCGTACGTGGTGCTCGGCCCCGGCCCGACGGTCAACACCCTGGGTACGGCCGACGGCAAGGAGGTCATCCAGATCACCGGGCGGGAGACCTCGACGTCGGCCGGGCAGCTTCGGCTGACGACTGTGGGGGTGCAGCCCACTGTGCGGCTGCGATCGGCGATCGCCGGCTGGTTCTCCGACGACGAGGCGGTGGTGCCGCGCGAGCTGGTGTATCCACCGGGGGAGTCGACGGAGCAGGTCGAGCAGCGCAACGCCGAGGACTTCAAGGTGTCGCAGACCAGCGCCGAGACCGCCGCGCTGCGCGAGTTGGGTTTCCCGGTGCAGGTGGTGGTCAAGACGGTGGCCGCGGACGGACCGTCCGCCGGTCTGCTGAAGGTCGGCGACATCGTCACGTCCGTCGACGGTCAGCCGGTGCCGGTGGCCGCGAAGCTCACCGAGCTGGTCCGGGCCAAGCCGGCCGGTACGGCCCTGACGATCGGCTACACCCGTGACGGCGTACCGGCCACCGCGAAGGTGACAAGTCGTGAGCAGGACGGTCGGCCGCGGATCGGTATCGAGATAGACCAGCAGCAACCGCACCCGTTCACGCTCAGCATCGACCTGGGTGACATCGGCGGTCCGAGTGCCGGCCTGATGTTCGCCCTGGGCATCGTGGACAAGCTGACGCCGGCGGACCTGACCGGCGGCAAAGTCATCGCCGGCACCGGCACCATCGACGACGAGGGCACCGTCGGCCCGATCGGCGGGATCGCCCAGAAGCTCGTCGGCGCGAAGCGTGCCGGGGCCAAGGCGTTCCTCGTTCCGGCGGACAACTGCGCCGAGGCGGTCCGCAATCCGCAGCCTGATCTGCCGCTTCTGCGGGTGGGTTCCCTCACCGAGGCGATGACCGCGCTGGAGACACTGCGTGCCGGAGGCCAGCCGACCCGCTGCTGACGCTCGTGACCGTGTCCCGACACGTTCAGGAACACCCCGTACTCTGGGTGCCTGGTCGGAGCCGATCACATCGAGCGTGCGGAGCCAACAGTGGTAATGCGTAGCAGCAGCCCCCTACCGAAGATGAGTAGGCGCGGACGTGTCACCATCGCCGTCCTGGTGGGGGTGTTCGTGCTCTTCACCCTGCTGGGCTGGGGCGTCCAGGCCTGGACGGACTGGCTCTGGTTCGACGAGGTGCGCTACACCGAGGTCTTCACAGGTGTGCTGTTCACCCGGCTGCTGCTCTTCCTCGCCATCGGTCTCGGTATGGCCGTCATCGTCGGTGGCAACCTCTGGCTGGCCCACCGTCTGCGCCCTCGGCTGCGTCCGCACTCGGTCGAGCAGGCCGCGCTGGAACGCTATCGCATGGTGCTCAGCCCGCGCCTCGGCACCTGGATCGCCCTGACCGCCGTGGTGATCGGCCTCTTCGCCGGCCTGTCGGCGCAGAGCCGGTGGAACCAGTGGCTGCTCTTCCGCAACGGTGGTGACTTCGGGATCAAGGACCCGGAGTTCGGGGTGGACATCGGCTTCTACGTCTTCCAGCTGCCGTTCTGGCGTTACCTGCTCGGCGTCGCCTTCACCGCTGTGGTGTTGGCCCTGATCGGTGCGCTGGCGGTGCACTACCTCTTCGGCGGGGTCCGCCTCCAGGGTGTCGGGGACCGGATGACGAACGCGGCCCGGGCTCACCTGAGCAGCCTGGTCGCGGCCTTCGTGCTGCTCAAGGCCGTCGCGTACGTGCTGGACCGGCGGGCGATGCTGCTGGAGTACAACGAGGGCGCCAAGCTGTACGGCGCCGGCTACGCCGACGTCAACGCGCTGCTGCCGGCGAAGGAGATCCTGGCGTACATCTCGATCGTGGTGGCCATCGCGATCATCGTGTTCTCCAACGCCTGGATGCGGAACCTGGTGTGGCCGGGCATCTCGCTCGCCCTGCTCGGTGTCTCCGCCGTGGCGATCGGCGGCATCTACCCCTGGGCGGTGCAGACCTTCGAGGTCAAGCCGAGCCTCAAGGACAAGGAAGCGCCGTACATCCAGCGCAGCATCGACGCGACCCGGGCGGCGTTCGGGCTGGGGGTCACCGAGACGACCCCGTACGCGGCGAACAACCTCACCCCACCGGCGAACCTGGCCACCGACACCTCCGTCGTGTCGAACGTGCGGCTGCTCGACCCGCAGTTGGTCAGCGAGACGTACACCCAGTTGCAGCAGGTGCGTGGCTTCTACGACTTCGGCCCCAAGCTGGACATCGACCGCTACGGCGTGAACGGGAAGGTCTCCGACTACGTGGTCGGCGTCCGGGAGATCAACTACGGCGAACTGACCGACCAGCAGAACACCTGGATCAACAGGCACACCGTCTACACCCACGGGTACGGCCTGGTGGCCGCCCCGGCCAACCAGGTGGTCTGCGGCGGGCAGCCGTTCTTCGTCTCGGGCTTCCTGGGCGAGCGCACCCAGGAGGCGTGCTCCTCGCAGACCGAGCAGATCCCGGCCAAGCAGCCGCGCATCTATTACGGCGAGCGGATGACGGCCGACGACTACGCGATCGTCGGCCAGTCCGACCCGAACAAGAAGGCCGAGTTCGACCGGCCGGTCGGTGAGGGTGGCGGCGAGTCCTACACCTACACCGGTGAGGGCGGCGTCGAGATCGGCTCCTTCGCCCGGCGGCTGCTCTACGCCATCAAGGAGCAGGAGACGAACTTCCTGCTCTCCGAGGCGGTCAACGAGGACTCCAAGCTGCTCTACGTGCGTAACCCGCGGGACCGGGTGGAGAAGGTCGCGCCGTTCCTCACCCTGGACGGCGACCCGTACCCGGCGGTGGTGGACGGTCGGGTGCAGTGGATCGTCGACGGCTACACCACGGCGGCCACCTACCCGTACGCCGAGCGCGTCAACCTGCAGACCGAGACCACCGACGAGCTGACCAACCGGGGCACCTTCCAGCTGGCCCGGGAGAACGTCAACTACATGCGCAACTCGGTGAAGGCCACCGTCGACGCGTACGACGGCACGGTGAAGCTCTACGAGTACGACGACACCGACCCGGTGCTCAAGGCGTGGAACAAGGCGTTCGGCGGTGACCTGGTGCTGCCGAAGGCGGACATCCCGGTCGAGCTGAGCGAGCACCTGCGCTACCCGGCGGACATGTTCAAGGTGCAGCGCAACCTGCTCACCAAGTTCCACGTGACCAACCCGGGCGACTTCTACTCCGCGCAGGACTTCTGGCAGGTGCCGAACGTGCCGGACGCTCCGGACAGCGGCCAGAAGCAGCCGCCGTACTACCTGTTCACCCAGTTCCCCGGGCAGGAGAGCCCTCGGTTCCAGCTCACCTCCGCGGTCACCCCGAACGGCAGGCAGAACCTGGCCGCGCTGATCTCCGGGTCGTACGTCGACGGGAAGCCCCGGCTGGAGGTGCTGGAGCTGCCGGACCAGACCCGGATCTCCGGTCCGGTGCAGGTGCACCAGCAGATGACAAACAACGCGAACATCCGTCAGCAGCTCAACCTGCTCTCCAGCAACCAGGCGCAGGTGCATTACGGCAACCTGCTCTCGCTGCCCTTCGCCGACGGCATGCTCTACGTCGAGCCGGTCTACGTGAAGAGCAACCAGCAGGACGCGTACCCGCTGTTGCAGAAGGTGCTGCTCTCCTACGGTGACGGCGGGTCCTTCGTGGCGCTGGCCGACAACATCAACGACGGCATCAAGCAGTTGGTCGAGCAGGGCAAGCGGGCTGGGCAGGCGACACCGCCGCCGACCACCGGAGGCAACCCGACGACGCCCACGCCCACGACGCCGCCTCCGACCAGTGGTGACGCGCCGCCGCTGACCGGTGATTTGGCAACCGCCGCGGAGCGGGTGCAGACCGCCATCACCGAGGTCCGGGCCGCGCAGACGTCCGGCGACTTCGAGCGGTACGGTCGCGCGCTCAAGGCGCTGGACGAGGCGCTCACCGCCTTCCAGCAGGCGCAGCAGGCCGCCAACCCTGCCGGTACGCCGGCGCCGAGCGGCAGCGCAGCGCCGCCGTCGCCGACCGGCAGCCCGGGTACGGGCGGCTGACCGCAGCCACCCGGAAAGCACCTCACGGAGCCCCCGCCATCCTTTTGATGGCGGGGGCTCCGCCGTGTCGGTACCGGATGCGTAGGGCGTCGATGGCTGACAAAGCCGCAGGTCAGAGGGGTCGACGGCGGCGGTATCGGAGTCGCTTTGCGGTGCCCCGGGTCGGTGCGCTACGGTTAGTGAACCGACGCGGGGTGGAGCAGCTCGGTAGCTCGCTGGGCTCATAACCCAGAGGTCGCAGGTTCAAATCCTGTCCCCGCTACGAGAAAGAAAGCCCGTTTCCGGTTCGCCGGAGGCGGGCTTTCGACATTCCGGAGATCTGGTGTCCGGTCGGAGGACCCCGCCGATCATCGTCAAAAGGGATGGGTTAGGGTTAACCAGTCGACGCGGGGTGGAGCAGCTCGGTAGCTCGCTGGGCTCATAACCCAGAGGTCGCAGGTTCAAATCCTGTCCCCGCTACGAAAGAGAAAGCCCGTTTCCGGTTCGCCGGAGGCGGGCTTTCTCGTTCCCGCGTGGTCTTCCGTCAGCCCGTGGAGGGGCCGGTGCCCACCGGCCCCTCCACGGATGTCACCTGAGGCCGAAGGCCCGCATGACGGTCTGGGTGACGCCGCCGCCGTTGCGCTGTGTGGCGGTGACGCGGATGGAAACGAAGGCCGAACGGTGCGGCGCGTTCAGCGTCGCCTTCCAGGTGCCCTTGTGCTCCGTCAGGGACTGCCGCTGCCAGGTGCGGCCGTCGTCGTAGGAGACCTCCAGGCCGAGCGAGGACACCCCGTCCTTCGCGGCGGTGCTGCCCACCACGACCGGCGTGATGGCGAGGTCGGTCCTGCGCGTCGCGCGGCCCGCCAGGTCCAGGTCCGTCCCGTAGTCCAACTGCACGAGCGGGATCGCCTGTACGCCGTCGGTGGCGCCCGAGAGGAAGGTCCAGTCGGTGCGCGTGGTGGTGGAGTACGGGCTGTAGGCGGGGTTGCCCTCCGTCTCGACGACAAGCCGGTACGGCAGCTTCCGCGGTGACAGGTCACCGGCGTAGAACTCCGGCCAGCCTTCGAGCTGACTGACCTGCCTGTCGCCTTGGTAGAGCGAGACCCGTTGCCGCATGCTGGCACCGCCGCTGTGCGCGGCACCCGCGTCGCCGAACGCCTGGATGTAGGCGCTGATCCCGCCCTCACCGCGGAACGGGATGTCGTAGGTGAGCAGGCGTGGCCGCGTGATGGGGCCGAACCACCTGTCCTTCTGGACACTGCCCGGCCGGTAGGCGATCTCGTCAGTGTTCGACCGCGCCCAGTTGAGCACGTCGACGTACTGCTTCCACCTGATGCCCGCGCCAGCGGAGACCCAGTCGGTACGCGGACCCGGGGCTACCTGCCGGAACGGGAACGGGCGGGCCGCAGCCCACTCGTACGGCGGGAAGTCGACGCGCATCTCGGCGGAGAGTTGACCCGGCGGCGGGGCGAACTCGGTGTCGATCCGCGCGAGGTCGCCGCGACCCGTCTTGGCCGACGGGTCGTTCGGCACCCCGCCCCTGTGGTAGTCGACCAGGTCGTACAGGTATGCCGGCGAGGGGTGGGCGGTGATGCTGAGCCGTACGCCCTTCCGGCCGGAGTCGGTGATCTTCTGGATCAGGGCTTCGCCCTCGCCCCGGACCAGTGTGGCGACCGGGAGCGCACCGGTCGTCGTACCGTCGGGGTTTCCGTACCATCCGCTGCTGCGGCCCTCACCGTCGTTGACCACCAGGAGCAGCGCGGCGCCGGCGGCCAGCGCCGCCGCCACCTGGTCGGTGGGGGTCACGGCGTCGCTGTCGCGTACGACCACCGCCTTGCCACGGGCGGACATGCCTGCGTAGTCGGCCTTCGTGCCGGTGCCGGCGAAGACGGCGTCCAGGCGCGACGTGCCGTCGGGCATCGGCCGGGACCCGGGCTGCACGAGGGGGTCACCGACGCGGCGGCCGTTGTGGATGATCTCCAGTGGCGTCTGCTCGGCCCGGATCCGGGTGGTGAGGACGAAGCTGCCCTTCCTGACCTTGCCCTTTGTCGGCAGAGCCCACAGGCTGTCGTAGACGGTGCCGGGCCAGAACGTCTCCCGCAGCGCGCTCGTGTCGCTGGGCGTCGGCTCCTCGGACGTGAACGAGCGGTAGACGTCGATGCGGCTGTTGGTGACGGCGGTCGGCTGGGGCGTCGCCACCTTGACCTGCCGGGCCTTGGCGGCGTCGAGCACGACGACCCGGTTGGTCGTCAGGTCCACCTCGGGGGCGGTGAGCATCGCGAGCCCGAGGGAGTGGGCGCCGTGCAGACCCTCCACGTCGGCGGCGGCGACGACCGCGTAGGAGCCGGGCGTCCAGCGGCTGGTGAGCGTGCCGTCCCGTACCCACATGAACGTGGAACCACCGTCGGCGCTGACGATCTCGACCTCGCCGCTCATGGGTCGGCCGGCGCGGTCCTTCAGGTGGATGGTGAGGTCGTACTTCTCGGATTCCACTGCGACACCGATGGCCGTGTGCACCTCACCGCCGGCGTGGCGGGCCACGACCTGGGCGGAGTACCTGCCGGCGGTGAGTCCTGCCGGGTCCACCACGACGTCGACAGTCGAGGTCGCCCGGGCCGCGACGGTGACCCGGCCGGTGCCCGCCGTGAACGTCGTCGCCGGAGAGTCGCCACGATCAACCGACAGGTCCAACGTGATGGGACTGTCAGTGGTGTTGGTGTAGGTGATCTTCCGGCTGGTGCGTTGCGGCGGTGCGTCGGTCGGTGACGCGACGAGGCCGGCGTCCACCGACCCGGACGCGATGATCTGGTCCTGGTGGTAGGCGGCGGCCACGTTCAGCCTGCCGCTGCCGGCCCGGTAGGCGTCGTAGCCGGGCGTACGCACGCTGGTGCCCATCAGGGCGTCCTTGATCTGCTGCGGGCTCCACGTGGGGTGTTTCTGGGCCAGCAGGACGGCAGCCCCGGCGACGTGGGGCGCGGCCATCGAGGTGCCGCTGTCCGCCCGGTAGAAGCCTTCACCCCAGGGGAGGTGCTGCGAGCGCGCCGCCAGCACGTCCACGCCGGGTGCGGTCATGTCGGGCTTGAGGGCTCCGTCGATCATGCGGGGGCCGGCGCTGGAGAAGTCGGCCAACCGGTCCGAGCCGTCGACAGCGCCGATGGTGAGCGCGGCGTCCGCGGTCCCCGGCGCCCCGATGGTGTACGGGTCGGGTCCGCTGTTACCCGCGGAGACGACGAAGAGCGCGCCGGTCTCGGCGGTCAGTTGGGTGAGGGACTGGCTCAGCGGGTCGTCCTGGGTGTGCCAGGCGCTGACCCCCAGACTCATGTTGATCACCTTGGCGCGTTCGGTACGCGCCGCCCATTCCATCCCCGCGATGATCCCGGAGATCGACCCGCCTCCGTTGCTGTCGAGGACCTTGCCGATCACCAGGTCGGCACCGGGGGCGACTCCCCGCTCCCTGCCGCCGGAGGCGGCGCCCGTTCCGGCGACGGTGGAGGCGGTGTGGGTGCCGTGCCCGTTGCGGTCGACGATGTCCTCGCCCGGGATGAAGCTGCGGGACGCCACCACTCGGTTGGCGAGATCCGGGTGGGTCGTATCGACTCCGGTGTCCAGGACAGCGACCCGGACGCCCTTGCCGGTGCCTCCTGCCGCCCACGCTGCCGGGGCACCGACCTGCGCTGTCGTGTCGGCGAGAGCCGCCGTCGCCCTGCCGTCGAGCCACACCTTTTCCACGCCGGCCGCGAACGAGGGGGTCGCGGTGCCGGCGGACCGGCCTGTCGACGACGTACCTGCGGATGGCGCGTCGCCGGTGAGGGCCGACCAGAAGTCGGCGGACTGCGCCCGGCGGGTGCGGATCGCCTCGCCACGGACGGAGGGCAGCTCCAGTGTGGTCTCCGCGCCCGGCAGAGCGGTGCTGGCCCGGCGGTTGGCCGCACCCGGCTCGCGGGTGACGATCAGAGGCAGCGTGGGGCTCCGTGCGTCGTCGAAGCCCTGGGCGACGAGGTCGGTGACGTCGAAGAGTTGCTTGTCGAGCTGCCCGGTGGCGAGGTAAGGCAGCGCCTCGTCGGGGTACACGTAGGTGTCCCCGTCCTCGGTGGCGACGCGTACCGAGCCGGTGGCACCCGGCGCGCGTACCACGTCCACTGTGGGCGGCGTGCCGTCGCGTCCCGGCGTCATCGTCACCTTGTCGCCGGTGATCAGCGTGACCGTGACGGGAGCACCGTGTGCGGTGCCGGTCGTGGCCGGTGGAGCCGTCGGCGGGGGCGCGGGGGCGCTGTGGGCCGCAGTGGGGGTGACCAGAGCGGCGACGACTGTGACGCCTACCGCTGCTGCCGCAGATCTTCGGGGGAGAGAGAGCCGCACAGATCCTCCAGAGTTGAACGTTGATCAGATTCGATCACCTCCGTGATTCATATAAAGATCACCTTCTTTGCCGGGAGGTTGCCGGATCGTCGCGTACGGCCGGCCCGGTCCCGGCTTTCGGGGTGGGCCTGCGTGCCGAGGTTGCACCCTTCGGGGAGGATGGGCGCATGTCTTCCTTCGGTAGGTGGTGGGGCCGGCTCGGCGCGGTCCTCGGTACGGTCGTGCTGACGGTGTTCGTGCCCGTCGCGGCCTGGGCGTCCACAGGCACCGGCGAGATCGTGGTGGAGGCCGCTCGGCGGCGGTCCCGAGGCGGCTTCGGCTTCATCGGCCTGCTCTGCTGCCTCGTGGTGGTGGCGATCATCGTGTTCCTGCTGCTGCGCCTGATGCGTGGTCGCCGTGGAGGCCCGCCGCGCTGACCCCGTTCACCCGGGCGACGGCCTGCGGTCGCCGAGCCCCGCTGGCGCACTCAGCGGCGCAGGCCGATGCCGCCTGACCGGGTGCGGATGTCAGCTCGACGCCGGGCGGCGCTGCGGGACCGCCCGGCGGTCACGCCGCCAGTGCGGCGTTGGCCAGGGAGAGGAATCGTGAGGTGGCCGCGCGCGTGCCGGCCCGCCCGCCGCGGATGCTCTCCGCGGCGGTGACAAGCAGCGAACGTACCTTCGCGTGGCCCATCGGCGGCGGCGCGGGTGCGGGCCCGAGCTGGTCTGCGATGCTGGCGCCGAACGCGGCGGCGCGCTGCTGAGCCGGGTCGGTGATGCTGCCCTCGGTGTAACGGCGTACGGGGATGCTGGCGTTGAGGCCGCGTTCGTGGCCGAGAACCGTGCCGGCCTCGCCGTTCGTGGTCAGGAAATTGATCACGTCGATGACGGTGTCCGGGTGGCGGGTGCCGCGGAACGCGGACCAGTACATCGACGCCCTCGCCCACTGCGAGCCCGGGGGGCCGGGGATGCCCACCACGCCCAGCTCCGCATCGGTGAGCCGTTGCAGGTCCGGTAGCTGGTGGGACCAGGCGAAGGACGCGGCGGTCAACCCGGTGACCACCAGTTGCCGGGCCGGCTCTCCGCTGTCGGACTGCTCCACGAGGGCCGCGCCAGGAGTGGCCCGCCCTGCCCGTGCCCGCTGCCACAGCTCGAACCAGGCGATCAGTTCGTCGGCGCCGAAGCCCATCTGTCGGCCCCGATAGAACTCGCCGCCCTGCGAACGCAACCACAACCAGAAGGCGCGGTAGTCGCCGGACGCGTCGACCGTACCGGCCACCTGGCCGTCACTGGCCTCGGTGACCTCTGTGGCCCAGGCGATGTAGTCCGCCCAGGACATTCCGCCGCGCGGCTCGGGCACCCGCAGTTCGCGCAGCAGGTCACGGTTGAAGACCACGGCCCCGAGGGTCTGCCCGGCGGCCACCCCCATCGTCCGGCCGTCCACGGTGCCGGAGCGGACGAGACCGTCCGGCAGACCGCCCAGGTCCAACCGGCGGTCGGCGACACTGTCGGTGAGGTCGAGAACGATCTCGCGCTCGGCGTACTCGGCAAGCACGGCGTCGTCGACCTGGATCAGATCCGGAATGTTGCCGCCGGCAGCCTGCGTGGCCAGCCGGTCGTAGTAGCCGTCGGCGCCCTGCCAGGTGACGCGGAAGGTGACCCGGGGGTTGCGCTCCGAGTAGAGCCGCAGAGCCTTCTCGGTCAACTCGGCCCGCTTCTGCCCGCCCCACCAGAAGACCGACAGCTCGACAGGCCCGTTCTCGGCCGACGTGGTGGATTCGTCGGTACACCCGGCCAGTCCGCCGGTGACCAGCAGGGGAGCGCCGAGCAGCGCGCTGAGCAGACGGCGCCGGCCCGGGTCCGCGCCGAGGCGGTCGATCGGCTGTCGAACAACGGGCACGGGGTCTCCTGGTACCTGCGGGCGGGGTCGGACCATTCACGCAGGCGGCGCACAAGGGTGTCAACGTCCATCCGGTCATCCCTGGTGGCCGGCCCCCGCGCGGGTGGCCGAAGCCGGACCGCCGCTGCCGCGTGGTGTACTAGGGCGCGTGGAACTTCTGCACTCGGGCAAGGTCCGGGACGTCTACGCCGACGGCGACGACCTGATCCTGGTCGCCTCGGACCGTATCTCGATCTACGACGTGGCGTTGCCGACGCCGATCCCAGACAAGGGTCGACTGCTCACCGCGCTCTCGCTCTGGTGGTTCGAGCAGCTCGCCGACCTCGTGCCGAACCACGTCATCTCCGCCACCGACGTGCCGGCCGAGTTCGCCGGCCGGGCCATCCGCTGCCAGCGGCTGGACATGGTCCCGGTCGAGTGCGTCGCCCGGGGTTACCTCACCGGCGGCGGCCTGCGGGAGTACGAGCGCACCGGCGCGGTCTCCGGCGTGCCGCTGCCCCGGGGGCTCGGTGAGGCGTCGATCCTGCCCGAGCCGATCTTCACGCCGTCGACCAAGGCGCCGATGGGCGAGCACGACGAGCCGATCACGTTCGACGACGTGGTGGACAAGGTGGGTCAGGCCACCGCCGAGCGGCTGCGGCAGATCACCATCGACGTCTACCGGCGCGGCGCGGAGCTGGCCGCCGACCGGGGCATCCTGATCGCCGACACCAAGATCGAGCTGGGCTGGGCGCCGGACGGCACCCTGGTCCTCGCCGACGAGTTGCTCACCTCCGACTCGTCGCGCTTCTGGCCCGCCGAGTCGTACCAGCCGGGCCGGGTGCAGTTCTCCTACGACAAGCAGTACGTGCGGGACTGGGCCACCGGCAGCGGATGGGACAAGCAGGAGCCGGCACCGGACGTGCCCGTCGAGGTCGTCGAGGCGACCCGCGCCCGCTACGTCGAGGTGTACGAGAAGCTCACCGGCAACCGCTGGAGCTGAGCGGGCCGCCGGCGATCCGCCGGGTCCGCACCGCGCTGCGCGCGCGTGCTTGGCCGGGACGTGTGGGCGTCGGCACCGGGCCTGCGTCAGTTCACCCGGTCGCCAGCGTCACTCCACCCGGTCGCTGGCGCTTGTCACTCCACCCAGTCGAGGGTGCGCCGCACCGCCTTGCGCCAGTTGTGCAGCTCCCTGTCGCGTAGCTCCGGTGCCATGGTCGACTCCCACTGCGCGTCGGAGCGCCACTGCGCGCGCAACGTGGCCAGGTCGGGCCAGAAGCCGACAGCCAGGCCAGCCGCGTACGCCGCGCCCAGGCAGGTGGTCTCGGTGATCCGGGAGCGGATCACCGGCACGTCGAGCACGTCGGCGAGGAACTGCATGAGCAGGGCGTTTGCGGTCATCCCGCCGTCCACCCGGAGTCGGCGCAGGGCCACGTCGGAGTCGGCGTCCATCGCGTCGACCACCTCGCGGGTCTGCCACGCCGACGCCTCAAGCACCGCCCGCGCCAGGTGCCCCTTCGTGATGTAGCCGGTAAGGCCGGCGATCACCCCGCGGGCGTCGCTGCGCCAGTGCGGTGCGAAGAGCCCGGAGAACGCCGGCACCACGTAGCAGCCGCCGTTGTCGTCCACGGTGCGGGCCAACTCCTCCACCTCGGCGGCCGTGGAGATCAGGCCGAGGTTGTCGCGCAGCCACTGCACGAGCGACCCGGTGACGGCGATGGCGCCTTCGAGGGCGTACGCCGGCGGTTGGCCCTTGATCTGGTAGGCGACGGTGGTGAGCAGGCCGTGCGTCGACGGGACAGGTGTGGCGCCGGTGTTGAGCAGCAGGAAGCTGCCGGTGCCGTAGGTGCACTTCGCCTCGCCCGGCTGGAAGCACGTCTGACCGACCAGCGCGGCCTGCTGGTCGCCCAGCGCGCTCGCCACCGGCACCCCGTCGAGGACGCCGGTGGCCGTGCCGTACACCTCGGCGGAGCAGCGGATCTCCGGGAGCATCGCCGCAGGCACGCCCATGGCGTCCAGCAGTTCCGGGTCCCAGTCGAGCGTCGTGAGGTCCATGAGCATGGTCCGGCTGGCGTTCGTCACGTCGGTGACGTGCTCGCCGGTCAGTTTCCAGATCAGCCAGCTGTCCATGGTGCCGAACAGCACCTCGCCGCGCTCGGCGCGCTCACGCAGGCCGTCGACCTCGTCCAGCAGCCAGCGCAACTTGGGGCCGGCGAAGTAGGTGGCAAGCGGCAGGCCCGTGCGGACCCGGAACCGCTCCTCGCCGTACGCCGAGGCCAGCTCGCGCAGCAGCGGCCCGGTGCGGGTGTCCTGCCAGACGATTGCGTTGGCCACCGGGCGGCCGGTGGCCCGGTCCCAGACCAGTGTCGTCTCCCGCTGGTTGGTGATGCCCACGGCGGCCAGACCAGCCGCGTCCGTCCCGGCGGACCGCAACGCCTCGGAGATCACCTGCTGGACGTTGTCCCAGATCTCCTCGGCGTCGTGCTCCACCCAGCCCGGCCGGGGGAAGATCTGCCGGTGCTCGCGCTGGGCCACGGCGACGATCTCCCCGGCGGAGTCGAAGACGATGCACCGCGAGGAGGTGGTGCCCTGGTCGATGGCGGCGACGTACTCGGGGGTCACCGCAGCACCGTACCCAAAGCGGTGGCACGGTGCGACCGTCGTCACGTCGGCCTACGCGTCGCCTACGATGTGCGAACGTGCGTGACATCGCCGTTTTCAGTGGAACCGCCCATCCCGACCTCGCCGCCGAGATCTGCGCTCACCTGGGGGTGCCGCTGCATCCGGTGCGCGTCTCCCGGTTCGCCAACGACTGCCTCGAAGTGCAGTTGCAGGCCAACTGCCGCGAGCGTGACGTCTTCCTGATCCAACCGCTTGTGCCCCCGGTGCAGGAGAACCTGGTCGAACTGCTGCTGATGATCGACGCCGCCCGGGGCGCGTCCGCCGGCCGGATCACTGTGGTGCTGCCGCACTACGCGTACGCCCGCTCGGACAAGAAGGACGCGCCACGGATCTCCATCGGTGCCCGGCTCGTCGCCGACCTGCTCACCTCGGCCGGCGCGGACCGGGTGCTCGCGATGACCCTGCACTCGCCGCAGGTGCACGGCTTCTTCAGCGTCCCCGTGGACCATCTCCACGCGCTGCGCGAACTGGCCACCCACTTCCGGCGCTACGACCTCAGCGACACGGTGGTGGTCTCGCCGGACCTCGGCAACGCCAAGGAGGCGGCGGCTTTCGCCCGGATGCTCGGCACACCGGTAGCTGCCGGAGCGAAGCAGCGGTTCAGCGACGACCTTGTGAAGATCAGCGCGGTGATCGGCGAGGTGGCCGACCGTGACGTCATCGTGCTCGACGACGAGATCGCCAAGGGCAGTACTGTCATCGAGTTGATGGAGCACCTGCGCGGCCTGAAGGTGCGTTCGATCCGGCTGGCCTGCACGCACGGTCTCTTCTCCGCTGACGCGCTGCGGCGGCTCAGCGACCAGGAAGGCGTCCTGGAGATCGTCTGCACCAACACCGTTCCCATCCCGGCCGCCAAACAGGTACCCGAACTCCAGGTCCTGTCGGTGGCTCCCGCCCTGGCCGAGGCGATGCGCCGGATCCACAACGGGGAGTCGGTCTCCGCCCTCTTCGCCTGATCCGGCCGCTGCCAGCGGCTGCCACTGCCCGCGCTGGCCGTCGAGGCCCGAGGTCAGCGCGGGGTGTGGTCGGAGGCGGTGAGGACGGCGGTGATGCGTACGGTGGTCCCGGCGCCGCTGGTGGCGATCTCCATGGCGTCGGTCAGCTCCCGGGCCAGCCACAGACCCCAGCCGCCGGCGGTGTCCGGGGCCGGCCGGCGTCGGTCGCCCAGCCGTTGCGGGCTGATGCCGCGGCCGTGGTCGGCGACCTCGCAGACCAGCACGCCCGGCTCCTGCCAGAGTCGTAGCCACCCGCGCCCGCCGCCGTGCCGCACCGCGTTGGTGATCAGCTCGTTGACCGCCAGCACGAAGTCGTCAAGCCGTTGGCCGGCGAGACCGGAGGCATGCGCGCAGGAGGCGACCGAGTGTCGAATCTCGGTCACCTGGGCCTGGTCGAAGGCCTCGGCGATCAGGAGGGCAGGGTCGATGGGCACAACCGTACGCGGTGCGTGCGGATCTGCGTTCATCATGCCCCCGTTCCGACGGCGGATCCCGGCGTGTTTCGCGGCTTTTCAACCGTACGTCAGGGTTTCTCGGCCCGCACTCTCTGCCTTTCGCGGCGTTGGCGCGGCTGTGGCATCCTGACCGCCATGCCGTCGCCGCCGCGTGGATTCGAGGTGCCGCTCTGGCGGGCGCTCACGGTGTTCCGGCTGGCCTCCCTGGCGTACGTCTGCGCGCTCGCGGTGCGCGACGCCGACCGGTACGCCCACCCGGTAGCGGTCGGTGCCCTGATCCTGGTGATGGTCGCCTGGACCGCGGCGACAAGCGTCGCGTACGCCCGACCGAGCTGGCGCCGCTGGCCGCTGCTGCTGACCGACCTCGGCGTCGTCATGGCCGTCGTGCTGTCCACCCCGTGGGTGGTCGGGCGGGAGGCGCTCGCCAGCGGCGTACCCACTCTTGGGGTTGCCTGGATGGCCGGCCCGGTGCTGGCCTGGGCCGTCTCCGGTGGCCGGCGGCGGGGCACTGTGGCCGCGCTGCTCGTGGCCGGCGCGGACCTGGCCACCCGTGAGCGGATCGGCCAGTCCTCGTTCACCGGGGTGATCCTCATGCTGCTCGCCGGTGTGGTGGTCGGGCACGTGGCGCGCCTTGCCGCCGACGCCGAGGAGCGCCTGCAACGCGCCGTGGAGCTGGAGGCGGCCACCCGGGAGCGGGAACGGCTGGCCCGGGGCATCCACGACTCGGTGCTCCAGGTGCTGGCGCTGGTGCAGCGGCGTGGCGCGGACCTGCCCGGCGAGGCCGGTGAGCTGGCCCGGCTGGCCGGCGAGCAGGAAGCCGCCCTGCGGGCGCTCATCGCAGGCAGCGCCCCGGCCGGTGCCGTCGGGCCGGACCTGCCCGACACGGACGCGGTCGACCTTCGTGCTCTGCTCGGCCGGTACGCCTCGACGGCGGTGTCGCTGTCCGCGCCCGCGACCCCGGTGCCCCTGCCCCGGCAGGTGGCCCGGGAGGTCGCTGCCGCGACGGGCGCGGCCCTGGACAACGTGGGACGCCACGCCGGTGGGCGGGCCTGGGTGCTGGTCGAGGACGAGGGGGAGACGGTGACCGTGTCGATCCGTGACGAGGGGCCGGGCATCCCGGACGGCCGACTGGACGAGGCCGCCGCGCAGGGGCGGCTCGGAGTGAGCCAGTCGATCCAGGGCCGGGTGGCCGACCTCGGCGGGACGGTACGGATCATCTCGGCCCCCGAGGCCGGCACCGAGATCGAGCTGACAGTGCCGAGGGCCGGACGGTGACCGCCCTGCGGGTGATGGTCGTCGACGACCATCCGATGTGGCGGGAAGGCGTGGCCCGCGATCTCACCGAGGCCGGTTTCCTCGTGGTGGCCACCAGCGGTGAGGGACGGCAGGCGATCCGGGTGGCCGCCGCCGCCCGGCCCGACGTCGTCGTCCTCGACCTGCAACTACCGGACATCTCCGGTGTCGAGGTGGTCCTCGGGCTGCGTGCCGCGCTCCCTCAGGTGCGGGTGCTGATGCTCAGCGCCAGCGGTGAGGAGCAGTCGGTGCTCGACGCGGTGAAGGCGGGCGCCACCGGCTACCTGGTGAAGTCGACGGCGCCCGCCGAGTTCCTCGACGCGGTGCGCCGTACCGCCGTCGGTGATCCGGTGTTCACGCCCGGCCTGGCCGGGCTGGTCCTGGGGGAGTACCGCCGGCTGGCCACCGGGCCGGGGCCGGGGGCCGGGCCGGCCGGAAGCGCGGAACCCGGCACACCCCGGCTCACCGACCGGGAGACGGAGGTGCTGCGCCTGGTGGCAAAGGGGATGTCGTACAAGCAGATCGCGCAGCGGCTCGGCCTGTCCCACCGCACTGTGCAGAACCACGTGCAGAACACGCTGGGCAAGCTGCAACTGCACAACCGGGTCGAGCTGACCCGCTACGCCATCGAGCGGGGCCTGGACGGTTGAGCCCGCTCAGACCGAACGCGGCGGTTCGGTCTCGTGGATGGCCAGCTCCTCGGCTGTCGCCCCACCACCGGCCGACCCGGCGTCGTACGCCACGGAGTCGGTCTCCTGGCCGGTGTGCGCCCCCTCGTCCGGTTGCACCAGACGACCCACCGTGGCGTCGGCGACAGTGCCGAGCTGGCCGTGGTCGTAGAGGGAGACCGGCGAGTTCGGGTCCGAGGTGGGGCCCGGATCCATCACGTCGGCGTCCAGTTGGGCTTCCGCGGCGGCCGCCTCGTTGTCCGCCTCAAGGGCGATCTTCGGGTCGACCGGGCCGGCCAGCGGGTCGTCCACCGGGCGCTCGAAGCTCTCCCGCTGGAGCTTGTAGTCCAGCGACTCGCCGTCGAGCTGCTCGTCGGCAGTGGTGCCGAAGCGGTCCACCGCCACCGGGGTCCGGTCGCCGGGAAGCTGGGCCGGCTCCGGGCCGTCCGCCTCGCGCCCGGTGAGGACGTCGTCGTTGGCGGTCGAGTCGTCGTCGGCGGTGTCGGGCAGCCCCTCCGCCTCGGTGTCGGACACGGGGGTCGGGTACTCGTTGTCGCGCATGTCTGATCACTACCCGCTGCCCTCCCGCCGTAACCGGAGCACTGCCGGTCATGCGGGAGTGAACCGGCCAGCGGGGGCGGAACCGCCGTCAGCCGAACGCCCTGGCCTCGTCGTCCGGGTGCAGCACGCACCAGATGACCTTGCCGTCCGGCACCACGCTGGTACCCCAGCGACGGGCCATCGTGTCGATCAACAGGAGGCCCCGGCCGCCGGCACGCGTCGGCGGGGACACCCCGGCGAACGTCGGCCAGCGCGGGGAGTGGTCACGGACCGACAGTTGCAGTGTGTTGTCGTACGGCGCCAGCCGGACGTTCATCACCGTCCGGGCGTGCACCACCACGTTGTTGACCATTTCGGTGACCGCGATCTGGGCCGGTTCGGTCAACGCCGGCATGCCCCAGTTTCGGCAGCCGGTGGCAACCAACTCGCGGGCCTGCCGAGCGGCCTCCACGGTGGGAGGCAGATCGACGGTCAGCACCGCCGCGAGTGGCGTCGCGGCGAGCGCTGCCAGCGCGCCGTCCAGGGTGGGCCAGGCCGGGACACCGGCGAACGCGGTGTCGGCGCTACCGGCCCCGGAGACCGCCGGGTCGCAGAGCAGCAGATCCGCTGCGGGCCAGTCGGCGACCTCCTGGCGGACCTGGGCGAAGACACTCCGCCCCGGAGGTTCGTCGACCCGGAGCCGGGTCACGTCGGCGACGATCGGGCCGGGCCGGTCGCAGAGCCGCGCGAGCAGCGCGTCGCGGACCGTGTCGGCGGCGGCCGGGTCGAGCACGCCGCTCAACCGCACCACCGCGGACGAGTCGTCCACCTCCACGCGGCAGCGCGTGCCGGCGGGCGCCGCCGCGCCGCCGCTCGGCACGCCGAGGTACGGCGTGTTCGGCCGGTCGATGCCCGTCATCAGCGACCTGACCGGGATCGGCGGCTCTTCGCCGCGATCGTGCCGACCGCGGTGCCGGCCGCCGCTAGGCCGAAGGCGGCGGTCATCCGCACCAGGTGCCGGCGACGACCGTTCCAACCACCGTCGTGGCTTGCCTGCCCGTCGGGCCGGAACACGTTGCCGCTGGTGTCCAGCCGGGCACCCGGGCCGAACTGGGTCCGCTGGGCGTACCAGCCGAGGGTGCGCTCCACAAGCGCCGGCGCGAGCCGCCACTGGAGGCCCACCAACCGGGCGGCACCGCCGGCGTACGCCTCGCGGCGCGGCCGGCGCAGCAACCGGACGATGGTCTCGGCCACCACCTCCGGCGGATAAACGGGCGGGGGTGGCAGCAACTCGCGGCCGCTGTGGTTTGCCGCGTGCCGGAAGAACGGGGTGTCGATGGTGGCTGGCAGCACCGTGCAGACGGATATCTGACTCCGGCCGGTGACCCGCAGCTCCTGCCGGATGGTGTCGGCCAGCCCACGGATGCCGTGCTTGGCGGTGTTGTACGCCGACTGGTACGGCATCGCCACCTCGGCGAGTACCGACGCGTTGTTGACAAGCACCCCGCCGCCGGCAGCGCTGAGATACGGCAGGGCGGCCTTGATGCCGTGCACAGCGCCGAGCAGGTCGACCTCCAGCACCCGGCGGAACTCGGCGACCGGGATCTCGTCGAACAGGCCCACAGCGCTCACGGCGGCGTTGTTCACCCAGGCGTCCAGGTGGCCGAACTCGTCCACGGCCCGATCGGCGAGCATCAGCACCGACTCCAGGTCGGTCACGTCGGTAGGCACCGCCAACGCCCGACCGCCCAGCTCCCGACAGCGCTGTGCCACCTGTCGTAGTGCCGGCTCGCTGCGGGCGGCCACCACGACGGCGGCACCCCGGCGGGCCAGCGCGTACGCGGTGGCGGCGCCGATCCCGCTGGACGCGCCGGTGATCACCACGGTCGAATCGTCGAGACTGCGGGTCAGCGGCATTCCTGAGCGGTACCCCCGGGCGGACCAGGTCATACCACCGGCCGCCGGACGATCATCGGGAAGCGTGATCTGGTGCGTCGCGGCGGGCTGTTGGGACTGCCGTGGCGCAGGTGCCGACGCAGCTGAGGTGGGGTGTTTCCCGATCTGCCAGGTTTCGGCTCCAGGCCCTCAGGTTAATGGGACGCTCTGACCGGACCGCCGAGGAGAAGATCGCAGGGAGGTGACCCATGCGCGTCGGCCTCGTCTGCGCGCACAGCAGTTCGTACCGGCACGCCGACGGCCCGCCGGTCGGTACCCAGCAGCACATCGCGCGGGTCGCCGAAGAGCTGGCCGCTCGCGGCCATGATGTCCGGATCTACGAACGCCGCGACGACCCGGAGCTGCCGGTGACGGCGGACGTCAACGGCTACCGTGTGCACCGGGTGCCCAGCGGCCCGCCCACCCGGCTGGCCACCGCCGAGCTGATTCCGCACGTGACGGAGTTCGGGCGCTGGCTGGCCGACGAGTGGGGCGGCGCCTGGCGGCCCGAGGTGGTGCACGGGCACTACTGGATCGGTGGCCTGGCCGCCGCGCACGCCGTCCGTGAAACCGACATACCGGTGGTGCAGACCTTCCACTCACTGGGCATCGAGCAACTGCGACACCTGGGCGGCCACTACGACGGGCCGGGGCAGCGGATCCCGCTGGAACGGGCGTTGACCCGCGCGGTGGACATCGCTGTCGCCCAGAGCAACGACGAGGTGGACGAGCTGACCCGGATGGGTCTGCAACGCAGCTCGGTGGCGATGGTGCCGGCCGGGGTGGACACCGAACTGTTCCACCCTGACGGTGAGGCGGCGCCGCGCGAGCAGCGGCCCCGGATCCTCTCCGTCGGCGGGCTCACCGCGGGCCACGGCCAGGACGACCTGATCCGGGCCATGCGCCTGGTCGGCGACGCCGAGCTGGTGATCGCCGGTGGACCGCCGGCCAGTCAACTGGCCAACCACGCAGAGGCACGCCGACTGCGCGAGCTGGCCGAACGGGCCGGGCTGGCCGACCAGGTACGTCTGGTCGGGGCGGTGCCGCACGACCAGATGGCCACCTGGTACCGGTCGGCGGACGTGGTGGCCTGCACACCGCGGTACTCCTCGGCCGGGCGCGTCTCGCTGGAGGCCATGGCCTGCGGCGTGCCGGTTGTCGGCTACGCGATGGGTGGCCTTGCCGACGCAGTGGTGGACGAGGTCACCGGCCGTCTGGTGCCGCCCGGTGACGTGCGCACGCTCGGCGTGTCCCTGCGCCGGCTGCTCACCGACAACGCCGGCCGGTTCGCGTACGGGCACGCCGCGGTGGACCGGGTCCGCAGCAGCTACACCTGGGAACGCACCGCCGGAGCGCTTGAGCGCCTCTACGAGCGGGTGGTGAGCCGCCGCAAGCCCGTGGAGGCGTGAACCCAGGCGGGTCGTGGTCGGTGTCGGCTCAGACAGGCCGGCCGATGCCGACCATGGCCCGCCCACCCTGCTGCGGCACGGACCGTTCCTGCTGCGGTTTGGCGTACCGGGTCAGGCCGATCACCGAGGCCAGTGTGACCAGGAATCCGACCGCCGCCAACCACTCCCGGCCCGGCCAGATCTTGTCGTTGAGCAGCAGCAGCCCGACGATCGCCGCCGGTACCGCACCGGCGGCGTCCATTGCGGCGACCGCGGCGGTCGTCGAGCCGCGCTGCATGGCCAGGCCGAGCAGCAGTTGGCCGACGATCGAGTGCGCGATCAGCAGGTAGAGCAGCGGGTTGGACAGGAACGCCTCGGCCGACGGCACCGAAGCCAGCGGCCGGGCCGCGACCGCGGCCGAGGAGAACGCCAGGCCGGCAAGCGAACCCAGCGCCACCGACCCGGGGGCGCCGTGCAGCCGGACGGCGAAGACGCCGAGCACCCCGATGAGCCCGAGCGCCGCCAGCAGCACGACCGAGCCGGCGGTGCCGAGCTGCCGTGACGGCGCCGGCCGGGCGGCCAGCACCAGCGCGGTGATTCCCGCGAAGAGCAGAGCCAGCAGGACCACCTCCGCCAGCGGCAGGCGCCACTTCAGCACCAGTACCCCGAGGATGGCGGTCACCCCGAGCCCGGCGGCCACACTCGCCTGCACCAGGAACAGCGGCAGGTCCCGCCGGGCCAGGAACGCGAGCACGAAACCGCCGATCTGGCAGCCCAACCCGACGAGGTACGTCCGGTGCCCGGCGAGGCGCAACAGCAGACCCGGGTCGAAGGTGTGGTGGACCGTTGTGCGGGCCGCAGCCACCGACTGGAGAAGGTTGGCGAAGCCGTACGCGACGATCATCGCCGCGAGAAAACACCAGCCGGAGGAGACCACCTGGCGAGGATAGAGGTTGCCGGGGGTCAGCGCTCGGCTGGCCGATCCAGTCGAGTGAGGATGTCGGTGTGCAGCAACCCATTGGTCGCCACCACGCTGCTCTCGGTGCCCGGCGCGCCCGCCGGAGCCGGTCGACCCGCCAGATCTGTGACCGTGCCACCCGCCTCGGTGATGATCGGCACCAATGCCGCCACGTCCCACAGTGACAACTCCGGCTCGACCATCACGTCAAGCGCACCCTCGGCCAGCAGCATGTAGCCGTAGAAGTCGCCGTACGCCCGGCTGCGCCAGCTGGCCCGCATCACGTCGAGCATCGCGTCGAGCCGGCCGGCGCGTTCCCACCCGGTAAGCGACGAGTAGCAGAAGCTGGCGTCGTCGATCCGGCCGACCGCCGAGACGCTGATCCGCTCGCCGGCGGCAGGGCCCGGTCCGGCGTACGCGCCCGCGCCCGCGCTGGCCCACCAGCGCCGCCCCAGCGCCGGTGCGGACACCACGCCGACCGCCGGCCGGTCGCCGTCGTAGAGCGCGATCAGGGTGGCCCACACGGGCACGCCGCGGACGAAGTTCTTGGTGCCGTCGATCGGGTCGACGATCCACCGGCGGCCGCCGGGGTCGGTGTCCGGCTTGGCGCCGTACTCCTCGCCGAGCAGCCCGTCACCAGGCCGGTGCTCCGCCAGTAGCGCGCGGATCTCCCGCTCCACCGCGGTGTCCGCGTCGGACACCGGTGTGAGGTCCGGCTTGGACTCCACACGGAGGTCGAGCGCCCGGAAGCGGGCCGTGGCGACGGCGTCGGCCCGGTCGGCGAGCAGGTGGGCGAGGGTGAGGTCGTCGGCGTACCCGGTCATGCCGGCAACCTAGCCGATGCCCGGCGGCTCACTCGTCCGGCCCGCGCCGGTCGCCCTCGCCGGGCCCGCGCTGGTCGGCGTCGCCCCGCGAGTCGCCCTCACCGGCGCGGGAGGCGAGCAACCGGCGGTACGACGCCAGCCGGCGCGCGTCGGCCTTGCCGGCGGCCACCCAGGCGTCCAGCCCGCACTCGGCCTCGTCTGTGCTGTGGGGGCAGTTCGGCGGGCAGTCGACGGTGCCCTCGACCAGGTCGGGGAAGCCGTGCAGCAGGCTGTCGGCGGAGACGTGCGCCAGCCCGAAGCTGCGGATGCCGGGGGTGTCGATGATCCAGCCCGGGTCGGTGTCCACGCCGGGCACCGGGGGCAGCCGCAGCGCCACAGCGCTCGTCGAGGTGTGTCGGCCGCGGCCGATCGCGCTGACCACGCCGACGGCGCGATCGGCGTCCGGGACGAGCCGGTTGACAAGTGTCGACTTGCCCACCCCGGAGTGCCCGACCAGCACCGACACCCGGCCGCCGAGCAGCGCGCGCAGCGCGGCCAGGTCGGCGTCGGGGCGGTTGAGCACGTACGGCAGCTCCAGTTCGGCGTAGTAGCCCAGCACCTCCTCCGGCCCGGCCAGATCGGCCTTGGTGAGGCAGAGCAGCGGCTCGACGTCCGCGTCATAGGCGGCCACCAGGCAGCGGTCGATGAACCCGGTACGCGGCGGCGGGTCGGCCAACGCGCTGACGATCACCAACTGGTCGGCGTTGGCGACCACCACCCGTTCCAGCCGACCCTCGGCGGTGCTCTCGTCGTCGTCGGCGGTGCGGCGCAGCACCGACCGGCGGTCGGCGATCCGGACGATGCGGGCGAGAGCGCCCTCGGCGCCGGAAGTGTCCCCGACAAGGCTGACCCGGTCGCCCACCACCACCGACTTACGGCCCAGCTCACGGGCTCTCATCGCGGTGATCGTGGGCAGCTCGGCACCGGCCACGCCGCGCTCGGCACCGGCAAGCACGCAGGTGTAGCGACCCCTGTCGACGGCGATGACGAAGCCGTCCACAGCGTCGGCGTGTTGGGGACGGGTGCGCGTACGCGGGCGCGACGACTTTCCGGGCCGGACCCGTACGTCGTCCTCGTCGTACTCCCGCCGTCTGGTCGCCAGGACCTGTCCTCTTCTCGCCTCAGTTCTTGCCGGTCACCATCGCTGACCATAGTGCCGGGAACTCCGGCATGGTCTTTGAGGTACACCCGACGTCGTCGACCTCGATGCCCGGCACGGCGAGACCGGCCACCGCGGCGGCGTGCGCCATGCGGTGGTCGTGGTAGGTGCGGAAGGTGCCACCGCGCAGCGGCCGGGGCCGGATCGACAACCCGTCCGGCGCCTCGGTGATGTCTGCCCCGAGCGCGGCGAACTCCTGCGCCAGGGCGGCGAGGCGGTCGGTCTCGTGGCCGCGGATGTGCCCGACCCCTGTGAAGACCGACGGCGAGTCGGCGAGCATGGCCAGCGCGGTGAGCACGGGGGTCAGCTCGCTGACGTCGGACAGGTCGGCGGTCAGGCCGTGCACCACGCCGGTGCCCCGGACGGTCAGCCCGTTGGTGGAGAGGCTGACCTCGCCACCCATCTGGTGCAGCAGCGAACGGAGCTGCTCGATCGGCTGCGCGCTGTTGTGCGGCCAGCCCTGGAGGGTGACCTCACCGCCGGTGACGAGGGCTGCGGCGAAGAACGGCACCGCGCCGGAGAGGTCCGGCTCGATCTCCCAGCCGCGCCCGGTGAGGGGGCCGGGCTCGACGGTCCACACGTCGGGTGTGGTGTCGTCGACGGCCGCGCCGGCGGCCCGCAGCATCTGCACCGTCATCCGCAGGTGCGGCGCGGAGGGCACCGGCGGGCCGACGTGGCGCACCACGAGACCACTGTCGAAGCGGGGGGCGGCCAGCAGCAGACCGGAGACCAACTGGCTGGACGCGGACGCGTCGATCACCACCTCGCCGCCGGTGACCCCACCGGAGCCCTGCACGGTGAGCGGCAGGCTGCCCGTGCCGGTGACGTCGATCCGGACTCCCAGCGAGCGCAGCGCCTCGATCAGTGGACCGAGCGGCCGGGTCCGGGCGTGTGGGTCGCCGTCGAAGGTGACCTGTCCGTCGGCCAGCCCCGCCACCGGCGGCACGAACCGCATCACAGTGCCGGCCAGCCCCACGTCGACGTGCGCCGGCCCGCTCAGCGGGTGCGGACGGACCAGCCAGCGCTCGTCGTCGCTCATCGACACGTACGTGCCCATGGCGCGCAGACCGGCCGCCATCAACTCGGTGTCCCGGGCACGCAACGGCCCGGCCAGCGTCGACGGGCCGGCGGCCAGCGCGCTGAGCACCAGGGCCCGTGCGGTGAGCGACTTGGAACCGGGCAGGCGCAGCGTGGCCGCCACCGGGTCGGATGCGGTCGGTGCGCTCCACGGCTGCGGTGGCCGGGTGGCGGTCAGATTCCCCACGGTTACATTCTGCCGTGTCAACCGGCCGTCGGCACCGACCAGCGGTCGTACTCCCGGTTGGCGGGACAGCCGGCGGGCCATCGACAGGCTAGCGTTGGCGCATGTGCGGCAGGTACGCGACGACCCGTGGCGCCGGTGAGCTGAGCGCGCTGTTCGAGTCGTCCGACGACACCGAGGGCCGGGTCCAGCCGGATCACAATGTCGCCCCCACCGACCCGGTGCCGTTGGTCCGGATGACCCCGGAAGGGCACCGCAGTCTCTGCGTGGGGCGTTGGGGTTTTCTGCCGCACTGGTCCCGGTCCGCGGCCGGCGCGGCCCGCATGATCAACGCGCGGTCCGAGACGGTGGCCAGCAGCCGGGCGTACGCCCCTGCGTTCGCCCGCCGCCGCTGCCTCGTCCCGGCCGACGGCTGGTACGAGTGGGTACGCCTGCCGGAGGGCGGGCGGCAGGCGTACTACATGACACCCGCCGACGGCTCGGTGCTCGCCCTGGCTGGCATCTGGTCGGTGTGGGAGTCCGGGGCTGATTCCCGGCTCACCTTCAGCGTGCTGACCACCGCGGCGCTCGGCGAGTTGGCCGAGGTGCATGACCGGATGCCGCTGCTTCTGCCGCCGGAGCGTTGGTCGTCGTGGCTGTCGTCGAGCGACGAGCCGGAGCAACTGCTGGCCCCTCCGTCGGCAGGGCAGTTGGGCGCGCTGGAGGTCCGTCCGGTTGGGCCGGCGGTGGGTGACGTTCGCAACGACGGGCCCGGTTTGACCGCCCGGGTGGCCGTCGGGTCGGCGCTGGCACCGCAGGAGCTGACTCTGTTCTGAAGCCGGCACACATCGCCAAGCGCCGATTTGCCAGGTTTCCGATCGATTCGTCGCCCATCAGTTCAGTCAGGTTCCCGGCAGCCACTTGTCCCGATCACCAGAAGTGCGATACAACACAGCGCCGGTAGTGGCTGTCGTATTCGCACGGGGCGGATGGCATCCACCGATCTTGCCGGTCCCACGGGGGAGGTGGGTGGAATGACACGGGCGCGTATGCCACGCCCGCACGAGGTGGCCGCGGCGCGGCAGGATCCGCGACTGCTGCGGGCCTTGCGGGAACGACGACAAGACGACGCGTGGCGCACCAGAGGGACATGCCAGAGTGTGGATCCGGAGACGTTCTTTCCGGCGCCCAACGAGCCGGCGGACGCCGCCGTCGCACTCTGTCGCAGCTGCGATGTGCAGGGGTCCTGTCTGGCGTGGGCGCTGGAGGTGGGTGACTGCCACGGGGTGTGGGGTGCCACCACGCCCCGCGAACGGCGGGCGATGCTTGTCGCCTGGCGGGGCGAGGTCGAGCCGGATCCGGACGCCCTCGACGACGCCGGCCCGCCGGTGCGGGACCGCCTGCTCACGCTGGTGCCGCTGAGCTGACCACCGGCGCGTTCCGATCCCGGTGACGGGTCGGAACGGCGCAGAATGGGTCGGTGCTGCCCAGCGAAGAGATCGACACCCCACGCGGTCCGGCGCGGATCGACACGGACGTGCCGGACCGCCCGATCACCAGCCTGCTGGTGCTCGGGCACGGCGCGGGCGGCAGCGTCGACGCACCCGACCTGCTCGCGGTGCGCGACGCCGCGGTCTCGGCCGGCCTCACGGTGGTCCGGGTGACCCAGCCCTACCGGGTCGCCGGCCGGCGTGCGCCGGCCCCCGCCGGGCACCTCGACGAGGCGTGGACGGTCGTTCTCGCCGCGGTGCGTCACCGCCACGCCGACGTGCCGACGCTGCTGGTGGGCGGTCGGTCCAGCGGTGCCCGGGTGGCCTGTCGCACGGCTCATGCCGTGGGTGCGGCCGGAGTGCTGGCGCTTGCCTTTCCGCTGCACCCGCCGGGCCGGCCGGAACGCTCCCGGGCTGCCGAACTCGACACCGGGCTGCCGACGCTTGTGGTCAACGGCGACCGGGATCCGTTCGGGGTGCCCGAGTCGGGGCCGGCCGTGCAGGTGGTGACCCGGCCAGGTGAGACGCACGACCTGCGGCGGGACCCTGCCGGCACCGCTGCCGCCGTGCGGGACTGGCTGCGTGCCCACGGCTGGACAGCCGACTGAGCTGTGGCTCGTGGGGGTCGGCCGTTTCCGGTGCCCGGCGCGGTTCGTTGCTCTCGATGGTGCCGCCGGCCCGGTTCGAGCGGGCGACGCCAGTCCTCCCAGGCCCTTCCTGGTCCCAGCGCCGGCCGTCGCCGGGGCCGGGACCAGGAACGGGAGAGCACGATGGAATGCGACAGCTTCCCTATCGCGTTACTACCCCCGGACGACTTTTGCGAGGGGGGTGACCGGTGCCGACCGAGACACGAAGCCTGGAACGGGACGAGCGGGACGCCAAGCAGCTCAAGCGGCTGCTGGATGCTCCGGCCTGGCCCGCGACCGCGAGGCCGGGCGGTGTGGGGCCGGGCGGTGTGAGGGCGGTGAGCACGGGCACACCAGCCGGAAGTGAATCTGCGGGCACGTCCGTGCGCGTATCCTCGGCGGGAAAGCATCCGACGCGAGGGGATGTGCGGTTGACCACCGAGAAGACGGACGAGCGCAGGGCCCGGTTCGAACGGGACGCGATGCCTTTCGTCGATCAGCTCTACGCTGCTGGGCTGCGCATGACGCGCAACCCGGCGGATGCCGAAGACCTGGTCCAGGAGACATACCTGAAGGCGTACGCGGCCTTCCACCAGTTCGAGCAGGGCACCAACCTGAAGGCCTGGCTCTACCGGATCCTGACCAACACCTACATCAACTCCTACCGCAAGCGGCAGCGCCAACCGATCCAGGCGCCCACGGAGGAGATCACCGACTGGCAGCTCGCCGAGGCCGAGTCGCACACGTCCAGCGGTCTGCGCTCAGCCGAGACCGAGGCACTGGACCGGCTGCCGGACAGCGACGTCAAGGAGGCCCTCCAGCAGTTGCCGGAGGAGTTCCGCCTGGCTGTCTACCTGACCGACGTCGAGGGCTTCTCGTACAAGGAGGTCGCCGACATCATGGGCACGCCGATCGGCACCGTGATGTCGCGTCTGCACCGGGGCCGTCGTAATCTGCGCAAGCTGCTCGAGCAGTACGCCGCGGAGCGGGGCTTCAGCTCGGCCCGGTCCGCGAAGGGCTCGACCGCCGCCGCTGCCGGCCGGGAGGTGTGACGTGAGCTGTGGGAAGCCACACGAGACGGACTGCCGTGAGGTGCTCGCGGAGGTCTACCTCTACCTGGATCTGGAGTGCGCCGACGAGCGGCGCCTGCTGATCCGGCACCACCTCGACGAGTGCGGACCATGCCTGCGCGAGTACGGCCTGGAGCAGGAGGTGCGGGCGCTGGTGGCTCGGTGCTGCGGCAACGAGACCGCCCCGGACCAGTTGCGGGAGCGGCTGCGCGTGAAGCTCACCGAGCTGGTGGTCTTCGAGACCACCGACTCCCGCGAGCTGGCCGACTGACCGTCGGCCCTACCGGACCGGCCGACCAGTGGTCGGCGTACCGGATCGAACGTAAAGCGGTGGCCCGGGTCGATATCGACCCGGGCCACCGGCATACCCGGCGTCCGCCGGGTTGGTCTGACCGACGACGGGCCGTCGACCCGTCGGCACGTTCAGGAGTTGGGACGCTTGCCGTGGTTCGCGGCGCTCTTCTTGCGGGCCTTCTTCTTGCGGGACTTCTTCGCCATGCTGACCTCCTCGTGATGGGTCGGATCCGTGTCGCGCGCGGCCTCGCGCCGGTGCACCCACCGGCCGCCCGGCGTAGGGTCCGACCCGCTGATGGTAGTGCGGTCGACCTCCGGGGCCTTCCCCCGGGGCTGTCCGGCATGCGGGCAGCGCCGCTCGACACCCACGCCAGACCCTCCCGTGATTGGATACGTCGGCAGGCACATCGCGAAAAGGGAGGGCCGTGGACATGGCCGAGGAGATCCGCGCCGAGATGGTGGCGAACGTCTGGAAGGTCGTCGCGTCGACGGGCGACACGGTCGCCGAGGGCGACACCCTGGTGATCCTCGAGTCGATGAAGATGGAGATCCCCGTCATCGCCGAGTCCGACGGTGTGGTCCAGCAGCTCGCCGTCAACGAGGGCGACGTCGTGCAGGACGGCGATCTCATCGCGGTGATCGGTTGACCGGCCTGCGGGTCCGGCCCGCCGAGGCGTCCGACTTCCCGGCGGTGGCCCGACTGACAGTGGCCGCGTACGAGGCGGACGGGCAGCTCAAGGGCGAGCACGGGTACGGCGATGTGCTTGCCGACGTGTCGACCCGGGCGGACAGCGGCGAGGTGCTGGTCGCCGTGGACGAGGCGACGGGTGCGGTGCTCGGCTCGGTGACGTTCGTGCTTCCGGGGACCCGCTTCGCCGAGTTGGCCGGGCCGGGCGAGGCGGAATTCCGCATGCTGGCTGTCGACCCGGCGGCCCAGGGCCGTGGTGTCGGCGCGGTGCTGGCTCAGGCGTGCGTCGACCGTGCGACCGAGTTGGGCTGCACGGCGGTCCTGATCTGCGTACGCGCCGGGATGGCCGCACCGGCGCATCGGCTCTACGAGCGGCTGGGCTTCGTCCGGGTGCCCGAGAAGGACTGGTCGCCGCTGCCGGGCGTCGACCTTCTCGGCCTGCGCCTCGATCTCCGCCGCAGCTGATTCACCCGCTCTAACCGGGCGGTTCAGTGCTGCGGGTCGCTTGCTGGGCCGCGCCCGGGTCGGGTTGTTCGCTGATGCTGGCCAGCAGTTCGTCGGCGACTTCCAGGGCGATCCGTCGGCGCTCGTCGTTGGTGATGTCCGGCGTACGGACCGCGAACCAACTGCTGTGCACCGCGAACAGCGACAGCGCCGCGCGCAGTTGGGCGGTGGGGGAGTCGTCGCCCCGGCAGAGCGCGTAGGCCAGACGCATCATCCGGCTCCGCAGCTGCTGGCCGGCGGCAACGCTCTTCAGCACTGTCTGGTTCTGCTCGAAGAAACGCATCACCGACGGCTGCTCGCCGCCGAACATCGTGTCGGCGTACCGGGAGATCAGCTCGCGCCGGGTGTCGAGGGTCGCGGGCTGCTCATCGGCCCAGGCGATCAGCGCGTCCATCCGCTCCAGCCGCTCCTCGACGAAGCTGGCGACGATGTCGTCCTTGCTCTTGAAGTGGTAGTAGAGCGCGGCCTTTGTGACGTTGAGGCGCTCGGCGATCTCGCGCAGCGACGTCTTCTCGTACCCCTGCTCGGTGAAGAGCTCCAACGCGACGGCCTTGATGCGTTCGCGGGTGCCGCCTGTGCTCTCCCTCACCATGTCTCTCCAAATCACTTGACCCTAGCTGGCACCCAACTTACCGTCCGGCTAGTAAGCTGACTGACCGGTCGGCAAGTAAGTTAGGCGAGCACTTCGGGGGAGCTTACCGATGAGCCACGGGACCGAGACCAGCGCACGACCCAACGTCCGGGTCGTCTTATTCGGGCTGATGATCGCGATGATGCTCGCGATGCTCGACAACATGATCGTCAGCACCGCGCTCCCGAGGATCGTCGGTGAGTTCGGCGGCCTCAACCACTTCACCTGGGTCGTCACCGCGTACGTCCTGGGCACCACCGTCTCGACCCCGATCTGGGGAAAGCTCGGTGACCTGTACGGCCGCAAGTCGGTCTTCCTGACCTCGGTCGGCATCTTCCTGCTCGGCTCGGCCCTCTGCGGCATGGCCGGCTCCGCGATGCTGGGCGGCCCGCAGGACGGCATGGTGCAGCTCATCGCCTTCCGGGCCGTGCAGGGCCTCGGCGCCGGCGGCCTCATGGTCGGCGTGATGGCGATCATCGGTGACCTGGTTCCGCCCCGCGAGCGTGGGCGCTACCAGGGCATGATCGCGGGCATCATGGCCATCGCCATGGTCGCCGGCCCGCTTGTCGGCGGCTTCATCACCGACCACCTCTCCTGGCGCTGGGCGTTCTACGTCAACCTGCCGCTGGGCGGCGTGGCACTGGTTCTGCTGATCACCACGATGCACCTGCCGAAGTACCGCACCGAGCACCGGATCGACTGGTTCGGCGCCGGGCTGCTCTCGGTCGGCATCACCTCGATCGTGCTGATCACCACCTGGGGCGGCAACGAGTACGACTGGACCTCGCCGCAGATCCTCGGCCTGGCCGCGCTGGGGCTCGTGGCGCTTGTGGCGTTCGGCCTGGTCGAGCGCCGGGTGCCGGAGCCGATCCTCCCGCTGGCGCTCTTCGCCAACCGCAACTTCGCACTGATCTCGCTCATCGGTTTCCTGCTGGGGTTCGCGATGTTCGGCGCGATGAACTTCCTGCCGCTCTATCAGCAGACCGTGCAGGGCGCCTCGGCGACGAACAGTGGTCTGCTGCTGCTGCCGCTGATGTTCGGCATGCTCGTCGTCTCGCTTGTCGTCGGGCGGGCGATCACGAAGACCGGCAGGTACCGGGCGTACCCGATCATCGGTGGCGTGGTGATGGCCACGGGCATGGGGCTGTTGGCCATGCTCGACACCGACACCAGCAAGTTGCAGTCCTCGCTGTACATGGTCGTGCTGGGCGCCGGCATGGGCTTCCTCATGCAGACTTCCATGCTTATCGCGCAGAACAGCGTGGAGCAGAAGGACCTCGGCGCGGCCAGCGGCGCGGCCACCTTCTTCCGGTCGATCGGCGGCTCGTTCGGCATTTCGCTGTTCGGCGCGATCTTCGCCAGTCGGCTCGCCGACTCCGGCGCGGGCGCGGCCTTCGGTGGTGAGGCCGGCGGCGGTATGGACATCGCGAAGCTCAGGGAGTTGCCCGCCCAGGCGCGTGAGTTGGTGCTCGGCGGCCTCGCCGACGCGATCTCACACGTGTTCCTCTGGGCGGTGCTGTTCACCGTCGTGATTCCGGTGCTCGCCTGGTTCATCAAGGAGATCCCGCTGCGTACCGCCAACGAGGCGCCGCAGGCCACTCCCGAGGAAGAAGCCGAGGCAGCCCTCGGCAAAGCCCCAGTCGCGTAACCGCGCCCTCATGCCCTCGCGATCTTGCACTTTGTGCCCCGACAAAAACCGCACTCCCGGCAAGTCGGCGACAGCAAGTGCAAGATCGCGAGGGGGGACGGGTGCGGGGGAGCTAGCGGCGGCGGTGGGTTACCAGGCGTTGCCAGAGGCGGCGTAGCGGATTGCGGGGGCGCGGGAGCTGCGGGGTGGCCAGGTCGCCTATCAGTTTGGTTGCCAGCGACGCCGTTTCGGCGTCCAACTCCGGGGCGGCCAGCGCCAGGTGGGCAAGTGAAACCGCTATCGGCACCGGCCGGGCCTGGGTCACGGCTGCCACGTCGGCCAGTCGCTCAGCGACCACCCCTGCCACGTCCGGCCGTACGTCGGGATCCACCCACGCGGCGGTGACCAGGGCGAACATCGCGGCCTCGGTGACCCAGTCCTCCACGCCCCAGACGAGGTCCAGCAGCACCCGACGCCTTGTCGACTCCTCCCACGGCTCGTCGGTGCGGTGGTGCAGCAGGCCCAGGCAGGCCCACACCTGCACACCGCGTACCCAGATCGACGGGTCCTGGGCGGCCAGCAGCCGGCCCAGCGCGTTGGCCGGTGCCGCTGGCGGGTGCACAAGCAGCCCGAGCAGGTCGCCGACATCGAGCCCGGCCAGGCCCACCGCCGCGTCGTAGGCGGCCGGTGGATGGGGCCAGGCCGGATGGGCCACCTGGCCGATGCGCTCGACCGCCGCCGCCGAGGGTGCCGGCACGGCTGGCGTCGGTACGTTCTCCGCGAAGTTCCACAGCCGCTGGGCGGACGCCCGCCGGGGCTCGCGCGGGTCGGGCTCCGGTGTGCCCGTCACCTCGATCCGCAGCCCGGGCGCCACCGACGTGGCCGTCCGCAGGGCGCTCGGCGGGGCTACCGCCGTGAGGCGTACGGCGCTGCCGAGACCGTTGTCGTCGTCGGCGACCGCCTGGCGCAGCGCGTCGACGAGCGGACCGCCGGCCGGTGTCAACTGTCCGAGCCAGGGGCGGCCCCGGCAGCACTGGGCGAGGTCGCCGTGCTCGTGACTGTCGTCCGGGTGGTCACGGATGAAGTCGGCGAGCGCGACGAGGTGGGACAGGTCGCCGTCGCGCAGGTGCCGCAGGCGGTGCGCCGTGTGCACAGCGCAGTCGAACGACGGGTCGCGGGCCAGCGCCCGCTCGGTCCATTCCAGCGCCTCGTCGAGCCGGCCGGTGTCGGCCAGGGTGCCCGCGATGTCGGCGTAGATGGCCAGGTCGTCGGGGTCCAACTCGACGGCCCGGTATAGCGCGGCGAGGGCGTCGCGGGTCCGGCCCGCGCTGCGGTACGCGTACCCGAGCCAGACCTCGCCCATCTTCGACGGCTGGAACCGTACTCCTCGGCTGGCCCAGCGGATCGCCAGCGGGACCTCGCCGAGCCGCCGGGCCAGCGCGGACGCCGCGCCCAGCAGAAGGCCGTGCTCCGGGTGGACGGTGGCGGCGTTGCGGGCCAGCGTGAGGTAGGGGCTGAGGGCGTTCCGGCCGGCGCGGGGCACCGGGTCGGGCAGCGCGGCGCAGACCTGCATGAGGACCCGGGCGATGTGCTCCGGGTCCAGCCGCTCGACCAGTTCGGACGCGGTCACCCACGGCACGCCGGCCCACTGTGCCCCGGGTGCGTGGCCGGTGGCGGCGGCCAGCAGTTCCAGCCCTTCCGCGGGGCGGCCGGCGGCGGCAAGCAGGTGTGCCCGGGCCACGACGGCGCCGACGAAGGTGTGGTGGGTGATCGGAAAGAGGTCGAGCCCGCCGCCGTCGGCCGCGGCCAGCCGGGCCAGCGTTTCGTGTACTTCGGGCAGCGTGGGTGCCCGCGCCAGCGCGCTGGCGAGGTGGTCGGCGGCGTGGCGTAGGTCGCCCTCGTCAAGTGCCAGCCGGGCCAGGGCCAGCTCCTCCGTCGCGGAAAGCGCGGGGTCGTCCCTTCCCTCGGGCACGTCGTCCTCTCGTCGCAGCGAAACAGCCCGCACAGCGTAGTTGATATTGAGGAGTTTAGGTGATCACCTGCGCACTCATGCTCGATCAATTGCTCTGACCGAAGCAAACGTGCAAGACTGAGCAGGAAACGCGCGGCAACCGCGCATGAGGGGAGTGTTCGTGACACGTGCAGGGGCCGGGATGACCGCCGACATCGATGAGCAGCCGGACGGCTACGAGCGCCTGCTCTCCACCGTCAACGCCGAGGCGATCGCCCGGGTCGCGGCAGTGGTCGCCGAGCGGCGTCCACGACACGTGGTCTTCACCGCCCGGGGCACCTCCGACCACGCTGCCCTCTACGGGGCGTACCTGACCGAGATCCGGCTCGGCCTGCCCGCCGGGCTCGCGTCGCCGAGCGCGGTCACCCTGTTCGGCGCCCGCCCCGACCTGTCCGACGCGCTCGTCGTCGGCGTCAGCCAGAGCGGCGGCTCACCCGACCTGAGCGAGGTGCTGCGCGCCGCACGCGCCTCCGGTGCGCTCACCCTCGCTGTGACGAACGCCCCCGGTTCGCCGCTGACCGAGACGGCCGAGCTGAGCATCGACATCGCCGCCGGGCACGAGCGGGCGGTCGCCGCCACCAAGACGTACACCGCCGAGCTGCTCGCCCTGCTCATGCTTGTGGAGGGCATCCGGGCCGGCGACGGCGTGCTCCCGGCCGCCGAACGGGAGGCGCTCGCCGCGCTGCCCGAACTGGCCGCCCGGACCCTCGCCGACGACACCCCGGCCCAGCTCGCACCGCGCTACCGGTTCGCGCAGCAACTGGTCACCACCGGCCGCGGGTACGCGTACCCGACCGCCCGCGAGGCCGCGCTGAAGCTGATGGAGACCTCGTACCTGCCGGCGCTCGCGTTCTCCGGCGCCGACCTGCTGCACGGCCCGCTCGCGATGACCGACCCGGAGGTCCCGGTGCTCGCCGTGGTCGGGTCCGGCCCTGGCGGCCGGTCGATGGGTGAGGTGCTGCCCCGCCTCGGTGAGCGCCGCGCGGATGTCGTGGTGGTCGGCTCCGCCGACGTGCCGGGCGCCACCCGGCTCGCCGTCCCCGAGGTCGACGAGCGGTACGCGCCGCTGCTGGACATCCTGCCGCTGCAGCGGTTGGCGTTGTCGTTGGCGCTGGCCCGGGGAGAGGATCCGGACGCGCCGCGCGGGTTGAAGAAGGTCACCGCGACGATGTGAGGCGCGGCGTGGCAGGCTGGTCACCGTGTCCACGTTGCGCGACCTCGCCGAGGAGCACACCCATCTCCGACCGGCCGACATCGACCACCTGCACCGGATCGCCGGCGACTGGCAGCTGCTGTCCGACCTGTCCTTCGCTGACCTGCTGCTCTGGGTGCCGGTCGACGCCGATGGCACGTTCCTCTGCGTCGCCCAGGTCCGTCCGACGACCGCTCCCACCGCGTACCAGGACGACCAGGTGGGGCGGATCATCGGCGGGCCCGAGGTGGCGCATCTGGGGGTCGCGTACTCCCAGGGGCGGATCTGGCGGGAGGGCGACCCGGTCTGGTACGGCGACGTACCGGCTCGTCACGAGGCGATCCCGGTCCGGCTGCGTACCGCCGAGGGTGAGGCCGGCGACGTGATCGCCGTGGTGGGCCGGGACACCAACCTTTCCACCGCGCGTACGCCCAGCCAGTTGGAACTCAACTACCTGACAACGGCCGACGACCTGGCCCAGATGATCGCGGACGGCACCTTCCCGCCGCCCCGGCACCCGGGGGAGACCACCTCCGCGCCGCGCGTCGGTGACGGTCTCGTCCGGCTGGACGCCGGCGGGAAGGTGACCTACGCCAGCCCGAACGCCCAGTCCGCGTACCGGCGGTTGGGCTACGCCTCCCACCTGGTGGGCGAGGACCTGGCCGTGCTGCACCGGCGACTGGCCGGCGACCCGCTCGACGGCACCGAAGCCGCGAACGGCATCCTGGCCGCACTACGCGGCGAGGCACCGCCCCGGCGGGAGATCGACGCCCGTGGGGCCACGATGCTGACCCGCGCGCTGCCGCTGATGCCCGCCGGGGTGCCGATCGGGGCGCTCGTGCTGGTCCGGGACATCACCGAGGTACGCCGCCGGGACCGGGCGCTGATCACCAAGGACGCCACCATCCGGGAGATCCACCACCGGGTGAAGAACAACCTCCAGACTGTCGCCGCGCTGTTGCGGTTGCAGGCTCGCCGGGTAGCCATGCCCGAGGCGCGTGTCGCCCTGGAGGAGTCGGTCCGCCGGGTCGCCTCGATCGCTCTGGTGCACGAGACGCTGTCCATGTCCAGCGACGAGGCGGTCGAGTTCGACGGCATCGTCGACCGCGTGGCCAGCGCCGCCACCGAGGTCGCCGCCACCGAGGTGAGCGTCGGCATGCGCCGCCAGGGCAGCTTCGGCGTGCTGCCGGCGGAGATCGCCACCTCACTGGTGATGGTCCTCAACGAACTGCTGCTCAACGCTGTCGAGCACGGCTTCCCGCCGGCCGACGAGACCGCCGACGAGACCGACGCCGGTCCCGCCGGGGTGTCGACCGCCGACGTGTCCGGGCGGCCGGAGGTGGTGGTTTCGGCGCACCGGTTCCGCAAGATGCTGCACGTGTCGGTGACCGACAACGGGCGCGGGCTGCCGCCGGACTTCGACGCGGAGCGCGCCAGCCGGCTCGGCCTCCAGATCGTCCGGGCCCTGGTCACCGGGGAACTGCGCGGCACCATCGAGCTCCGGGCCGGCGCCAACGGAGGCACCGAGGCGTTGCTTGTCGTCCCGCTGGCCCGCAGCGCCCCCGACGGGCGCTCACAGGTCTGACGCCGAGCGGCGTCCAGGGGCTGTGCGGCGGGTCAGGAGGCTGTGCGGCGGGTCAGGAGGGCGACGGTCAGGCCGGGGCGTTGCCAGACCTGCGCGACTGTGAAGTCCGCGCGCAGCGCGTCGCCCTTGGGGCCCTGTATGCCGGCCAGGGGCTCGGCACGCCGCCCGGCGACGACCAGCCAGACCCGTGACGTGCCGTCGAGGCACTGCGCCGGCTGCGCGCACTCGGCCGCCCAGAGGTCGCCGCGACGGACCTCGTCCTCGGTGACCAGGACGTCCCGTGGTGGGTCGTCGAGGTGGTACCCGATGCCCAGATCGAGGAACAGCCAACTGTCCCGGGGTGAGTAGACCACCGCGTCGCCCGGCCGCTGGCCGTCGGCGATCACCCGTGCCGCCCCCGCGTAGTCCACCGGGGCGCTGCGGGGCCACTCGTGGGTGCGCCGCAGCGCGGTCTGATCGGGCAGGCCGAGCAGGCCGGTCACGACCACCACGGCCAGCGCGGCCGGCGCGGACACGCCGGCCAGCGCCGCGCCGGCCAGCAGGCAGGCGAAGGGCACCACGAAGACCAGGTACCGAGGCACCCACAGCGGTACGACCGCACCGGCGGCGAAGAGCAGCGCGACGGGCAGGAGCAGCGCGCTCACCGGCAGCAGGGCGCGCCGCCCGAGCCGGGCCGCCCCGAGCGCGGCGACCCCGACCACCAGGCCACCCACCACGCTGCTCTGGGCCACCCCACCGGGCAGCGCGCTCAGGTCGTCCAGCCGGGCCGGGGCGACCCAGCTCAACTGCCGGGAGCGTTGCGTGCGGGCGCGCAGCAGCAGGGGAGTCACCACCAGCGCGGCCGGCACCAGGGCCACCACCCACCGCCACAGCCGTCGGTCCCGACCGCCGGGTCCTCCGATCACCCCGGGCGGCCTGCCGACCGGTACCGGCTCGCCGCCCGGCGCGGGCGCGGCGACCGGTGCCGGCCTGCAGTCCGGCGCGGGCCCGGCGACCGGTGCGGCGATGCCGGCTGCGGCGGGGCCTCTCCACCAGGTGATCAGCACGACCAACGCGTGCGCGGCCAGCAGGGTGAGCGCTATCAGGTGGGTGAGCCCGAGGGCGGCCACGGCTGCGGCGTACCCGGCCCACCGTGCCCAGCCCGGCCGTCGCAGCGCTGTCACAAGCAGCAGGGTCGCGAGCACCGCGAGCGCGGTGGCCAGGGCGTACGGGCGGGCTTCCTGACCGTAGCGGGAGGTGCCGGGAAGCACAGCGAACAGCAGCCCGGCGAAGAGACCTGTGCGCCTGTCGACCAACCGCTCCCCGAGTACGGCGAGCAGCCCGGCGGCGACAGTCATCGCCAGGACGGCTGGCACGCGCAGGGCGACCGTGGAGTCACCGAAGACAGCGACCCAGCCGTGCATCAGCAGGTAGTACGGGCCGGTGGCGGCGTCGATGGTGCCCGCCAGCCGAGCCAGCTCGCCGGGGGACCGGGTGGCGGCGCTCCAGGTGGCCAGCTCGTCGCGCCAGAGCTGCGCCGACCCCAGCCCCGTCACTGTCACCGCCAGGGTCAGCAGCGCCGGAGGAAGCCAGACCGGTAGGCCCTTGGTCGACTCCTCGGACAATCCGCCCACAGCCTCGAGCCTGCCACGCGCAACCGCCCCACGAGCTCAGCCCGCAACAGCCACGCCGATGTCGCCCCACCAACCCGCGTCGATCTTGCACTTTCGGTCGCCGATATGAGTGGAGCGCCTCTTATGTCGCGTCAGTAAGTGCAAGATCGCGGGGTAGTGGAGGCGTCTCGGTCCGTGATGTGGGATCCCACACGCGGACATTGGCCGGCCCCCATCGGGTGTGGCAGCATGAGCCCATGACCGCCGCTGTCGTCCGCCGCTTCGTGGCTCGCCGCCACGTCGATTACGGCCGCGTGCGCAGCGCGATCTGTCCGGCCTACTGACGACGCCCGACCCATCTGTCTCGGGCGCGCTCCGCGCCGGCTGTCTCAGACACCGTTGTCCCGCCCGCTCGCCGGGCCGGCCGTCGCGCCCGCGTACCCCGAGGCACAGCAGACAACGGAGGACGCCGCGATGGCGGTCAGCAGCATCCCGGCCCGTTCCGGAGATTCGACGGCACGCCCGGCCCGGGCGCCGCGCAAGCCCCGGGGTGAGGGTCAGTGGGCGCTCGGCCACCGCGAGCCGCTCAACCCCAACGAGCGCATCAAGAAGGACGACGACCCGCTCAACGTCCGGGCCCGCATCGAGACCATCTACGCGCACCGCGGCTTCGCCTCCATCGACCCGCAGGACCTGCGTGGCCGGTTCCGCTGGTGGGGCCTCTACACGCAGCGCAAGGCCGGCATCGACGGTGGGCGCACCGCAGTGCTGGAGCCGCACGAGCTGGAGGACGAGTTCTTCATGCTCCGGGTCCGCATCGACGGCGGGCAGCTCAGCCTGGCGCAACTGCGGGTGATCGCGGACATCTCGCGGGAGTTCGCCCGGGACACCGCCGACATCACCGACAGGCAGAACATCCAGTACCACTGGATCCGGGTCGAGGACATGCCGGAGATCTGGCGTCGGCTGGAGTCGGTCGGTCTCCAGACCACCGAGGCGTGCGGCGACTGCCCCCGGATCGTGCTGGGCAGCCCGGTCGCCGGTGTGGCCCGCGAGGAGGTGCTCGACCCGACCCCGGCGATCGACGAGATCGTCTCCCGGTACGTCGGTGACAAGCAGTTCTCCAACCTGCCCCGCAAGTTCAAGACGTCGATCTCCTGGCTTGTCGACACCCCGTACGAGTCGAACGACATCGCCTTCCTCGGCGTCGACCACCCCGAGCACGGCCCGGGCTTCGACGTCTGGGTCGGCGGCGGGCTCTCCACAAATCCGATGCTCGCCCAGCGCCTCGGCGTCTGGGTGCCGCTGGCCGAGGTGCCGGACGTGTGGGCCGGGGTGGTGGGGATCTTCCGCGACTACGGCTACCGCCGGCTGCGTAACCGGGCCCGGCTGAAGTTCCTGGTGGCCGACTGGGGCGTGGAGCGCTTCCGCGAGGTGCTGGAGAAGGAATACCTGGGTCGCACGCTGCTCGACGGTCCGGCGCCCGTTCTGCCGTCGAAGCCGGTCGATCACGTGGGCGTGCACGAGCAGGCCGACGGGCGGCACTACGTGGGTGCCGCCCCGGTGGTCGGGCGGGTGTCCGGCGGGCAGCTCGCCCAACTGGCCGACGTCGTCGAGGCGCACGGCAGCGACCGGGTGCGGCTCACCCCGTACCAGAAGCTGCTGGTGCTCGACGTGCCGTCGGAGCGGACGGAGTCGCTTGTCGACGCCCTGCGCGGGATCGGCCTGGAGGCGCGGCCGTCGGCCTGGCGGCGCGGCACCATGGCGTGCACCGGCATCGAGTACTGCAAATTGGCAATCGTCGAGACCAAGGCCCGCGGCGAGGAGCTGGTGGCCCGGCTGGAACAGCGGCTGCGCGACTTCGACGCCGACATCTCGATCCACATCAACGGCTGCCCGAACGCGTGCGCGCGTACGCAGGTGGCCGACATCGGCCTCAAGGGGCAGCTGGTGGTCGGCCCGGACGGCCGGCAGGTGGAGGGCTTCCAGGTGCACCTGGGCGGCGGCCTGGGCATGGCGCAGGGGCAGACCGCCGGGTTCGGCCGCAAGCTGCGGGGTCTGAAGACCACCGCCGACGAGCTTCCGGAGTACGTGGAACGGCTGGCTCGCCGCTACCTGGCTGGTCGGAGCACTGGCGAGACTTTCGCCAACTGGGTGATCAGAGTCGACGAGGAGGAACTGCGGTGAGCAGCGAGAACCGAGCGGCACCTCTGTACTGCCCGTACTGCGGCGAGGAAGACCTGCGGCCGCACGAGTCGGGGCACGGCGCCTGGGAGTGCCACGCCTGCACCCGGGTCTTCGCGGTGAAGTTCACCGGCCTGCTGTCGCGGGCGGTGACCCGATGAGCCTCGTCTCCGCCGCCGGCCTGGGCCTTGTCGGCCCCGGCGGGCCGACGCCGGCCGACCCGACCCGTCGTAGCCCTGAGGAGTTGCGCACGCTCGCCGAGCAGGCCGCTCGGGATCTGGAGGGCGCCCCGGCGTTGGAGATCGCCCGCTGGGCGGCGCAGACCTTCGGCGACCGGTTCTGTGTGACCAGCTCGATGGCGGACGCCGTGCTGGCTCACCTGGTGTCCCGGGTCGCCCCGGGCGTGGACGTGGTCTTCCTCGACACCGGCCTGCATTTCCCGGAGACGCTCCGGGTGCGCGACGAGGTGGCCCGGACGCTACCGGTGAACGTCAGGTCGATCCGGCCCCGGCTCACAGTGGGCCAGCAGGACGGTCAGTACGGCCCGCGACTGTTCAACAAGTCACCGGACGACTGCTGCCAGCTGCGCAAGGTGGAGCCGTTGGAGCGCGCCCTGTCCGGGTACGACGCCTGGGCCGCCGGTCTGCGCCGGGACGAGTCGCCGACGCGCGCCAACACTCCGGTCGTGACCTTCGACTCGCGGCGCGGAAAGGTAAAGGTCAACCCGATCGCGGCCTGGTCGCAGGCGGATGTGGATTCCTACATCGCCCGCTTCAACGTCCCGGTCAACGAGCTGTTCAAGCAGGGGTACGGGTCGATCGGCTGCTGGCCGTGCACCCGGCGTACCAAGGCCGGTGAGGACCCACGGGCCGGCCGGTGGGCCATGTTCGAGAAGACCGAGTGCGGGCTGCACGTCTGACCTCCGTTTCGGCGACCCCGACCGGCGCGACACTGGCCGGCGGGGCGCCGCCCGTGGTGCTTGTCGCCCACGGCAGCCGTGATCCACGAGCCGCCGAGGCCACCCGAGCGCTGGCCCGGGCGGTGTCGGCGGCCCGGCCCGGCCTTCAGGTCCTGTCGAGCTGGCTGGACCACACCGAGCCCGGTCCGACCGAGGTGTTGCGAGGGCTGGCTGCGGCCGGTCACCGGCGCGCGGTGGTGGTGCCGCTGCTGCTGACCGCCGCGTACCACCGCCGGGTGGACATCCCCGCGGCCGTCGCCGCCGCGACGCGGGCGGCGCCCACCCTCGCGGTCCGCGTGACCGACGTGCTCGGCCCCGCGGGCGGGGCTGTGGATCCGTTGCTGCTGGCCGGATTGCGCCGTCGGCTCGGTCAAGTGGGTCCGGGCCGTTTCGACGCGCTGGTGCTGGCCGCCGCCGGCACCAGGGACGCGCGGGCGCGTGGCTCGGTGGGGCGGGTGGCGGACGCGCTCAGCGCGGATTTCGGGATGCCCTGCCGTGTGTCGTACGCCTCGGCGGCTCCACCGGCGACAGATGCGGCGGTGTCGCGGCTGCGGGAGGCCGGTGCCAGCCGGGTGGCGGTCGCCGCGTACTTCCTGGCGCCCGGCCTGTTCTACGACGCGGTGGCCAAGGCGGCTCTGGCGGCCGGTGCGGTGACGGTGGCCACCCCGTTGACCGACGCCCCGGAGTTGGCCGGTTTGGTATTGCGACGGGTCGATGAACACAGTGGCCTATCGCCAACTGTCTGACGGGTCAAAAAGCTGTACGCCCCATCGGGCGGACCCGCTGGGGCGTACAGCTTTTGTCGTTGGGAAATCAGGCGGAGTGAGCGCGCAGCACCCGGAGGCCGCCGCGCCGCTTGACGGCCCGCCGTTCCTCTTCGCTCATCCCGCCCCAGACGCCGGCGTCCTGACCCGACTCGAGCGCCCACTGCAGGCACTGGTCGGTCACGGAGCAGCGCCTGCAGACGGCCTTGGCCTGCTCGACCTGCAGGAGAGCCGGTCCGGACGTCCCAATCGGGAAGAACAGCTCCGGGTCCTCGTCGCGGCAGACAGCATGGTGACGCCAGTCCATGGCGGCAACACTCCTCATTCTGGATGGGTGGCAATGTATTGCTGGTAGTGCTTTTCCCTATATGCATACGCAATGCCGATGGTGACTGTTCGCGTCTGGCCATTCGGCAATGCGTGAGCAGGCAGTTAGTCCGGGGACCTGCTGGAACAGCTCGGCCTGCCGAGCGTATCCGCGCAATGTCCCGGTAACTCAAGTTCGCTTGTGAATACTTTCACGAACACTCGTGATGTCAAGGGTGACGCTCGGAAAAACTCCGTGCGGTGAGCAAGCCCACAACACATTTGTCCGGGTTCCAGCACCTTCCTGGTTACCCGCCGTGCCACAGTCGTGGATCAATATAGTACAGTCCGCGTGACATTGCTGACATTTCCGGCACCTGCCCCTCGGTGTGGCGGTGGCCGCCGTCGCGGTTGCGGTGGCCCGCGTCGACCTAGGGCAGTACCCGAGACCTAGTAGATTACTCTCAGTGCGGCGGGAATGGATGTGAATCTGACTTTCTCCCGCTCGCCAAGATAGTCGCCGTCCAGCTGGAACGCCTGGGGACGGCTGGAGAGCAGCGTGAACTCCGCAGTGTCATGCAGTCGTAACACCTGTCGGCCGGTGCGATCCGGCTTCCGGGACAGGAATTGAGTCACTGTCCGTGTTGTGCTAGCCACACGGAGCTGACGCAGTGCCAGTACATCCAGCCCGAGGTCGAACGACGCGTCCGGGTTCGGGTTGACTTCCCGCTCACCCAGGTACGTCCACGGGGCCGTGTTCTGGATGATGACTGTCGCCAGCTCGTCCTCCACCGGCTCACCGGGGCGCTCCAGGCTGATGGCCGGATGCCGCCGGTCCGAGGCGAGGAAATACTGGTTCATGATCGAGCGAAGGTAGAGCCCCGGCGTGGAGACGCGCCCCCGCCGTCGAGCCTGCTCCACCCGATGGATCACGGCGGCGTCCAGCCCGAACCCGGCGCAGAAGGTGAAGTAGCGGTCGTCGGCGAGACCCAGCCCGACCGTCCGCTGCCGGCCCAGGCGCAGTCCTTCGAGGATCATGCTGGTCGCCTCCGGCCACTCCCGGGGCAGGCCCAACGCGCGGGCGAACACGTTTGTCGAGCCGCCCGGAACGGTGGCCAGCGCGGGCAGCCGGTCGGCCATCGAAGCACCCGGCGGACCCGCTGGTGGTTCGGCCGCCATGAGGCCGTTCACCACCTCGTTCACCGTGCCGTCGCCACCGAGGGTGACGACGAGGCCGACCCCCTCGGCGGCGGCCTCACGCGCCAGCGTCATGCCGTGCCCGCGGCGGCGGGTGTAGCGCACACTGAGGTCGACTTCGCTGCGCAGCGCTCGGACAAGCACGTCCCGGCTGCGTTCGCTGGTAGTGGTGGCCTTCGGATTGACCACCAGGACGGCCCGCATGGGCGGCACTGTACCTTCCGGTAGCCCAGGTATCGTGGCGCGCGTGACCATCGACTCGGCTCCGATTCCCGTCACACTCCGCTGGGCGGTTCGGCTGCTGTGGGCGGAGGCGGTCGCCGTCGGGCTGATCGCCGCGTGGCTGGTCTGGGCCGACATCACCGCCACCACCACCGACCTCGCGTCGGCGTTGTTGGTGACGGCGTTCGCCATCGGCGGGGCTGTCGCGCTCTGGGCGCTGGGCCGCGCGCTGCTGCGCCGCCGGGCCGGCGCACGCGCCCCCGCGATCGTGCTCCAGTTGATGCTGCTGCCGATCGGATGGTTCATGATCCAGGCCGGCCTGGGCTGGCTGGGCGTGCCGCTCATGGCGCTCGGTCTCGGCATCGCCTGGCTTCTGGTGAGCCCTCCGACAACGCGAGCCCTCGGCTTCGAGTGACAAACGCCGGCGGAGACGACCGCCGGGCGAGCGGAATGCCGAGTCAGCGGCCCGGGCTACCGCGCGCGTGACGAACTGGTCAGAGGGCGCTGGAGCGGCGGGTGAGCAACGAGATCGTCGCCCGGCCGTCGGCGGCCGTGGCAGCCGCCGAGGTGGTGAGAGCGGTGAGCACCTTCCAGGCGAACGACGACTCGCCGGGCAGCGTGGCACCTCGCACTGTCGGCACCGTCACCTCGACGGTCAGGGCGTCGTCGGTCACCGAGAACCGGCACTCAAGCTCGGCATCCCGGGTGGCGATGGCGAGCAGCATGGCGCACGCCTCGTCGACAGCGATCCGCAGATCTTCGATCTCGTCGAGCGCGAACTGCAACCGGGCCGCGAGGCCGGCGGTGGCGGTGCGGAGCACGCCGAGGTAACCGCCGTCGGCGGGCACGGTGAGGTGCACCACGTCGTCGTCGGTCGCTGGCTGGCCGGTCAGTTGAGTCACGCCTCATCCCCCCGGTCGGGGACTCTACCCGGTCAATGGTTCGGGCGCGCCGCGACGGCTCGCACTTGGGTGGCCAGGTCGTTCAGCGCGTCACCACTGAGTCGGTAGGGGACCCACTCACTCATCTGTTCGGCGCCGATCGAGGCGTAGAAGCCGGCCGCCGGGTTCCAGTCGATCATCCACCATTCCAACCGCCGGTAGCCCCGCTGAACGCAGATGTCGGCAAGGGTGGCGAGCAGCAGGCGGCCCGCGCCGGTGCCCCGGGCGGCCGGTCGGACGTACAGGTCCTCAAGGTAGATGCCGTGCACCCCGGCCCAGGTGGAGAAGTTGAGGAACCACAGGGCGAAGCCGACCGGTACGTCCTGCTCGTCCACCGCGACGTGGCCGAAGAGGGCGGGGGCCGCGCCGAACAGGGCCGAGGTCAGCTGGTCGGTGGTGAGGTGGCACTCGTCGGGCGCGCGTTCGTACTCCGCCAACTCGTGCACCATAGCGACGACGGCCGGCACGTCCTCGGGACGTGCCGGCCGGATCGTCGGAATGACGGGAGACGTCACGCCTTCTTGGTCTCCCAGAAGATCTTCGAGATCTCGTCGATCTTCGCGAGCAGCTGGTCGGCGGTGGCCGGGTCCAGGCTGCCCTTGACGCCACCGGCGCCAGCGAGCTTGGTGGCCTCGTTGAACAGGGTGTGCAGGTTCGGGTACTTCTCGAAGTGGGGCGCCTTGAAGTAGTCGGTCCACAGCACCCACAGGTGGTGCTTGACCAGCTCGGCGCGCTGCTCCTTGATGATGACCGCCCGGGTGCGGAACTCCGGGTCGGTGTTCGCCTGGTACTTCTCGCAGATCATTTTGACCGACTCGGCCTCGATCCGAGCCTGAGCCGGGTCGTAGACGCCGCACGGCAGGTCGCAGTGAGCGCTCGCGGTGACGCGGGGCGCAAGGATGCGGGAAAGTCGCATCGGGATCCTCCATGGCAGGTTTGCGATGATCAAAGGCGACATTACTCCTGGGATTGCTCCCCGAGCGGGCTGGAGGTGAAACCAGTGCGCGCCGATCAACCAGCGGAAGCTCCCCGGCTGCGGTGGCCGCTGACCGCTGTCCTGGTGACCGGGCCCTCCATGGCCCCGACGCTACGGCACGGTGACGCGGTGCTGGTCCGCCCGGGCGGCCGCCCTGTTCGTCCCGGTGACGTGGTGGTCGCGGTGTTCCGGACGCGCCCCGAGCTGCTGGTGGTGAAGCGGGCGGTCCGGCCGCAGGACGGCGGTTGGTGGCTGCGCGGGGACAACGACCTGGTCACCGACGACTCCCGGGCGTACGGGGTGGCCGACGTGCGGGGGAGGGTGGTGGCCCGCTACTGGCCGCGTCCCGGACGGGTGTCCCGTCACCCTTTATGACCCTGCTCACATCGGGGCGGCGGTGTCGACACTATGCTCGCAAAGTGCCCGGGTGACCCCCCGCACCGCGCGCCACGCTCGCTGCCCACCTCGCGGCGAGGCCCGGCCGCCCCATCTGTTCGCCAGATCCTGGAGTCACCACCATGTCTTCGTCCACCGTGGACCCCGCTGATCCCGTCTTCCAGTTGCACGTGGGCGGCAAGATGGCCGTCGCCTCGACGGTGCCACTCACCAGCCGCGAGGACCTGTCCCTCGCGTACACCCCTGGTGTTGCCCGGGTATGTGAGGCGATCGCGGCCGACCCCGACCTGGCCGACGACTACACGTGGGTGTCGCACGCGGTGGCAGTGGTCACCGACGGTTCGGCGGTGCTCGGGCTCGGCAACATCGGCCCGCGCGCCTCGCTGCCGGTGATGGAGGGCAAGGCGGTGCTGTTCAAGCAGTTCGCCGGTGTGGACGCGGTGCCGATCTGCCTGGACACCCAGGACGTGGACGAGATCGTCGCGGTGGTGAAGGCGCTGGCACCCTCGTTCGGCGGAATCAACCTGGAGGACATCAGCGCGCCGCGCTGCTTCGAGGTGGAGCGGCGGCTGGACGAGGCGCTTGACATCCCGGTCTTCCACGACGACCAGCACGGCACCGCGATCGTGGTGCTCGCCGCGCTTCGTAACGCCGCCAGCCTGCTCGACCGCAAGCTCGGCGACCTGCGGGTGGCGGTGAGCGGCGCGGGCGCCGCCGGCGTCGCCGTGACCAAGATGCTGATCGCCGGTGGCGTCAACCCCGACCAGGTGGTCGTCTGCGACTCCAAGGGGATCATCGGCCGGCACCGCACCGAGCTGACCGGCACCAAGGCCGAGCTGGCGGCGAGCACCAACGCCGCCGGCCGGCACGGCGACATCACCGAGGCGCTGCGTGGCGCGGACGTGTTGATCGGCGTCTCCGGCGGCCAGATCCCGGAGGCCGCGGTCGCCGGGATGGCACCCGACGGGATCGTGTTCGCGCTGGCCAACCCGACTCCGGAGGTGCATCCCGACGTGGCCGCCCGGCACGTCGCGGTCGTCGCGACCGGGCGCAGCGACTACCCCAACCAGATCAACAACGTGCTTGCCTTCCCCGGTGTGTTCCGCGGCGCGCTGGACGCGCGGGCCACCCGGATCACCGAGGGGATGAAGGTCGCCGCCGCCGACGCCATCGCCGGCGTGGTGGCAGAGTCGCTGACCGCCGACGCGATCGTTCCGTCGCCGCTGGACCCGCGTGTCGCGCCGGCCGTCGCCGAAGCCGTCGCCGAGGCGGCCCGTCGTGACGGCGTCGCCCGCCGGTGAGCTGCTGACCCACGGGCGTCGTCGAGGATGAGGTCGGCGCGGGGAGTCAAAGGAGAAGGGTCTTTCTCACGCACCGGGCGTGGGAAGGGCCCTTCTTAACGGCCGCTCAGCTTGTTACCGTGCCGATCATGCGTGCCGCCTTTGCCTCCCGACTCGACGACGCCGATCCCCTCGCCGCGCTCACCGTCGGTGAGCGACCCGAGCCGACCCACCCGGAGGACGACTGGGTGACGGTGCAGGTCCGGGCCAGCTCGCTCAACCACCACGACCTCTGGTCGCTGCGCGGGGTGGGGCTCACCGAGGCCCAGCTACCGATGATCCTCGGCTGCGACGCGGTCGCAGTGGACCCCGAAGGCAACGAGGTCGTCGTCTACCCGGTGGTCGTCACCCCGGGTGACCCGCGCGGCGTGTCAATCCTCTCCGAGCACTTCGCCGGGACGCTCGCCGAGCGGGTGGCCGTACCCCGGTCGAATCTGATCCCGCTGCCCGAGGGCCTGGCGGCGACCGATGCGGCGTGCCTGCCCACGGCCTGGCTGACCGCGTGGCGGATGCTCACCACCAAGGGCCGCGTCGCGGACGCGGACAGCGTGCTGGTCCAGGGCGCGGGCGGTGGCGTCGCCACCGCGGCCGTCGCGCTCGCCGTCGCGATGGGCAAGCGGGTGTACGCGACCAGCCGCGACGCCGGCAAGCGGGAGCGGATCACCGCGCTCGGCGCGACCGCCTTCGAACCGGGTGCCCGGCTCCCGGAGCGGGTCGACGTGGTGATCGAGACGGTCGGCGCTGCCACCTTCGACCACTCGCTGAAGTCGGCAGCGCCGACGGCCCGGATCGTGGTGTCCGGCGCGACGGCCGGACACCAGCCGTCGATCAACCTCCGGCGCGTCTTCGCCATGCAGCTGGAGATCCTGGGCACCTCGATGGGCACCCCCGGTGAGCTGTACGAGCTGCTGGCGTTCTGCGCCGAGAACGAGGTGCGCCCGGTGGTGGACAGCGTGGTGCCGTTCAGCAGGGTCGAGGACGCCTTCGCCCGCCTGCACTCCGGAGAGGCCTTCGGAAAGATCGTCATCGACCACACGGCCTGACGCGCTGCTGTCCCGTGCGTTGCCCGGCGCGGGCGCAACGCGGGGCGGCAGTGCTCAGAGGTGATCGTCGAAGGTCGCCAGGTCGCCGCGCTCGGCACCGGTGGAGAGGCGTTCCTTGGCCGCGGCGTCGCCGTACAGCGACCAGCGGAGGAACTCGATTGACGTGTCCGAGACGACCCGCAGCGTCTTGACGTTGCCGAGCAGCCCCCGACCGTGGTCGCCCTTGGGCAGGCTCAGCAGCGCCTTCGGCCAGGGCACCTTGTCGTAGACGGCCTTGCCTGCCGCGTAGTCGACGACCTCGTCCAACTCGCCGTGCACGAACAACTGCGGGGCGGCGGCACCCGCGAAGGCGGTGCCCACGCCGACGGCCGTACCGGCGAACACGACCCCGGCGTCCAGCCGCTCGTCCCGGGCGCCGGTGAAGAGGCCGATGGTGGTCACCCCGCCGGCCGAGTGGCCGGCCGCCGCCACCCGGTCGGTGGCGAGCCTGCCGCGCAGGCCGTCGCCGGCCTTGGCGTCCAGGTTGAGAACCTGGGTCAGCGCGTACGACACGTCGGCCGGCTGGTTGAGCACGTCGACGAGCTTGCCGTCGCTGCCCCGCGAGGTGTGCGGAAAGATCGGAGCGGCCACGACGAAACCGGCCGCCACCCACCGGGTCAGCAGTGGGGCGTAGTCGTCCGGGTGGCCCGTGAGGCCGTGACTGAACATCACCACAGGGAAACGGCCCTGGGCGGCCGTCGCGGACCGCTTCGCCGCGCCGCCGGCCTTCCCGGCCGCCGGGTACCAGAGCGTGACCGGCAGCGCACGGCCGTCCCGGTTCAGCTTCAGCTGGCGTACGCCGACGGCGAAGGCGGTCTCCGGCGCGGTCCCGGCGGGGACCTGCGGTGTCGGTGTGGCGCTGGCGGCGGGCGGTGGCGTGGCCGGCGCCGGCGCGCTCTCGGTCTCCGGGGCGTCCGAGGAGCAGCCGACCAGACCGGCCATGAGCAGAGTGGTGGCCAGCAGCGTGGCAGTGACGCGACGAGACATGAGGCCAATTGTGCCCTGCCGGGGTCACCGGGTTGGGCGCGCTGTGCCGACTCCGTCACCCACCCACCTCACGCTGCGGCGCGTTCGGCGAGTGGTCGCCGTCGGCGTGCGGTGTCGGTAAGTGCGGGCGGTGGGAAGGCGGCGTTGGGGTTGTACCTGTTGGTTCCGGGCGGCACGATCTCGTCGATCCGATCGAGGACGGCGTCGTCGAGGGTGAGCGCGGCGCCCTTGAGCAGATCCTCCAGTTGCCCGGTGGTCCGTGGCCCGATGATCGCCGAGGTGACGGCGGGATGGGCCACAGTGAAGGCGATGGCGAGCTGCGGCAGCGTGCAGCCGACCTGTGCGGCGAGGTCGACGAGCTGTTCGACGATGTCGAGCTTGGCGGTGTTCTCGGCGATCGTGGGATCGAACTGCGCCGGGCGCAGGACGGCACGCCCGGTCGACAGGTCGACGGGTTGGTCCTTGCGGTATCTGCCGGTGAGGAACCCGAAGGCGAGAGGGCTCCAGACCAGCACCCCCATGCCGTAGCGCTGGCAGACCGGCAGGAGCGAGGCCTCGACTCCCCGGGCCAGGATCGAGTACGGCGGTTGCTCGGTGCGCAGCCGGCCAAGGCCGCGACGCTCGGAGACGTGGTGCGCCTCGACGATCTCCTCGGCCGGGAACGTCGAGCAGCCGAAGGCGCGGATCTTGCCCTGGCGTACGAGGTCGGTGAGCACCGAGAGCGTCTCCTCGATGTCGGTGCGGGGGTCGGGGCGGTGGATCTGGTAGAGGTCGATCCAGTCGGTGTCCAGACGCCGGAGGCTCTCCTCGACCGCCGTGAGGATCCACCGTCGCGAGTTCCCACCGCGGTTGCGCCCCTCGCCCATCGGAAAGTGCGCCTTGGTGGCGAGTACGACGTCGTCGCGCCGCCCTCGCAGTGCCTTCCCGACGATCTGCTCGGACTCGCCCTGGCCGTACATGTCGGCGGTGTCCACGAAGTTGATGCCCTCATCCAGGGCTGTGTGGACGATGCGGACGCAGTCGTCGTGGTCGGGGTTGCCGACGGCACCGAACATCATGGTCCCGAGGCAGTGGGTGCTCACCTCGATGCCGGTGCCGCCGAGGGTGCGGTAGCGCATGGCGATGCTCCTCTGGCGATTCATTGATGATCACCTGGCACCCTAGGAGCTAGAGTCGGCTCTAGGTCAACCCTCGTTATCCTGCACGACATGGCTGACGTCCCCGCGATTCTGAGCATCGGGCAGGTCGCCGAGCGCACCGGTCTGAGCGTGCACGCACTGCGCTTCTACGAGCAGGAGGGCGTCTTCGTCAGCCCCATACGCCGCGGCCCCGGCGGACGTCGCGTCTACAGCCAGGACGACGTGGACTGGCTGACCGTCTGCATCATTCTCCGCGCCTCGGGCATGCCGCTGCCCGCGCTCCGGCGGTACGCCGACCTCGTCCGCGACGGCGTCGGCAATGAGCGCGAGCGGCTCGCGCTCCTGCGCGAGCACCACGAGCGCGTCACCGGCCAGATGGGCCGGCTCGCCCAGTGCCTCGACCTGATCACCTTCAAGATCGGCGTGTACGAGGACCTGCTCGACCAGGATGGCAACGCCGAACGCCAGGGCGGGGACGACGCCACATCGACCGGCCAGGTGGCCGTGTAACCGGTTCGCGAGCCGGGGTGTTGGTGTCAGTGGGGCGGACGGGACTCGTAGCGGGTCAGGGGCGTGCGGGCGCCGACGGGCAGGCGTGCTCCCGCTGCCCGGTCGCCGTAGAGGGTCCAGCGGAGGAAGTCGATGGTGGTGGCGAGGACCGCCGCGAAACCGGGGTTGCCCGGTGTCAGGTATTCGCCGTGGCCCTGACCGAGCAGGCTGAGGAACGCGGCCGGCCCCGGTACGCGCGCGTACGCGGCCCGGCCGACAGTCAGCGGCACCACCTGGTCGGCCGTACCGTGCACGAAGAGCAGCGGAGCGACGGGCCCGGCGAAGCTGCCGGGCAGTCCGCCGCCGGCGATCACGATGCCGGAGCGCAGCCGGGCGGGGTGGCCCTCGGCGAACATGCCGCTTGTGGTGAAGCCGCCCGCGGAGTGCCCGGCGGCGGCGATCGACGCGAGGTCCAGGTGGCCGGCGAGCGGATCGGTGGGCTCGCTGTCGAGGCGGCTCAGGTGCCGGATGAGCCGCCAGCCGTCGGCGGGCTGGTTGCGGACATCGGCCCGGGTGAACCGGGCGGCTCCCTGTCGGGTGTGCGGGTAAGCGGGGGCGGCAACCACGAATCCGGCCGCCGCCCACCGGGTGGTCAGCCCGGCGTGCAACTCGGGCCGGCTGTACAGACCGTGGCTGTAGATCACCACCGGGAACCGCCCGGGGGCCACGTTGCCGGTCGACGACGGGTACCAGATGGTCACCGGCAGGGGACGCGCCGAGCGCGCATCGAGGGTGAACGTACGCACGCCGACGGCGTACGACCCCTCGGGCGCCCGACGCGCCGGCGCCGGGATGCTGGACCCGCCCGGCGCGGCGGTGGCAGGCGCGCAGCCAGCCAACAGAGCCGACACCACAAGTACGGCGATCAGCCGCCCCGCCCCCATGGCTTCACCGTAGGTGGCAGAGGGTGCGCCGCGAGCCCGCCGTCCGGCCCGGCTGCACCGCCACCCGGGTGGGTCGACTCCGCCGGCCGGGTCGACACGGGCCGACGGAGTGGGCGGGACGGTACGCCGACGCCGTCTTCGCTACTGTCACCGGCATGGCTGAGAACTACACGGACCCCAGCGGCAACACCGAGGCGTTCCGCGCGTTCACCCAGACGCCGGAGGCCGCCGGGTCGACGGAGTCACCGTCCCGCCTCCCGCTGATCATCGGTGTGGCTGCGGTCGTCGTGCTCCTGGTGGCCGTCGTCGCCTGGCTCGTCGCCTAGCTGGCGCTGCGAGCCGCCGCCGTCGACCACCTCACGGGTCTGCTGGGCGATCTCCCGTTCCTCGTCGGTGCGGATGACGCACACGCTCACCTCGGCGCCGTCCGGCGAAATGAGCCGGTCGCCGTCGCCGTCGTTGCGGTCAGAGTCCACGGCGATGCCCAGCCGGGCCAGCCCGGCCAGTGCGGCGGCCCGCACCGGCGCGGCGTGCTCGCCCACACCCGCGGTGAACGTGATCGCGTCGACCCGGCCGAGCAGCGCGTAGTACGCGCCGACGTACCCGGTGATCCGCCGGCAGTACACGTCGAAGGCCAGCGCGGCGGCCCGATTCCCGGCCGCCCGGCGCTGCAGCACCTCGCGCATGTCGTTGACGCCGGTGAGCCCGAGCAGGCCGCTGCGGTGGTTGAGCAGGTCGTCGATGTCGTCGACCGACATCCCGCCCTCACGGCGCAGGTGGAAGATCACGGTCGGGTCCAGGTCGCCGCTGCGGGTGCCCATCACCAGCCCCTCCAACGGGGACATCCCCATCGAGGTGGCGACGCTGCGGCCGTTGGACACCGCGCAGGCGCTCGCGCCGTTGCCCAGGTGCAGGGTGATGGTGTTGAGCTTGTCGTACGGGCGGTCCAGCAGTTCGGCGGTGCGTCGGGAGACGTACGCGTGCGAGGTGCCGTGGAAGCCGTACCGGCGGATGCCGTACTGCTGCGCGGTGTCCAGGTCGATCGCGTAGGTCGCGGCGGCCTCCGGCAGGGTGTGGTGGAACGCGGTGTCGAAGACGGCGACCTGCGCGACGTCCGGCAGCGCCGCCCGGGCCACCTCGATGCCGGCCAGGTTGGCCGGGTTGTGCAGCGGGGCGAGCGGCACGAGGTCGCGGATCGCGGTCAGCACCGCGTCGTCGATGAGGACCGGGGTGCTGAACTTCCGCCCGCCGTGCACCACCCGGTGCCCGACCGCGGTGAGCCCGTCCAGGTCCAGATCGCCGAGGATCTGCCGTACGGCCCCGGCGTGGTCGGCGGGGCCGCCGCCGGGCTCGCCGACCCGCTCGACGGTGCCCTTGTCCAGGGTCCGGTCCCCGTCGTAGTGCCGCCACTTCACCGACGACGACCCACAGTTGAGCACAAGTACCCGACTCACGAGCCCTCCTCGGTGGCGGCCTGGATGGCGGTGATCGCCGCCGTGTTGACGATGTCCGGCACTGTCGCGCCCCGGGACAGGTCGTTCACCGGCCGGCGCAGGCCCTGCATCACCGGGCCGACGGCGACCGCCCCGGCGGACCGCTGCACCGCCTTGTAGGTGTTGTTGCCGGTGTTGAGGTCCGGGAAGATGAAGACAGTGGCCTTGCCGGCCACCGGGCTGCCGGGCAGCTTGGTCGCGGCCACCGCCGGGTCGATCGCCGCGTCGTACTGGATGGGTCCCTCGACCAGCAGGTCGGGGCGGCGCTCCCGGACCAGCTCGGTGGCCGTGGCGACCTTCTCCACGTCCGCGCCCGCGCCCGAGCTGCCAGTGGAGTACGACAGCATCGCCACCCGGGGCTCGATGCCGAACCGGGCAGCGGTGTCGGCCGACGAGATCGCGATGTCGGCGAGCTGCGCGGCGTCCGGGTCGCGGTTGACGGCGCAGTCGCCGTAGACGAGCACCCGGTCGGCGAGCAGCATGAAGAAGACGCTGGAGGCCACCGAGACGTCCGGGACCGTACGGATGATCTCGAACGCCGGCCGGATGGTGGCGGCGGTGGTGTGCGTGGCCCCCGAGATCATTCCGTCGGCGTGCCCGGTGGCCACCATGAGGGTGCCGAAGTAGTTGGCCTGCGCCACCACGTCGTACGCCAGCTCGACGGTGACCCCCCGGTGGGCGCGCAGCTTCGCGTACTCGGCCGCGAACTCGTCCCGCCAGGGGCTGCTGACCGGGTCGACGACGTCCGCGCCGGTCAGGTCGATGCCCAGCTCACGGGTGCGGCGGGCGATGTCGTCCGGACGGCCGAGCAGGGTGAGGTCGGCCACGCCCCGGCGGAGCAGGATCTCGGCGGCGCGCAGGATCCGCTCCTCGGTCCCCTCCGGCAGCACCAGCCGGCGGCGGTTGGCCCGGGCGCGGTCGATCAGGTCGTACTCGAACATCAGCGGGGTGACCCGCTCCGACCGGCTGACCCGCAGCCGGCGGGCCAGGTCGGCGGTGTCCACGTTGCCCTCGAACGCGCCGAGGGCGGCCTCCACCTTGCGCGGGTTGGCCGGGCTGGGCCGCGCCTCGATCCGGCTGGACGCCTCGACGGTGTCGTAGCTGTCGCTGGGCACCGACAGCACGGCGAACCCGGTGTTGAGCCGCTCGACAAGGCGCATCGCCCGGGGGTCGGGCTGCTCGCCGAGGGTGAGGATCACGCCTGCCAGCGAGACCTGCCCGGCCACGTGCGCGGCACTCGCCGCGACGATCAGGTCGGCGCGGTCGCCGGGGGTGATGACAAGCGCCCCTTCGGTCAGGTGGTCGAGCAGGATCGGCACGTGCGCCGCGCCGACCACGTAGTCGAGGACGTCCCGACCGAGTGTGGCGTCGTCGCCAGCCAGCAGCGTGGCGTCGAGCGCCGTCGCGACCTCGGCCACCGTCGGCGCCGACACGGTCGGCACCTCCGGGATGGCGTACGCGGGAACCGGCAGCTCTGGCAACGTCATCGGCTCGGACACCCGGTTGGCAATGACCGCGAGCACCGTCGCGCCCAGGTCCACCAGATCGTGGTACGCCCCACGCGCCGTCGCCGCGATGGACTCGGGCGGCTGGCCGAAGCCGTCCACGACGGGCACCACCACGCTGCCGAACTCGGTGGCGAGCCGGGCGTTGAAGGCCAGCTCGCGGGGGCCGGCGCCGTCCCCGCCGTCGGCGAAGTCGCTGCCCACCACGACCACCGCCGGGCAGCGCCGTTCGACAGCCCGGTACCGCTCGACGATCCGCGAGATCAGCTCCTCGCGGCGGCCGTCGGCGACAAGCGCGGCCGCCTCGGCGTACGTCGTGCCGGTCAGCTCGTCCTCGGGCACTTCGATCCGGTAGCGGTCGTGCAGGAGCGCGAGGATCGGGTCGGGTCGGCTGCCGGAGACAAGCGGTCGGAACGCGCCGATCCGCTCGACCTGCCGGGAGAGGAGTTCCGCGAGGCCGAGGGCGATGGTCGACTTGCCCCCGCCGGACCCCACGCTGGTCAGATAGACGCTGCGGGCCACGCACCCACCCTAGAAGATCACCGTCTGCCGCGCGCGGGTCCGGTGGCCCTGGACCGCGACATCACCAGCCGGATATGGGGTGCGAATGTGGCCGTGCCGGCGACCGGGCGAGGCGATCGACATGCGCCGTCTGCCGGGCCGGGTGCGGGGGCGGTCCGGTTCGAGGGGGTGGGTCGGCTGCTCGGCGGGGTACGACCCCGGTTCGTCACGTCGGCCGGCCCGATCAGACCTGGCCTGGCGGTCGATCGACCGAATGGGCGACTACTCTGAGTAGTCATACGGCTGCATGATCTTTTTGCTGGGGCCCATGCGTGCGGCCCATGTCTCATCAGCGAGACGGAAGATGAAGGTGAGCGATATTCGCGCCTAGACTTCGCGCCATGACTGCCCACCGTGTGAGCAGCGACGATACGTCGATCGGGAGGTCGATGCCCGCAGGCGAGGCAGGCTGCGGTTCGGCCGCCGACTCGAAGCGTACCGGACGCGTTATGGATGTCGATGGCTCGCGCCGACTCCCGCGCGTACCCCACCGGACGTCCAGGCGGCCCGTGGCGCCGTCCCTCCTCGACGCGCCGACCGAGGTGCGCCCAGCCCTGTCCGACGCGCCCACGGAGGTGCGCCCGGCCCTGTTCGACGGGCGGCCGGCCCTGACCGACGCGCCGACCGAGGTGCGTCCGTCCCTGTTCGACGCACCGACCATGATCATGGGGCGGTCCGACAACCCCACCGCGTTGATGACCGCTGTACGCAAGCAGTCGCCGGTCTTCGTCGACCCCAGCGGTCGGCGCCTCTCCCGCCTGCGCCTGCTCGCGTACGTCGCGGGGCTACTCGGCCTGATCTACACCGCGCTGGTGGGTGTCAGCTTCGCTGGCGTGGTGGAGCCGCACACGGTGCTCCCGTTCGTCGACGAGGTCAAGCAGTCCGAGCGGCCCGCACCGCAGACCGGGGCGACCGCAGCCGTTCCCGATCCGTCGACGGCTGCCCCCCGCACGCCGACGGTCACCACGGCGCCCACAGCAGTCCCGGCGCTACCCCCCTCGCTGGCACCCACCCGGTCACCGAGTGTCACCCGCCCGCCGGCCGCCACCCGCCCACCGACCCGCGACCCGGCGGGCCGGCCGACCCCCTCCAGGCCGGCACCGACCGCCCCGCAGGCCCCCGCACCCACTGTGACGGCACCCACCGAGAACCCGCCGTCGGTGCCGGACGAACGGCCCGAGCAGGCCGTCGGTCCCCGCGCCGATGGCTGAACCGACGATCACACCGACCCGCCACCGCCGCCGGGCCGTACCGCAACCGCGGTGGATCCTGCTCGGCATGCTGCTTGCCGTCCTGGGCAGCGTGCTCTTCGTCAACGCGTACACGAACGCCTCCTTCACGCCGGACCACCACCAGAGCAGCAGCGGTCAGCGGGACGTCCCCACCTCGGTGGTGACCGGCGGACCGATCATCAGCGCCAACAGCGAGCAGGTCCGCTCCTACCGGCTGCCGGAGCGGACGATCGCGCTCACCTTCGACGACGGCCCCGACCCGGTCTGGACCCCCGAGGTGCTCCGCGTCCTGGACGCCCACCAGGTCAAGGGCACGTTCTTCGTGCTGGGCTCGCAGGTTTCCCGGCACCCCGACGCGGCCCGGAGCCTTGTCGCGGGTGGCCACGAGGTCGGCGTGCACACCTTCACCCACCCCCAGCTCGCCGAGCTGCCGGCCTGGCGGCGACAGCTGGAGTACGGCCGGACGCAGCTCGTCGTGGCGGCCGTCACCGGCGTGCGGACCCCACTGATCAGGTTTCCCTACTCCTCGCACGCCAACGCTATCGACAACCGGGACTGGCCGGTGGTGAGGTCCGCCGGGGATCTGGGCTACCTGACGGTGCTCAACGACACCGACAGCAAGGACTGGGCACGACCCGGCGTAGACAAGATCATCGAGAATGCGACCCCGGATGGTACGTCGGGTGCGGTCACGCTGTGGCACGACGCCGGCGGCGACCGCTCACAGACAGTGGCCGCCCTGGACCGGTTCATCCCGCTGATGAAGGAACGGGGATACCGCTTCGTCACCGCCACCGAGGGACTGAACCTCGCCTTCGCCGCCGCCGGTGTCGACCACCGGGTGGACGCCGGGGTGGCAGCCACCGCCGGGGACCGCTGGCGCGGCCGGATGCTGGTCTGGGCGGTGCGCGGCGCCGACGACGTGCTGGGCGTGCTCGGCGTCCTGTTCGTCCTCGTCGGCGCGCTCACGGTGGGGCGTACCGCAGTGCTGATCGTGCTCTCCGGCCGGCACGCCCGCCGCCGTCGGTCCAGGGACTGGACGTGGGGGCCGCCGGTCACCGAGCCGGTGTCGGTGATCGTGCCCGCGTACAACGAGAAGGAGGGGATCGCCGCGGCGGTCCGCTCGCTCGCCAATGGCGACCATCCCGGCGGGATCGAGGTGATCGTCGTCGACGACGGCTCCACCGACGGGACCGCGGACATCGTCGAGGCGCTCCGCCTGCCGAACGTCCGGGTGGTCCGCAAGCCCAACGGCGGCAAGCCCAGCGCGTTGAACACCGGCATCGCGCTGGCCCGGCACGACCTGCTCGTGCTTGTCGACGGGGACACCATCTTCGAGCCCGACTCCGTCCGTCGGCTGGTGCAGCCGTTCGCCGACCCCCGGGTGGGCGCGGTGGCCGGCAACGTCAAGGTCGGCAACCGGCGCAGCCTGATCGCCAAGTGGCAGCACATCGAGTACGTCATCGGCTTCAACCTGGACCGGCGGCTCTACGAGACGCTGCGCTGCATGCCGACGGTGCCCGGTGCGATCGGCGGTTTCCGGCGGGAGGCGCTGCGCTACGCCGGTGGGCTGACCGACGACACGCTGGCCGAGGACACCGACATCACCATCGCCCTCGGCCGCGCCGGCTGGAAGATCGTCTATGAGGAGACGGCCCGCGCCTGGACCGAGGCGCCGACGAGCATCGGCCAGCTCTGGAAACAGCGCTACAGGTGGAGCTACGGCACCATGCAGGCGTTGTGGAAGCACCGCCGCTCAGTGCTCGACCGGGGCGCCTCAGGCCGGTTCACCAGGCGCTGCCTGTTCTTCGTCAGCCTCTTCGGAGTGCTTCTCCCGCTGCTCGCGCCGGTGATCGACCTGATGGCGCTCTACGGCCTGTTCTTCCTCGACCGGAAGGCCACAGCAATCGCCTGGCTGGCGATGCTCGGCATGCAGCTGGTCACCGCAATGGTGGCGTTCCGACTGGACCGGGAGAAGCTCGGCGTGCTGTGGGTCCTGCCGCTTCAGCAGTTCGCGTACCGCCAACTGATGTACCTGGTGATCATCCAGTCGGTGGTCACCGCGCTGACCGGCGGCCGGCTGGGCTGGCAGAAACTGCGACGGACCGGCCTGGAACCGCCGCCCATCGCGCCGGTCAGGCCCCCGTCGCCCGTCGACGCGCGCCCGGCGCCGTAACCTCCACCGCCGGGGCGGCTCGGCCAGTTAATCGTCGGCGCGTAGTCCGGCAGGCGGTCAGTCCTCGTCGATGTCGTCCAGGCGCGCCAGCCAGGTGGCGAAACGCTCGATCGGCGTCTCGAACTCGGGGTTGAGGTCGACGAAGTCCCGAAGGCGCTCGCCCAGCCACTCCAGGGTCACCTGCTCGTCACCCCGGCGCTCCACGAGCTCCTCGATGCCACGGTCGGTGAAGTACATCGCGTACATCCTCATGCTCTCGACCCGGTGCGGCCGGGCGGGTGGTCGGTGGGCCGACGAGAGCCGGGGCAGGCCGTGGTGACGGCGCTGCCCCGGCTCTCGCGGTGCGTTCAGGTCACGGGCGGGGGAGTGCCGCCTCGATCAGAGCCGCCTGCTCGACCTCGTGGGTCTTGGCCGAGCCGACCGCCGGAGCGGCCGCGGCCGGGCGGGAGATCCGCCGCAGCCGGACGTCGGTGAGGTGCTCCAGCAGGTTGAGCGCGACGAACGACCAGGCGCCCTGGTTGGCCGGCTCCTCCTGCACCCAGGCGAAGTCCTCCGCGTTCGGGTACTGCGCCAGAGCGGCCCGGATCTCCTCCACCGGCAGCGGGTACAGCTGCTCGATCCGGATGATCGCGGTGTCGGTGACGCCGCGCTCCTGACGGGCCTGGAACAGGTCGTAGTAGACCTTGCCCGAGCAGAGCAGCACCCGCTTGACCGCCTCCGGCGCCGGGGCGCCGGTGTCGCGCAGCACCGGCTGGAAGGTGCCGGTGGTGAAGTCCTCGACGGAGGAGACGCAGAGCTTGTGCCGCAGCAGCGACTTCGGCGTGAACACCACGAGCGGCTTGCGCTTCGGCGACAGGGCCTGGCGACGCAGCAGGTGGAAGTAGTTCGCCGGAGTCGTCGGGATGGACACCCGCATGTTGTCCTCGGCGCACATCTGAAGGAAACGCTCCGGACGACCAGAGGTGTGGTCCGGGCCCTGACCCTCGTGGCCGTGCGGCAGCAGCAGGGTCACGGCGGAACGCTGACCCCACTTGACCTCGCCGGAGGAGATGAACTCGTCGATCACCGACTGGGCGCCGTTGACGAAGTCACCGAACTGGGCCTCCCAGGCGACAAGCGCGTTGATGTTCTCCACCGAGTAGCCGTACTCGAAGCCCATCGCCGCGTACTCGCTGAGCAGCGAGTCGTGCACGAAGAACCGGGAGCGCTCGCCGTCGCCGGTGAGCGACATCAGCGGCAGGTAGTCGTCGCCGGTGCGGGAGTCGACCACCGAGGCGTGCCGCTGGACGAACGTGCCGCGACGCGAATCCTGCCCGGCGAGCCGGACGGTGACCCCGTCGTGCAGCAGCGAGCCGAACGCGATGATCTCGCCGAAGCCCCAGTCGATGTTGCCGTCGACGGACATCTTGGCCCGCCGGTCGAGCAGCTGCTGGATCCGCTTGTGCGGCGTAAAGCCCTCCGGCAGGTTGACGTGCGCGTCGCCGACCGCCTTCACCACGGAGACGTCGGTGGCCGTGTCGACCTGCGGCTCCGGCTCCTCCTCGCGGCGCGGCCGGTTGAGCTGGCGCGGTGCCGCGGCGGCGTCCCGGGTGGCCTTGAAGACCTTCTCCAGCTGCGCCTGGTAGTCGCGCAGCAGCTCCTCCGCGTCCTCCACGGTGATGTCGCCGCGACCGATCAGCTCCTCGGTGTAGAGCTTGCGCACCGAACGCTTCGAGTCAATGATCTTGTACATCTGGGGGTTGGACATCGACGGGTCGTCGCCCTCGTTGTGCCCGCGTCGCCGGTAGCAGACCATGTCGATCACGACGTCCTTGTTGAACGTCTGCCGGTACTCGAAGGCCAGCCGGGCCACCCGGACCACGGCCTCCGGGTCGTCGCCGTTGACGTGGAAGATCGGCGCCTGGATCATCCGGGCCACGTCGGTGCTGTAGAGGCTCGACCGGCTGTATTCCGGGGCGGTGGTGAAGCCGACCTGGTTGTTCACCACCACGTGCACGGTGCCGCCGGTGCGGTAGCCGCGCAACTGCGACAGGTTGAGCGTCTCGGCGACCACACCCTGGCCGGCGAACGCGGCGTCGCCGTGCACCGCGAGCGGCAGCACGGTGTAGCCCTCCAGCTTGAGGTCTATCCGGTCCTGCTTGGCCCGGACGATGCCCTCAAGCACCGGGTCGACGGCCTCCAGGTGCGACGGGTTGGCCACCACCGACACCTTGACCGAGTGGTCGCCGCCGGGCGTGGTGAACTTGCCGTTCTGGCCCAGGTGGTACTTCACGTCGCCGGAGCCCTGCGTCGAGCGCGGGTCCAGGTGACCCTCGAACTCCGAGAAGATCTTCTCGTACGGCTTGCCGACGATGTTGGCGAGCACGTTGAGCCGACCCCGGTGCGCCATGCCGATGACGACCTCGTCCAGGCCGCTCTCGGCGGAGCACTCCAGCACCTCACCCAGCAGCGGGATCAGCGACTCGCCGCCCTCCAGCGAGAAGCGCTTCTGGCCGACGTACTTGGTCTGCAGGAAGGTCTCGAACGCCTCGGCGGCGTTGAGCCGGTTGAGGACGTGCTTCTGCTCGTCGGCGGACGGCTTCTCGTACTTGCGCTCGATCCGCTCCTGGACCCAGCGCCGCTCCTCCGGGTCCTGGATGTGCATGTACTCGATGCCGACCCGGCGGCAGTACGAGTCGCGCAGCACGCCCAGGATCTCGCGCAGCTTCATCCGCTTGCGGCCGGCGAAGCCGTTGACCGGGAACTCGCGGTCGAGGTCCCACAGGGTCAGCCCGTGCTGGAGGACGTCCAGGTCGGGGTGCTTGCGGATGGTGAATTCCAGCGGGTCGGTGTCGGCCATCAGGTGACCGCGCACCCGGTACGCGTGGATCAGCTCGTGCACCCGGGCCGTCTTGTTGATCTGGCCCTCGGAGTTGACCGCCACGTCGCGCATCCACCGCACCGGCTCGTACGGGATGCGCAGCGAGGTGAAGATCTCGTCGTAGAAGTCGTGCTCACCGAGGATCAGCTCGTGCATGACCTTGAGGAACTCGCCGGACTGTGCGCCCTGGATGACCCGGTGGTCGTACGTGCTGGTCAGCGTGATGATCTTGCTGACCGCCAGCTCGGCGAGGGTGGTCTCGGACATGCCCTGGTACGGCGCCGGGTACTCCATCGCGCCGACGCCGATGATCGCGCTCTGCCCCTGCATCAGCCGCGGCATCGAGTGCACGGTGCCGATGCCGCCCGGGTTGGTCAGCGAGATCGTGGTGCCGGAGTAGTCCTCCATGGTCAGCTCATTGCGCCGCGCCCGCCGGACCACGTCCTCGTACGCCTGCCAGAACTGCCGGAAGTCCATCTGCTCGCAGCCCTTGATGGAGGGGACCACCAGGTTGCGGCTGCCGTCGGGCTTGGCCAGGTCGATCGCGATGCCCAGGTTGACGTGCGCCGGGCGGACCACTGCCGGCTTGCCGTTGGCCTCGGCGAACGAGTTGTTCATCTCCGGGTGCTGGACGAGCGCCCGGACCATCGCGTAGCCCACCAGGTGGGTGAAGCTGACCTTGCCGCCGCGCCCACGGGCGAGGTGGTTGTTGATCACGATGCGGTTGTCGACAAGCAGCTTGGCCGGGACCGCGCGCACGCTCGTCGCGGTGGGCACGCTCAGGGAAGCGTCCATGTTCTGGACGATCTTCGCGGCGACACCTCGCAGCGGCGTGGTCTGCGGACCGTCATCGCTTGACGTGTCGGCCTTGGCGGCCTTCGCGGCAGGCTTCGCCGGTGCGGCCTTGCCCGGCGCGGTCTTGGCCGGTGCGGCCTTGGCCGGAGCAGCCTCCGACGCGGCGGGCTTGGCCGACGCCGGCTTCGCGGCGGTCGGCTTAGCGGCGGTGGCCGGCTGGGCGCTGCTCGGCTGGCTCACCGTGGCTGCCGCCTCCGGCTGGCCGGCCGGCTCGGGTGCGGCGGCCGGTTTGCCCGACGCCTCACCTCCGCGCGGTGTCCCGGCGCCCGGCGCCGGTCGGTAGTCGGCAAAAAAGTCGTGCCAGGCAGAATCGACACTCGTGGGGTCGGCGAGGTATCGCTGGTACATCTCCTCGACGATCCACTCGTTCGGGCCGAAACCCGCCAGTGGGTTCTCCTGCGAAGTCTGCTGGGTCGACACGGCCGGTAATCGCCTCTTTCACGCGGGTTGTGTGTCACGCGGGTGCCTCGCCGGGCCAGTGAACGGCACGGACAGGACGACTCCCAGGCTACGCCGTACGAAACTCCCTGGCATTTCCGCCTCCGCACCGTGGCCGGATTCACAGAAGATGCCAGAAGTTCAGTAAGCGCTGCGTGACCGGTCACCAACTGGTAAAGCGACCCAATACGGATGCCGGTCGTGCGCGGCGCCACAGGCCGTCACGGTACGGCGTTCCCGGGGTGGCGGCCGTGCCGCCGCCAACCCCGGAAACGGTCGCTCAGGAGATGTCGCGTCGACGCATCAACAGCGTGCCGACCAGGCCGGTGACCACCGCGTACCCGATGAGCACCGCGGCACCCGCCCAGCGCGGCGGGTTGCCGGGGATGTCCGCGCCGGTGACCATCAGCGACGAGGCCAGCGACGGCACCAGCAGTTGCAGGTTGTTGATCCAGTCACCCCAGCGGGCGGCCAGAATGCTGATCACCACGATGGCCCCGATCGAGCCACCCAGGTACAGCAGGATGCCTGTCACCGTGGCGCCGATCTGGCTGCGGATCAGCACCCCGATGCCGACGCCGAACACCGCCCAGAGCAGGTACGCGAGCAGGTTCAACCCGATCGCGCGCCAGGCCGCGTCGTTGCCCAGTTGCGAGCCCAACCCGACCGAGTTCAGGACCAACGAACCGGCGACCAGGTTGAACGCGGTGGTGACAAGCCAGAACAGCAGCGCCAGAACGCTCGCCGCAACGAGCTTGGCGGTCATCACCGCGGTGCGGTGCGGATTGGTCAGGAACGTGGTGGTGACCGTCTGGTGAAAGAACTCGCTTGTCACCACGATGATGCCCAGCAGCATCACGATCAGCAGACCGAAGAACTGCCCGGTGGTGAAAAGGTTCGACGAGAGCGCGTCCGGGCTTGCCGCGGCCGTCAGCGTGTCGACCTGGTCGGCCGGCACCTCGCCGAACTCCTCGCTGGCTAGGACGTCGGTCTGCAACCAGTTGATGAGCAGGGTGAGCGCCCAGAGCGGCAGACTGATGAGCGCGAAGACCCACCACGTGTTCGTCGTACGGATCTTGAGCAGCTCGGATCGGACGAGGTTCATCGGATGCCCGCCTTTCCGGCCGTCAGCTCCAGGAAGACCCGTTCCAGGTCGGGCCGTTCCGTTGTCAGTTCGTGCAACTCCACGCCAGCGGCCAGGGCGGCCCGGCCGATCGTCGGGGCGTCCACCCCGGCGACCAGCAGGGTGCCGTGCTCGTCGGTGTCGACGGTGGCCGACTGGGCCTTGAGCGCGGCGGTCAGCGCCTCGGCCTGCGGGGTGCGGACCCGCACGCGGGCGCCCTGTGTCATCGACCCCAGAACCTGGTCGACCGGCCCCTGCCGGACCAGTTGCCCGGCCGCGATGATCACCACGTCGTCGGCGAGCAACTGCATCTCGGACAGCAGGTGGCTGGAGACCAGCACCGTGCGGCCCTCGTGGGCGAGGTTCTTGAGGAACCCACGCATCCACCGGATGCCCTCCGGGTCGAGCCCGTTGGCCGGCTCGTCAAGGACCAGCACCCGCGGGTCGCCGAGCATCGCCGCGGCAATGCCGAGACGCTGCTTCATACCCAGCGAGTAGCCCTTGAACTTGCGCTTCGCCGCAGGCGTCAACCCGACAAGGGCCAACGCCTCGTCGGCCCGCTGCTTGGGCAGCCCGGCCGCCGCGCAGATGACCCGCAGGTGGTTGATGCCGGTACGGCCCTTGTGCGCGCTGGAAGCCTCCAGCACCGCGCCGACGTGCCGCAGCGGGTCGGTGAGGTCGGCGTACCGATGGCCGCTGATGGTGGCCGTGCCGCTGGTCGGCGTGACCAGGTTCAGCAGCATGCGCAGCGTGGTGGTCTTACCGGCGCCGTTCGGGCCGAGGAAGCCGGTCACCCGCCCCGGTGCCACGGTGAAGGACAGGTTGTTCACCGCCCGCACACTCTTGTACTGCTTCGTCAGACCGGACACCACGATCTGACCGTCGCTGGTGGGGCTTCGCTGCCCGTCAGTCATCGTTCTCCTCCCGTGCGTGGCGTCGAGGTACGCCGTGGCACAGCGTGACTGCCCCGAGCAACAAGGTCAATCAGGCGCGGTCCGTACGGCGTGGTCCGTCGCGCGGTGGAGGCGCGTCCCCCGTGCGGACGACGGCGCAGGTCAGCGGGCGATCCAGGTGGCCCGGGCGGCCCCGAGCAGCGCGCCGTCCGGGCCGTACAGGCTGGTGTGCACCATCGCCTTGCGACCGTCGACACCGATCAGCGCGCCGGTCACCACGCACTCGTCACCCGGCGCGGGGTGGGCGACGATCGCCGCCGCGATCCGGCCCAGCAGGTACGGGCGGCCCGCCGCGAGCACGGTCCACCCGCCGGGGCAGTCCAACGCCGCCCAGACCGTGGCCGCGCTGACCTGCTCGGGGGCACGAAACGGCGCGGCGGTCCGGTCGTCGGGCAGCCGGCCGGGGAAGATCCGCAGGCCGTCCGCCCGGTCCGGACCGCAGACGTAGCAGCCGGGAAACGGATGCTCGACCAGCCCGGGGTAGCTGGTCGAGGCGGCCACCGCTGTCGCCCAGTCGACAGGGGGTACGACGGCGTCCACGTCACCGGCCGGGCGGACCTCGGCGACGATCTCGCCGGCCGGGTCGAGGACCGCGCCGTCCACCAGGCTCAGCGTGGTGTCCAGCGGCGGCGGCCGACGCAGCGTCACCTCGACAGGCTCGGAGCCGCCAACCGCGGTGGCGAACACTCCCGCGCTCCAACCACCGTTGCCCGAGCCGGGAGGGCCGTTGTAGCGGGACTCGATGCGCATGTGTCGACCTCCGTGGGGGTGTGGCCGGCACCGGCGCCAGCCCTCCGGCAGCCTCGCACGATCCCGGTCGGGTCCATCGGCCGGCCGCCGTTCATCCGATCGACACCGGTGGTCACCGCCGATGGCACCCGGGGCACCTACACAGGTCCCATGGCCGTTCTGCATGTCGCTGGCGCACCCCTGACGACCAGCGGATACACCCTGCTGATCGCCGACGACCCCACCCAGGTCGCGGCCGCGCAACGCCTGCGCCACGAGGTGTTCGCCACCGAACTAGGCGCCACCCTCCGTCCCGGTGCTGCCGGGTTGGACGTGGACGCCTTCGACGCCCACTGTGACCACCTGATCGTCCGCCACGAGAGCAGCGGCGAGGTGGTCGGTACGTACCGGCTGCTACCGCCCGGGCGCACCAACCGGCGGTACGCCGAGGACGAGTTCGATCTCACCGCGCTCGACCCGCTGCGCGACGACCTGGTCGAGGCGGGCCGCTCCTGCGTGCACCCGGACCACCGCTCCGGAGCGGTGATCAACCTGATGTGGGCAGGGATCATCCGGTACCTGCACCTGCGCGGCTCCCGCTGGCTCGGTGGCTGCGCCTCCGTCCCGATCGCCGACGGCGGCCGGACGGTCGCCGAGGTGTGGGCCCAGGCACAGGCCCGGCACCTGTCGCCGCCTCCGCTGCGGGTCCGGCCGCTGCGTCCGTGGTTCGCCGAGCCGGCGGCTGTCAGCTCAACGGCGGCTGTCAGCTCGGCGGCCGGTGCCAGCGCCGTTCCGCCGCTGTTGCGCGGCTACCTGCGGCTGGGCGCGTGGATCTGCGGCGAGCCGTCGTACGACCCGGACTTCGGATGCGCGGACTTCTACGTGCTCTTCTCGCTGGACCGGATGAACCCGCGCTACCTGCGGCACTTCCTCGGCGAGGCGCAGCGGTGACCGCCGTACCGCACGACCTGTGGAGGCCGACCTCCGGCTGCGGCGAGGAATGCCTGCCGGCGGCTGGCGAGGTGCCGACAGTGCCGGTGGCCCGCCGGGTGCTCCGGCTGGCCGCGGCGACCGGGATGCTGCTTGCCGGGCTGGGGGTGGCGGCGGTGCTGCCCGCGTTGCCGGCGTGTGAGCGGCAGGCGTTGGCGCGTGGCTGGGCTCGGACCACCGCGCGGGCCTTCGGCGTCCGACTGGTGATCAAGGGCCGGTTGCCCCGGCGGCGCGCGCTGCTGGTCGCCAACCACGTCTCGTGGCTGGACATCCTGGCCGTGCTGGCGGTCGCGCCGGCCCGACTGGTGGCGAAGCGCGAGGTCCGTAACTGGCCGGTGCTCGGTCTGCTCGCGGCCGCCGGCGGCACGGTCTTCGTGGACCGGTCCCGGCCGCGGGTGCTGCCTGCCACCGTGCGCCGGCTCGCCGACACGCTGCGCGCCGGTCGCTCGGTAGCGGTCTTTCCCGAAGGTACGACCTGGTGCGCGGGCGACGACGCCGTGACGTGTCGCCCCGGGGGCGGGTTCCGCCCGGCCATGTTCCAGGCAGCCATCGACTCGGGCAGCCTGGTGGTGCCGCTGCGACTCGCCTACCGGTGCGAGGCCATCGGATCCGCCACCACGGCAGCCGCGTTCCTCGGCGCGGACACCCTGCTGCGCTCGGTGGCCAGGGTGGTGGCGGCGCGGGACCTGGTGGTCACTGTGACGATCGCCGCCGCGCTGCACCCGGCCCGTGACGCCGACCGGCGGTTGCTGGCCCGGGCCGCCGAGTCGGCCGTACACCTGTTGCCGGCGGCAAGTGGCGCGGCCGGCGGCCGGCGGTATGCGGCATCCGATCTGCCCCTGGCCGAGGTGGTTGGTCCCCCCGGGGGGGCGACCGTCGGTCGGTGCGGATTCCTGCCCGACCACGTGGTGCCACCAGGTCTTCGCCGTTGGGATGGTTAAACTCTGGGCCTCCGCGACGCCCGGGAGCATCGTGGCCCGCGCCCAACCGTGGAGCCCGACCGGAAGGAGCCGCCGTGACCGCCGTGTTCAGCCACGGTCGGCTCCGGCTCTACCTGCTGAGACTCCTCGACGACGGCCCTAAGCACGGCTACGAGCTGATCCGTCTCCTGGAGGAGCGGTTCCTCGGGCTGTACGCGCCCAGCGCCGGCACCATCTATCCCCGGCTCCAGCGCCTCGAAGCCGAGGGCCTGGTCAGCCACACAGCAGGCGGAGGGCGCAAGACGTACTCCATCACCGATGCCGGTCGAGGCGAGCTGCGCCAGCGGGCGGACGAGCTGGCCGTCCTGGAAGCGGACATCGCCGCCTCCGTGGCGGACCTCTCCACCCTCGCCGGCCAGGAGCGCGGTGAGTCGAGTGGTGCGACGCGCGACCTCAAGCGGGAGGTGAACGGGGCCACCCGGCAGACCCGGCGTACCCGGTGGGAGCCGCCCGCCCCGCCGCCCCGGCCGGCGTCGTCCGACGGACCGGACGCGGACCTGCTCGACGAGTTCGATAAGCGGCTGGCCGCGTTCGCCGCCGAGGTCGGCCGTCTGGCGCGCGCCCGGCGGTTCAGCGACACCCAGCTGCGCACCGCGACCCGGCTCCTCGACGGCACCCTGGACGGGCTCCGCCGGCTGCTGCGCTGACAGAGCCTTCGCAGCTGACATCCGCGCCGACCGGACTCACAGGGATTTTCCAGGAAGCGTCCAGCGTCGGTGCAGTGAGGTCACCGATGATGGGCACATGCCCGCTACCCAAACCGAGGCGCGACTTCTCGTCGTCGAGGACGACCCGAACATCCTCGAACTCCTCTCCGCGAGCCTGCGGTTCGCGGGCTTCGACGTGGCCACCGCGACCAGTGGCAGCGCGGCCCTCAACGCCGCCAAGGACCACCGGCCCGACCTGGTGGTGCTCGACGTGATGCTGCCGGATCTCGACGGCTTCGAGGTCATCCGGATGCTCCGCGAGGGCGGTACGCGTACCCCTGTGGTCTTTCTGACCGCGCGGGACGCCACCGACGACAAGATCCGTGGGCTCACCCTGGGCGGCGACGACTACGTCACCAAGCCGTTCAGCCTGGAGGAGTTGACCGCCCGGATCCGCGCCGTGCTGCGCCGCACCACGACCGGTGAACAGGCGCCCTCCCGGCTCACCTTCGCCGACCTGGAGTTGGACGAGGAGACCCACGAGGTGCACCGGGCCGGGCAGCGGGTGCAGCTGTCGCCGACCGAGTTCAAGCTGCTGCGCTACCTGATGCTCAACGCCAACCGGGTGCTGTCCAAGGCGCAGATCCTCGACCACGTCTGGAACTACGACTTCCGTGGTGACGACAACATCGTCGAGTCCTACATCTCCTACCTGCGGCGCAAGGTCGACACCACCCAACCCCGGCTGATCCACACCCTCCGCGGCGTGGGGTACGTGCTGCGCAAGCCGGCGGCGTGAAAGCGGTCCAGCAGGCGAAGGGACGACTGCGGGCCGTACCACTGCGGGTGAAGCTCGTGACCGCGGTGCTCGCCCTTGTCGCCTGCGCGCTGCTGGTCATCAGCTCGCTCACCACGTTCTTCCTACGCAGCTACCTGGTGGGCCAGGTCGACAGCGAACTCACCGGCTCGGCGCGCAGCATCGAGAGCGCGGTGGTGGCGGCGCAGCAGGGTCGGTTGGGTATCCCGACCGACTACCTGGTGGTGGTGACCAGCCCGAGCGGCGACAGGGTCCTCGGCTACCAGTTCGACGACAGACGCTTCGGCATGGGCGACCTGCCCCCGTGGCCGGCCGACGCCGCAGGCTTCGAGCAGTTGGAAGGCGAACCCTTCACCGTCCGGGCACGGGCCAGCAACGTGCGCTGGCGGATGCTCTACACCGAGCTGCCGAACGGTCAGCTCGCGGCCATCGGCCAGCACCTCACCGACGTGGACATGGCGGTGAAGCGCCTGGTCTGGATAGACCTCCTGGTGGGCGGCGCGGTGCTGCTCCTGCTCGCCTCGGTGGGCGCGGCGATCGTCCGGACCAGCCTCAAACCGCTCGTGGAGATCGAACGGACCGCCGCTGCCATCGCCGGTGGTGATCTGACCCGCCGAGTCCCCGACCCGGAGGAGGGCCACGAACAACCCACCTCCGAACTGGGACGGCTCTCCCGAGCGCTGAACGCGATGCTCACCCAGATCGAGGCGGCGTTCACCGCCCGGGCCGCGTCGGAGTTCGCCGCCCGCTCGGCGGAGAGCAGCGCCCGCGACGCCGCTGCCGCCGCCCAGGCGTCCGAGGCGCGGGCGCGACGCTCCGAGGAGCGGATGCGGCAGTTCGTCGCGGACGCCTCGCACGAGCTGCGTACCCCTCTGACCACCATCCGCGGCTTCGCCGAGCTGTATCGGCAGGGCGCGGCGCGGGCACCGGAGCAGACCGCCGGCCTGCTGCGCCGCATCGAGGACGAGGCGGCCCGGATGGGGCTGCTCGTGGAGGACCTGCTGCTGCTGGCCCGGCTGGACCGGGAGCGGCCGCTCTCGCTGGCCCCGGTGGAGCTGCCGGTGCTCGCCTCCGACGCGGTGCAGGCGGCCCGGGTGATCGCTCCGGACCGGCGTATCGAGTTGGAGATCGCGCCCGATTCGGGCCCACTCGTCGTGTTCGGCGACGACGCGCGGTTGCGCCAGGTCATCGGCAATCTCGTGACAAACGCGCTGACCCACACCCCGTCCGATGCCCAGGTGAGCGTGCGCCTGCGCGCCGAGCCAGGGAACTTCGCCGTGGTGGAGGTGGCCGACACCGGCCCCGGTCTCACCGAGGAACAGTCGGAGCGGGTCTTCGAGCGGTTCTACCGGGCAGACGCGGCGCGGACCCGACGGGCCGACGGGAACATCAGCACCGGCCTCGGCCTGGCCATCGTCGCGGCTCTGGTCTCCGCCCACCACGGCTCGGTCGAGGTGGTCGAGACGCCGGGCGGCGGGGCCACCTTCCGGGTCCGGCTGCCGCAGGTGCCACACGTCGAGGGCGTGGGCGAGTGACTTTCAGGCAACTTCCAGGACGATTCCAGGTTGGTCGCAGTGCCTGGGGAGAAGGTAGTCCCATGACCGAGTTCGAGTCCGACCCGCAGCGGCGGCCGGCACCCACCGACGCCGAGCCGTCGCACCCCACCGCCGAGTTGCCGCGCGACGAACGCGCGCAGACCGACTCCCCGACCACGCCCGTCCAGGTCGTCTCGACCGACGAGGGCGCGCACCCCACCGCCGCTCCCGACGCCCCGGCCCCCTCCAGCGGGTACGCCGGCCAGCCGACCGGCTACGAGCCCTCGACGAGCACCCCCTCCGCCGCGCCGTACCCGGTCCCCGGGCACCCCACGCACGGCCAACCCGGCTATCCGCAGCAGTACCCGGGTGCGCCCTGGTACGCGGGTCAGCAGTCCGGCTGGACCGGCGGGGGTCAGCCGGGCATGGCCTACCAGCAGCACGCCCAGCACCAGCAGCACCCCGGGCAGCCGATGCCTCCGTGGGGTCCGCAGGCCACGCCGCCGGGCACCGGGCCACGGCCGAGCCGGATCGCCAAGTTCGCAGGCGCCGGTGTCGCGGTGTTCGCCCTCATGCTCGGCTCCGGTGTGGCAGGCGGCGCGCTCGCGCTGGCCCTCGACGGCGACAACGGCATCACCCGTACCTACACGGCGGCCCCGGTGCTCAACAGCGCCGACCTGCCGAAGATCGCCGCCGCCGTTCAGGACAGCGTCGTCTCCATCGCCACCAACAGTGGTGAGGGCTCCGGCGTGGTGCTCAGCGCCGACGGATACGTGCTCACCAACAACCACGTGGTCGCCTCCGCCACGGGCGACTCGGTGCAGGTGGTCTTCGCCGACGGCAAGAACGCCCAGGCGAAGATCGTCGGCACCGACCCGAAGACCGACCTGGCCGTGGTGAAGGCCAGCGGCGTGAGCGACCTCAAGCCGGCCACCTTCGGCGACAGTGACGCCATGCAGGTCGGCGACCAGGTGCTCGCCCTCGGAAGCCCGCTCGGGTTGCAGGGCTCGGTGACCGCGGGCATCGTCAGCGCCCGGGACCGCACCATCCGGGCCGGCGACAACAATCAGCCCCAGGACCCGAACCAGCAGAGCCAGGGGGCCAGCTCGATCTCCGGCCTGCTGCAGACCGACGCCCCGATCAACCCCGGCAACTCCGGTGGCGCGCTCGTCAACACCCGGGGCGAGGTGATCGGCGTCAACACCGCCATCGCCACCTCCGGCCAGAGCACCGGCAACATCGGCGTCGGCTTCGCCATCCCGAGCAACAAGGCCAAGGACGTCGCGGGCAAGCTCCAGCGCGGCGAGAAGGTCAGCCACCCGTCCCTCGGGGTGGGTGTCAACCAGGCCGAGGGCGGCGGCGCGCTCATCGCGTCGGTCACCCCGGGCAGCCCGGCCGAGAAGGCCGGCCTCCAGCGCGGCGACGTCGTCACCCGCTTCGGCGACAAGCCGGTGAACGACTCCGACGACCTGGTCGGCGCGGTGCAGGCCGGCAAGGTCGGAGACCGGGTCGAGGTGCAGTTCAAGCGGAACGGCACCGAGAAGTCGGCAACCGTGACGCTCGCCGAGACGTCCTAACCGATAAACCCAACCTGCCTCCCTCCGGCGGCGGGTGGCGGAGCCAAGGGGGTTGGCTCCGTCACCCGCCGCTTTTTTCTGCGGTGCGCGGCGGTTCACCCGGATCGGGTGAACCGCCGTCACCCGTTGGCCCGGCACGTTCGGCAAGCGAACCGGCGACCGTACGGGGGTGGGACGTGAGCGCGGTGGTGGTTGTCCGCGACGACGAGCGGATCCAGCGCGATGTCCTGGCCGAGCTGGCCTGGGATCCGCAGTTGCAGCCGAACGAGATAGGCGTGGCCGTCGACCGGGGCGTCGTGACCCTGAGCGGATACGTGGACGGCGTCGCGCGGGGGTGGGCGGCGGTCCGCAGCGCGCGGCGCGTACGCGGTGTCCGGGCGGTGGCCGACACCATCGAGGTACGCCTGCCGGGGGCCCCGGGGCGTACCGACGCCGACCTGGCCCTCGCGGCCTCGCGGGCGCTGGAGTGGGACAGCTTCGTGCCCGCTGAACGGCTCGACGTGACAGTGGCGAACGGTTGGCTGATGCTGCGCGGCGAGGTCGAGTTCGGGTGGCAGCGTCGTGCCGCCGAGGGTGAGGTACGCCGTCTGGACGGCGTACGCGGCATCACGAACCTCATTGAGGTACGACCGTCCACGCCGACGGACGGTGAGCGGTTGCGCCAGGACGTCCAGCGGGCGCTGGCGCGGACGCTCGGCGCCGAGCGGGTGACGGTGGACGTGGACGTGGACGGCGAGACGCTGGTCCTCTCCGGGGTGGTCCGCTCCTGGTGGGAGCGGGACCAGGTCGAGCGGGTGGCCTGGTCCGCGCCGGGAGTGCGGGTCGTCCACGACCAACTCCTGGTGGGCGGGTGAGCGTCCGTCTTGTCCGGTTTACCGGTGGCGCCAAGGGGAAACCGCCGCCCACGCGCACCCCACGGTGGTGGCGTGACACCCGAACCGGGGGATCAACGGGGGAGGACTCGTGGTCGTGAACCACCCGCCTGCCGACCGCCGCTCGTCGCAGCGGTCGTTGCGCATCGCGATGGTGGTTCCACCGTGGCTGTCCGTGCCGCCACCCGGCTACGGGGGCCTGGAACAGGTCGTCGCCGGCCTTGTGGACGCCTTGGCCGCGCACGGGCACGCGGTGACCCTGTTCGGTGCCGGTGAGCAGCACGGCACCGACGCCAACGGCTTCGTCTCCACAGTTGCCGAGGTCCAGTACGAGCGGCTCGGCGAGTCGCTGCCCGAGCTGGCCCACCTGGCCCGGCTCAAACGCATGATCACCCCCGCCGATTTCGACGTGATCCACGACCACACGACAATCGGCCCGCTGGTGGCCGGCCGCCGCGCCGTACCTACCGTGGCGACGGTGCACGGCAACCCGGTGGGGGAGTACGGGGACGTGCTCGGCGACGTCGACGAGGGCGTGGCGCTGGTGGCCATCTCGCACGCCCAACGCCGGCTCAACTCGACGCTGCCCTGGGCCGGCACCGTGCACAACGCGCTGGACCTGCGCGGTTTTCCGCGAAAGACCGAGCCCGGCCCCGGGCCGGTGCTGTGGCTGGCCCGGTTCAGCCCGGACAAGGGCCCGGACGTGGCCATCCGCGCCTGCCGGGAGGCCGGCCTACCGCTCTTGCTGGCCGGCAAGTGCAACGAGCCGGCCGAGCGTCGCTACTACGAGCAGGTCGTCGCGCCGCTCATCGACGAGGACGTGACTGTGGTGCTCAACGCCAACCGGGCCGAGACACTGCGGATGCTCGTCGACGCCCGCTGTCTCATCATGCCGATCCAGTGGGACGAGCCGTTCGGCATGGTGATGCTGGAGGCCATGGCGACCGGTACGCCGGTGGTGGCCCTCGACCGCGGCGCGGTGCCCGAGCTGGTGCGGCCCGGTCTGACCGGGCTGGTGTGCCAGCGGCCGGACGAACTACCCGCCGCGCTGCGGGCGTCGGTCGAGTTGAACCCGGCGGACTGCGTGGCGCACGTCGCGGAGAACTTCTCGGTCGAGCGGATGGCGTACGGCTACGAGGACATCTACCGACGCTTCGCCCTCGGCCGGCCCGAGGTCCGCGAGACGACCCCGGTCGCGGCCCGCTGACCAGCCCGGTCGCTGCAAGCGGCCCGTTGGAGCGGACGCGGGGATCAGACCCGGGCCGCGCCCAGCTCGACGATGGCGGCGTCGAGCCGCTGCGCGTACGCCGGACTGATCCCGCCCTCGCCGAGGCGGACCGCTACCTTCTCGCGCAGCCGGGCCACCGGCGGGGCCAGTTCGTCACGGCCGGAGCCGACAGCGGCGGTCAGGTTACGCAGCTCGTTGCGCAGGTCGAGGCCGACGTCGGCGCGGATCTCCCCGTCGCTGAGCCCGGCCTCGATGAGACCCTCGACCCGGTTGGCGGCCTGGCTGAGGGTGCCGGGCGTCGACGTGGGAGCCCTGGTAGGCGGCGGAGCCGACGGTGACACGCTCGGCGGTGACGGCTCGGCGACCGGCGGATCGGTAGCCGGGTCGATCGGCGGATCGGTGGGCGCGGGCGCCACAGGGCCGGTCGAGGGCTGGGCCTGACGGTCCGGCTGTCGATCGGGCAGCAGGGCCGCGCCGACAAGTGCCAGAGCGACCACCAGGACCAGCAGCAGCGCCACGCGGCTGCGTGACCGCAGGGGCCGCTCGCCGGCCGAAGCCGTGTCGCCGGCCGTCGGCCCGGCCTCGATCACCGCAGTCTGCGCGGGCTGCCAGGTCGTCTGCCCGACGGTCGGTTCGGTCGCCGGCCCGGCTTGGCCGAACGTCGCAGGGGCCGCCTGCCCGACCTGCCCGAACGCCGGTTCGGTCGCCGGCAGGGCCGGGGTGGGCGGTGGCGGGGCGGGCGCGGGCACCCGGATGGTCGCTGTCGGTGGATCGGCAGGCAGCAGGTGACCGCGCAGCACGGTGGCCACCTGCCGGGCCGTCGGCCGGTCGGCCGGGTCCAGCGAGAGGCTACGCAGGCAGATCCGGGCCACCGGCTCGGGCAGCTCCGGCAGCTCGGCAAACGTTGGTGGCGGGCCGCTGGCCAGCGCGTCGCTGAGCTGCTCCCAGGTGTCCGCCGGGTACGGCACCCGGCCGGTGAGCGCCTCGTGCAGCAGGACGCCGAGCGAGTAGACGTCGGTGGCCGGCTGGGCGGGAGCGCCGTCCAGCCGCTCCGGGGCCACGTACGCCGGGGTGCCGAAGGTGCCGCCGTCCTCGTCCTCGTCCGGCGCGCCGATGCGGGTCGCGATGCCGAAGTCGAGCACCTTGACGCCCATCCCGGTCATCATGACGTTTGCCGGTGTGATGTCCCGGTGCACGATGCCGAGCCGGTGTGCGGCGGCCAGCGCGTCGGCGACCTGTGCGCCGGCCTGGACCGCCTCGGGCCACGGCAGCGGGCCTTCGGTGAGCCGCAGCTTCAGTTCCTCGCCGCTGAGCAGCTCCATCACCACGAACGAGGTGATCGACCCGTCCGGGTCCACAGTCTCGCCGTAGTCGTGCACCGAGGTCACGTGCGGGTGCACCAACTGGGCGGCCGCCCGGGCTTCCTCCCGCACCATGTCCCGGAACCGCGCGTCCGCCGCCAGTGACGGCGCGAGCACCTTGAGCGCCACGACCCGGTCGAGCACCTCGTCCCGGGCGCGCCAGATGACCGACATGCCGCCGGCACCGATCTGATCGATGAGCCGGTACCTGCGGGCCAGCAATCGGCCCGGCTGAAGTGCTGCGTTCACGGATCGCACCTGCCCTCGGGGGTGGGAGCGGTATCAGGTTGCGCGAATGTGTCGTGCCTGTCAACGCCGATCACGCCAACCGTCGGTGGTGGAGCCCGCCCCGCGCCGACCACCCTGCGACGGTGCCCCATCGGTGGGCGGCGGGCCCGTGCCAGGATGAGAGACATGGCAGGGGGACCAGTGGCGTTCGTCCTCGGCGGCGGCGGAGTCCTCGGCGCGGTCGAGGTGGGCATGCTGCGCGCCCTGTTCCGGGCCGGCATCCAACCCGACATCGTCCTCGGCACCTCGATCGGCGCGGTAAACGGCGCGCTGGTCGCCGCCGACCCGTCGGAGGGGGTGACCGACCGGCTGGTCCGGCTCTGGGCGTCCCCCGAGGCCAGCGAGGTTTACGGCGACTCGGTCGCCAGGCAACTGCGCCGCTTCGCCGCCCGCACCCACCTGCACTCGCCCCGGCCGCTGCGCCGGCTGCTGGAGTCCGAGTTGGGCGCCGACACCACATTCGCCGACCTGCGGGTGCCGTTCCGCTGCTGTGCCGCCCACATCGAGCGGGCCGCCGAGCACTGGTTCACCACCGGCCCGGTGGTGCCGGCCGTCCTGGCGTCCGCCTCGGTGCCAGGCCTGCTCCCACCCACCGAGATCGACGGTGCGCACTACGTGGACGGTGGCATCGTCAACTCCATCCCCATCGGCGAGGCGGTGGCCGTCGGCGCGAGCCAGATCTTCGTCCTCCAGGTGGGGCGGATCGAGCGGGACCTGACGCCGCCCCGGCGGCCCTGGGAGATCGCGCAGGTCGCGTTCGAGATCTCCCGCAGGCACCGCTTCTTCCGGGAGATGGCCGCGCTGCCCGAGGGGGTCGAGGTGCACGTCCTGCCGACCGGTGGTCTCGACCCACGTGACGACACACCGTGGGCGTACCGGGACATGGCGGCGGTGGGGCGGCGGATCAGCCGGGCGTACACCGCGTCACGCCGGTATCTCGCCGCCAACGTGGAGCGGTGATGCCGCTGCCCCCCAGGTGGCTGCGCCGGTTGTTGATCGCCCCCGCTGTCGTTCTGCTCGCTATAACCGTGGTGACCACGCTGCCGGTCTGGGCGCTGCTCGCCATTGCCGCGTCCCCGCTGGTCCCCGGTCGGCTACGCCCGCTGCGGCTGCTCTGGATCGGCTGTGTCTACCTCGTCTGGGACGCCGCCGCGCTGCTTGCGCTCTTTCTCCTGTGGGTCGTCTCCGGGTGCGGCTGGCGTACCCGCTCGCCGGCCTTCCAGCGGGCCCACTACGTGCTTGCCGGTTGGTTCCTGCGGGTGCTGTTCTGGCAGGCCCGCTGGGCGTTGCGGCTCAGCATCGACGTGGTCGGCACCGATCCGGACACCGCGCTGCCCGGCCGGCCCGAGCTGGTGCTGTGCCGGCACGCCGGGCCGGGCGACTCGTTCATCCTGATCCACGCTCTGGTCAACTGGTTCGCCCGGGAGCCGCGGATCGTGCTCAAGGACAGCCTCCAGTGGGATCCAGCGATCGACGTGCTGCTCAACCGCCTGCCCAGCCGGTTCATCGCGCCCACGCCGGAGCGGGGCGAGGAGACCGTACGCCAGGTCGGGCACCTGGCCGCCGGCCTCGACGACGACGACGCCTTCGTGATCTTCCCGGAGGGTGGCAACTTCACACCGAAGCGGCGGCTGCGCGCCATCGCCCGGCTGCGCTCCCTCGGCCTGGAGCGGATGGCGCAGCGCGCCGAACGGATGCGCCACGTGCTCGCCCCGCAGCCCGGAGGGATGCTCGCGGCGCTGGACGCCGCCCCGGACGCCGGGGTCATCTTCGTCGCCCACACCGGCCTGGACCGGATGCTCACCGTCGCCGACGTGTGGCGGGAACTGCCCATGGACAAGCGGATCGTCATGCGGTTCTGGTCGGTGCCGCCCGAGGAGGTGCCCACCGGCCGCCAGCAGCGCATCGACTGGCTCTATGACTGGTGGGCGCAGATTGACACCTGGATCGCGGCCAATCGGGACGGCGCCGCGTAGGGTGCGCTGGTGGACCATATCTGCGTGGTGACGACGGTGGTGGATGCGCGTTCGGTCGCCGACGTGCTGGCGGCCGCGGCCGTCGCGGGACGGCTCGCCGCCTGCGCCCAGGTCGGCGGTCAGGTGGACAGCACCTACTGGTGGCGTTCCGGTGTGGACACCAGCACCGAGTGGTCCGTGCAGTTCAAGACCGCGCCGGACCGGCTCGCCGCACTCGTGGACCAGATCCGCGTCAGTCACCCGTACGAGGTGCCGGAGATCCTGGTGTCCAGAGTGGAGAGCGGACACCCCGGTTACGCCACGTGGGTGCACGAGCACACACGGCCCTGACATCGGGGGTTTCAGCCGCCAGGCCGCCCCGCGGTACATGAACGTCCAGGGCTGCCCACTGATCAGTCCGGAAACGCTCACCTAGGTACGCGCACTCTGGGCAGTCTTCGATCTTGCCTGGATGATGGCCGGGTGGACGATACCCGCTACCCCTGCCCCGCCTGCGGTGCCTCGGCTGATCTGAAGGTCGGGTGCACCGGCTGCCGCCGCCCACCCGACCCGCTTGCGGCCGAGGTGGTCCGACTGGGGCGGGAGGTCGCCCGGCTGGGGCCGGAGGTGGAGCGGGCTCGCCGGACGTACACCGAGTTGGCTGGGCAGCTGACGGCGGCCTCGCGGCGGCGGGCCGAGCTGGCGGCGATGGTCCGCGCGGTGCGACCGGCCCCGCAGGTCGTTCAGGCCCCGCAGGTCGTTCAAGGGCCGCATGTGGTTCAAGGGCCGCAGGTCGCGCCGGGGCAGTACGTCGCCCCGGGGCGCCCCTACGCGCCGGCGCCGGTGGTCGCGACGGGTTCGGGGCCGCGCGCGGCGGAGACCTCGACCCGGACTGTGCAGGGTCTGCTGTTCGTCCTGGGTGGACTCCTGCTCGGTACGGCAGCGGTGGTCTTCACGGCCGTGGCCTGGGCGTCGGTAGGGGTCGCTGGCCGGGCGTTGATCCTCGCCGCGGTCACCGCACTCACCCTGGCCGTTCCGCTGCTTGCGGTCCATCGAGGGCTGCGGGGCACTGCGGAGACGTTCGCCGCGGTGGGGTTGCTCCTGGTACTGCTCGACGGGTACGCGGCCTGGTCGGTGAACCTGGGCGGGGTGACCGACTGGCCGGGCACCCGGTACGCCGCGCTGGTCGGGGGGGCCAGCGCGGCGATCGCTGTGGGGTACGCCCGGTTGAGCGGGTTGACCGGGCCGTGGTTCGCCGCCCTGGTGGCCGCCCAACCGGTGCTGCCGTTGCTGGCCGTGGAGACCGATTTCGGTGCGACAGGCTGGACGCTTGTCCTGCTCGGGGTGGCGCTGCTGAACCTGGCGGTTCTGTACGCGCTGCGTGACGGGACCGGCTCGGCCCGGTTCGCTGGCCAGATCGTCGCGGGCGCCGGCCAGATCCTCGCGCTGGTGGGCGCCGCAGCCTGCGCCCTGGTGCCGCTGCTGTACGGGGAGGCGTTCGACTCGCCGCTGCTGGCCGGTGCGCCGCTGCTGTTGGTCGCGCTGACCGCGTTCGGAGCGTCCTGGCTTTTCGGTGGCCCGGCGCTGCGGACCGTGGCCGCGGCGCTGCTGGTGCCGGTTTTTGCGGCCGCACTGGTGAGCCCGGTGGGCAAACTGTGGCCCTCGCTGCTGCTGCTCGCGGCGGCGACGGTGGCGCTCGGCCTGGCCGGTGCGGTGCGGCTGCTGCCGGCCGGTTGGCGGACCGGCCCGCGCGTAGGGGCGCTCCTTGTCGCGGTGGGTGCGGCGCAGGTCGCGCTGGTGATCACCATCGCGTTGGCGTTCACCACCGCTGGCCGGTCGCTGCCGCCGTGGGACGGGGCCGGTCTGGGACCGGACCTGGGCTGGGGCTGGCAGGTCGCTCCCGCCGTGGCGTTGACGTTCGGCGCGTCGGCGCTGCTGCTGCCTCGCAGCGTGTGGGGGGTGCTCGCGTCGGCCGGCGGGGTGGCGGTGCTGCTCGCCGTACCCATCGCCTGGACAGCGGCGTGGCCGGCCGTGGTCGCCGTCGACCTGGCGGGCGGGGTCGCGCTGCTGCTCGCCGCGCTGGTCCGCCCGTCGACCCGACCGGCCATCCTGCTGAGCTGGGCTCTCGGTGGTGCTGTCCTGCTCGCCCACGCGCTGCTGGTGGCACTGGCCGCCCCCGTCGGGTTCCTGGTGGTGCTCGGCACCGTCGCGGTGCTCGGTGCGGCGCTGGCGGTGCGCCGGGCCGTCGGGCCGTACCGGTGGGTCGCGGGTGTCGGTCTGGCCGTCGCGCAGGTCGCGCTGCCCGGCATCGCCGTGGTGGCGTTGTTCGCCGCGGGCGCACCGCCCTGGTGGCAGGCGCGCGCCGCGCTGGCCACCGCCGGGCTGGCGCTGGCCGGGGTGCTCGCGGTGCGTCGCCACCGGGAGAACCTGACCGGGTACGCGGTTGGCGGCGCGATCCTCGTGGCGGCCGTATCCGGGCTCGCGCCACTTGTCGTGGCGCGCGACGAGCCCGTGACGCTGTACGCCGCGCTGGCGGCGCTTGGCGTCGCGTTCGTCGCCCGGTGGGACCTGTCGACGACAGGTGCCGAGCCGGCCGGGTCGGGAGAGCGGCCGGTAGCCGGCGAGCCGTCGGGCACTCAGCCGGCGACCGGGACACCGTCGGCGACCGGAGGGCCGCAGGCAATCGGGGGAGTGCCGGCGACAGGGGGGCCGTCGGCAATCGGGGGGCCGCCGGCGGTCGGGGGGCCGTCGGCGGTCGGGGGGCCGTCGGCGGTCGGTCTGTCGGGGGCGCTGAGCGCGGCGGGTGTGGTGCTGGCCGGGGTCGCCGTGCTGGCGGCGCTGCCGTCGGTGCTGAGCGCACTCGTGGCGCCGTACGACGGGTGGGGGAAGGTCTGGTCCGGTGTGCCGACAGTCGTCGCCGAACCGGAGCGGTTCCCCGCCGGGCTGGCGCTTGTGGCGGTGGCACTTGTCGCCGTACTGCTCGGTCGAGAGGTGCGCCCGCCGTGGCTGCCCGCGCTGCCGTTCGCCGCAGCCGCGCTGCCGGTGCTGCTCGTGGCGGCGGGCGCACCCTGGCCCGTGCTGCCGGCCGCGATGCTGCTCACCGGGGTGGTCGCGCTGGTGTACGCCGCCCTGGCCGCACCCCGGCCGGCGCTCGCGCCGATCGCCGTACCGGTGGGGGCGGTGCTTGTCGCGGTCGGGGTGGCAGGGCTCGTGGCCAACCGTGCGGGCACGCTCGCCGCAGAGGGAGTCCTGCTCGTGGCGTCTGTGGTCGTCGCCGTCGCGGCACGGGCTACCGGGGTGCGTGTCACCGGTTGCCTCGCGGCGATCGGGGCCGCGTGTGCGCTTGCGGTGACCGCCCCGCTTGCTGGCGGGCAGCCGCTGCGTGCGGCGGCGTACCCGTTGCTGGCGGTGGCCGCGCTGGTCCTGGCCCTCGGTGCGCTGACCGCACGGCCGCGGCCAGCGGGGACCGCCGCCCGCGCCCAGATCGGTCGGGTGTTGGACGCCTCCGCGCAGGCGGTGGCTGTGGTGGCGGCGCTGCTGACCGTCGGGTCGACGCGGCACTTCCCGACCATCTGTGTGCTGTGGGGTGTGGCAGTTGCGCTGCGGCTGCTGCGCCGGGGCGAGCCGGCCGGCCGACGGTGGGCCTTCGGCGGCATCGCCGCAGTGAGCGAGTTGATCGGAGTGTGGGTGCTGCTGGAGTCCGGCGGGGTGACGGTGCTGGAGGCGTACACGGTGCCTGCCGCGGCGCTCGCCCTCGGCGCGGGTCTGCTGGCCCTGCGCACACGGCCCGACCTGACGAGCTGGCTGGCGCTCGGTCCGGGGCTGGCCGCGGCGCTGCTGCCGAGCCTGGTGTCGGTGCTGGCGGGGCCGGACCCGCAGCCCTGGCGGCGGCTGCTTCTCGGTGCGGCGGCGCTGGGCACGGTGCTGGGCGGTGCCAGCCGTCGCTGGCAGGCTCCGGTGGTGCTCGGCGGCGCGGTGCTGGCGGTCCTGGCGCTGCACGAGGTGGCCCGTAGTTGGGACCTGTTGCCCCGGTGGCTCTACCTGGGCGTGGGTGGGCTGGCGCTGATCGGGCTCGCCGCCACCTACGAGCGGCGGCGTCGCGATCTGACGCGGCTGCGCGACGCGGTGGGCCGGCTGGGCTGAGCGCGGGGGTAGGGCGAGCCCTACCCCCCACCCGGGGGTTGTCTGGGTTACTCAGCGCAACTGATTGCCGGAGACTCGACAGTGAACCCCGGGCCACCCGGTGCGGGTGAACCGGGAACGGGGAGCAACGATGTCGCTCGGAGCGGTGGCGGAACCGCCGGTACAACGGCGAGGCAGTGATTACGCACAGTTGTCCCGACGGATCAGCCAGGCCGGCCTGCTGGAGCGGCGTCCCGCCTCGTACGTCGCCCGGATCGTGCTCACCCTCGGTGCCTTCGTGGCCGGCTGGGTGGCCGTCGTCCTGGTCGGAGACTCCTGGTGGCAGCTGCCACTCGCGGCTCTGCTGGCGGTGGCCACCACCCAGGTCGCGTTCCTCGGTCACGACGCCGGGCACCGGCAGATGTTCCGTCGGCGCGGTCCCAGCGAGTTGGTGGGGCTGGTGGCCGGCAACCTGGCGGTCGGGCTCAGCTACGGCTGGTGGGTCGACAAGCACAACCGGCACCACGCCAACCCGAACCACGAGGACGAGGACCCGGACGTCGGCGCCGGCGCCCTGGTGTGGACGCCTGAGCAGGCCATACAGACCCGCGGGGTCGGCCGGTGGATGGCGCGGCGGCAGGCGTACTTCTTCTTCCCGATGCTGCTGCTGGAGGGCCTGAACCTGCACGTGGCGAGCATCCGGGCGATCGTCGGCCGCAACCCCGACGGCCGGTACGCCACGCCGATGCGGCACCGCGCTGTGGAGGCGGGCCTGCTCGTCGCGCACACCGCCGGATACGTGGCACTGCTGCTGGCAGTCATGTCACCGGGCAAGGCGCTGCTCTTCGCCGTCGTGCACCAGGGGCTGTGGGGCCTGTACATGGGCTGCGCGTTCGCGCCGAACCACAAGGGCATGCCTATGCCGACCGCCGAGGACGAGCTGGACTTCCTGCGTAAGCAGGTGCTGACCTCGCGCAACGTACGGGGCAGCCGCGTGGTGGACACCGCGCTGGGCGGGCTCAACTACCAGATCGAGCACCACCTGTTCCCGAACATGCCCCGGGCCAACCTGCGCCGGGCACAGCCGATCGTCCGCGCCTACTGCGCGGAGCAGGGCATCTCGTACGCCGAGACCGGGCTGATCGAGTCGTACCGGCAGGCGCTCGGTCACCTGCACGAGGTGGGCCGGCCGCTGCGCGGTTGAGTGGGCCGGCCGCTGCGCGGCTGAGCGGGTCGGTCGCTGCGCGGTTCGAGTGGTCCCGGCCGCTGGTCGATGCCGGCGGCCGGCACCGGTAGGGTCGGCGCATGGCAGACCTGCTCACCGCACACGCGGTACGAGATGACTCGAACGAGATCATGCGGAGTGCCTCATGAGGTTCGAGATCAGCAAGGTGCTCGATGCCATCGAGGGTCGGGTCTGCACGGACCCGTCGCTGGCCCGTGCCGTGCTCGACCTGGCCGAGGTGATCCGCTACCAGGACATCGACGGCGGTCGGCCGGCAAGCCTGCTGCGCCTCGGCATGGTCATCGACGCGCTCTCCCGCGAGTTGGAGGAGGACAGCGTCCAGGTGTACGCCGTGGTGCACCGGGCTCTGCTCTCCGACGCGGACCTCACCTCCAACGAGCGGATGGTCGTCCGCCGCTGGGCCGACGACGGCCTCGTCGAGGTGCTCGACAACCCCGGTGACCGGATGCTCGAGGTCGCCGACCTGCTGGGGCTGCCGGTGCTCAGCCGGGTCCGCTTCGACGGCCTGCGCGGCCGGTTCCCCTGGCTTGTCGAGCAGCCCGGTCGGGTGGTGGCCCCGGTGCCCGGCGCTGGTGGGCCGGTGTTCATCGCGCACGTCGGCGGCGGGCACACACCCGTTGCCGGCAAGCGCTCGCCGACCGGCGTGAAGCTGCTGGCCCGCCAGTGGCGGTGCTCGGAGTCGGGTTGCGCGCTGTTCGGCGGTGGCGGTGGGGGCGGCGCGTTCGCCGACCTGACCGGTGGGGCGGACCGCAGCCCGGCGGCGCAGCCACCGCCCGCTCTGCGCAACGGTGTGCCCACCTGCCCCCGGCACGGCGTACGGCTCGGTGACGGCGGCCCGCGGCCGCGCAGCGAGGTGCTCGCGGTGCGCGTCGGTGGCCTGGTCCGGCGGCGGTTCGTGCTCACCGAGGACCAGCCTGTGGTGGCCGGCCGTGCCCCGGAGCAGGACGGCGGAATCATGCTCGGGCAGTGGCTCAACGACGAGGCGCGGCGGTGGATCAGCCGTGGTCACGTCCATTTCGAGCTGCGGGTCGGCGAGGTCATCGTGACCGACATCAGCACCAACGGCTCCGGCATCCGGCCCTCCGGCTCGATGGCCGAGTCGGACCGGATTCCGCTGGCCCCCCAGCAGTCGAGGGTGCTGGGTGAGGCGGACATGGTCGAGCTGTACCCAGGGGTGCAGATCGGTAGGGCCGAGGAACTGCCCACGGGGGCCCCGTTCACCCCCACGTCGGTGATGGCGGAGGCCCCGACGATGGCGATGCGACTGCCCCGTCCCTGACGTGCCCTGCCCCGCCCGGTGCGGTGCGGCCCGCCAAGATCTGCACAAGAACAGGGAAAGTGCTGCTTCGGATGGTGTCGAGGCAGCACTTTCCCTGTAGTTGCGTTCAGCGTGGTCGGTCAGCTGGCCAGCACTGTGGCGAGCTGGGCCACCGCGAGGTCGATCTCCTCCTCGGTGATCACCAGCGGCGGGGCGAGCCGGATGGTGGAGCCGTGGGTGTCCTTGGCGAGCACACCGCGCTCGGCGAGCCGCTCGCACGCCTCCCGGCCGCTCATCAGCGCCGGGTCGATGTCCAGACCGGCCCACAGGCCGCGCACGCGTACGCCGACCAGGCCCTTGCCAACCAGGGCTTCCAGACCGGCGCGCAGCCGTTCGCCCAGCTCGGCCGAGCGGCGCTGGAACTCGCCGGTGGCCAGCAGCCGGACCACCTCGATCGCCACCGCGCACGCGAGGGGGTTGCCGCCGAAGGTGGAGCCGTGCTGGCCGGGCTTGAGGACACCGAGCACGTCGGCGTTCGCGGCCACCGCCGACACCGGCACGATGCCGCCGCCGAGCGCCTTGCCCAGCAGGTACATGTCCGGCACGACGCCCTCGTGGTCACAGGCGAAGGTCGCGCCGGTACGCCCCAGGCCGGACTGGATCTCGTCGGCGATGAAGAGCACGTTCCGCTCGGTGCAGACCTGGCGTACGCCCGGCAGGTAGCCGTCGGGCGGCACCACCACACCCTGCTCGCCCTGGATCGGCTCCAGCAGCACGGCCACCGTGTTCTCGTCGATGGCGGCGGTCAGGGCGGCCAGGTCGCCGTAGGGCACGACAGTGAACCCCGGGGTGTACGGCCCGAAGTCCGCGCGGGCGTCCTCGTCGGTGGAAAAGCTGACGATGGTGGTGGTCCGGCCGTGGAAGTTGCCCTCGGCGACCACGATGTTGGCTTGCCCGGCGGGCACGCCCTTGACCTGGTAACCCCACTTGCGGGCGACCTTGATGCCGGTCTCCACCGCCTCGGCGCCGGTGTTCATGGGCAGCACCAGGTCCTTGCCACACAGTTCGGCCAGCTCACGGCAGAAGTCGGCGAACTGGTCGTGGATGAACGCGCGGCTGGTCAGCGTCAGCCGGTCCAGTTGGGCGTGCGCGGCGGCGATCAGCTGCGGGTGCCGGTGGCCGAAGTTGAGCGCCGAGTAGCCGGCCAGGCAGTCCAGGTAGCGGCGGCCGTCCACGTCGGTGAGCCAGGCGCCCTCCGCTGACGAGATCACCACCGGCAGCGGGTGGTAGTTGTGCGCTGTCCAGCGCTCGGCGTCCCGGACCGCTCCCGGCGTACGCAGGATGTCATCCACGATCACTTGCTTGCCTTTCCCTGACGGAGTCGCAGCGTGCAGCACTTCGGTCCGCCGCCGGCCTTACGCAGCTCGGAAAGGTCGACGCCGATGGTTTCGTAGCCCCGGTCGCGCAGTGCGGCGGCCAGGTCGGTGGCCTGGACGGGCAGCACCACATGCCGGCCGTCGCTGACCGCGTTGAGCCCCAGCACCTCGGCGTCGGCCATCGTGGCGTGCACCGCGTCGGGGAAGAGCCGCCGCAGCACGGCCTGGCTGCCGGGGGAGAACGCCTCGGGCAGGTACGCGACCGTCCGCTCGTCGAGCACTGTCAGCGCGGTGTCCAGGTGATAGAAGCGCGGGTCGACCAGTTGCAGGGTGACCACGGGGTAGCCGAAGACCTCCTGCAACTGGGCGTGCGCGGCGTGCGCGGTGCGGAAGCCGGTACCGGCCAGCAGGTGGTCACCGGCCAGCAGGATGTCGCCTTCGCCCTCGTTGACGTGCTTGGGGTCGGACACCTCGAAGCCGGCGGCCTCGAACCAGGCCCGGTAGGCGGGCGCCTCGTCGGCGCGCTGCGGGTCGCGGAACTGCACGGCCATCGCCTTGCCGTCGATCACGGTGCCGCCGTTGGCGGCGAAGACCATGTCGGGCAGGCCGGGCACCGGGGTGATCTCCTCGACGGAGTGGCCCAGGTCGCTGTAGATCTGGCGCAGCTGCTCCCACTGCCGAACGGCCAGAGCCGTGTCGACAGGTGCGCTCGGGTCCATCCAGGGGTTGATCGCGTAGTCGACGGCGAAGTACGTCGGCCGGCACATCAAAAGGCGCTGGCTTGTGGCGTCCATCGTCATGGTCCTGCTCCCACGGGTCGGGCGCGCCCCGGCCACCGTGGCCCACGGGCTGGCGCCGTTGCTCAACGCTATGCGGCGTCAGCGACAGGATCCACCGTCGAGAGTTGCGCAGACCGAACATTCGTTGCGTCTAGGCGGGGTTCGGCTGCGATTTGTTGCGTAGCGATGGTCGGTGAGCGCGATTCGAGTTTCGGGCCACAGGGTTGGCGTGTCGGGCCGCTGGCCGCAGGTCGCTGGTCCCTGGTCCCTGGTCGCTGGGCGCGCGGCCGCTGCCGGACCCTGGACACACTTGAGGGGCGGCGAACCGCCGCCCCTCAACGAGTGTTGCCCGGCCGGTGAACCACCGAAGATTCGGGCTACCGGCGAACCGCCGGCCTTGCCGGTGCACCACCGGCGAGCCGAACAGTGCCCCCTAGAAACGATCGACAAACTGTGAGTCAAGCCACTCCCGGAAGCGCTGCACCCAGTCGCCATCGGTGGTAGGCCACACGAACTGACCGGTCATCGCCAGCACGCCGATCACCACGGCGGAGAGCCCGATCAGAATGCCGAAGAGCGCGTCGGTCTTGCCCGCGACGTGCCGACGGCGGGTGGCCATCAGGCCGAGCACCGAGAGCACCGCGCCGAACGCGCCGAGCCCGATGCCGTACCCCGCCAAGGTGCCGGTCAGCACGAACAGCGCACCGGCGACCGCGACGATCAGGCCGAGGGTGGCGAGGAAGCTGGCGCGGGGCTTCGGGCCGCGTACCACAGCAGGCTCGGAGTCAGCCCGGTCCGGGGTCGGGTCGACCGGACGGTCGGTCACCGCCCCGTCCGTCGTGGCGGACCGCCGGGCGGTGGGGTCGAGGTCGGTGTCCCGCTCGTCGGTGCGCCCCCGGGTCGGAGCGATGCCGGGCCGGGTGTCGGTGTCCGCCGGCAGGCCGGCCGTGCGCGTGTCGGTGTCTGCCGACCGGGCGGCCGTGCGGGTGTCGGTGTCCGCGGCTCCGATGCGCTCCGCCGACGGCGCGGTGGTGGAGCGGGCGTCGCCCTCCATCGGCCGGGCAGTGGCGGCCCGGGCCACGGCGGCCCGCTCGGCGGCCCGCCGCTCGGCGGCCTGCTCGGAGGGCCGCTCCGCGGTGCCGGCCTGCTCGGTGGGCGCGGCGCCGCTGCGGTACGTCGTCTGGTCGGCGTCCCGGTCCGTGACCACCGGGCTGGCGGGGCCGTCGTTCGACCGGCCCCCGGTCATCACAGTGTTCGCGCGATCGCCGACCGGGGTATCGCGACCGTCGACGTTCTCGTCCTGCGTCGGCGCCGGCTCGGACCGGCGGGACAGCGAAGGAATCTTGACCACTACACACCTCCTGTTGAATGCGTGGTGGCCGACAGGATCGGGTGGCACCCACGCGGTACCGCCCTGAAATACCCCGACGGGCGTTTCCTGACACCAAACCGGGGTACGCGGCGCTCGGCGCTAGCTCAGCGCCGCCTTTGCCGCGGGGTTTCCGTTGATCGACTCGGGTTCCTGGAAAGCGGGGTATCCACGCGCTCGGGACACCGCGATTTCCATGAATCCGAGATCACGGGTCCGCGTTGAGCACCCGCACTCCGGACAGCTGCACGTACACCTCTCGGCGGTCGACGGCCAAGCCCTTGCCGTCGAGGGCATAGCCGGTCAACCAGACCCAGCCGGGGTACGTCGGGCGAGCGTCCACACTCACCAACCGCAGACGTAGCGCCCGCTCGCCGGCGAACTGGACCGAGCACTCCTCGCCGATGAGCAGCAGGCTGCCGGGCTTCAGCTCCTCGGCCCTGCCCGTCGCGTCCGTCACGTCGGCCAGTGACCACGGCTGATCGGGATCCGATGGCGGGCTCGGCAGGGCAGCTCCGCGCCGCAGCGGCACACCTCGCGCCAGCGTTCCCAACTCCAGACGGGTCGATGTCGTCGGGCGAAGGTCAGCGCGGTGACCAACAGGTATTCGTTGTACGACACACGCACTGCGTCGTCCTTCCGCAAAGGAATGGCGTCGCTGGCCAATCCGCAAACGCGGTGAGTCGCGACAGTTGACTATTGCCGACGCTATTTCTGCTCACGCTGCACGGGAGGCTCCGGCGTGTGACAGCGTGTTCCATGCTGGCCACCTTGTGCAACACTCCGGGCCGCTCTAGCCTGAGCCCGTATTGACGCACGATGAATGGAAGACAATTGGGTGCGGGGCGCAACACCTGGTGTTGCAGGAAGGGTGCGGCGATGTTGCATGACGGATGAAACAAGCGGGTCCACGGTGCCTCGGCGGCAGCTCGGGCGGCTGCTCACCCAGCTTCGTGAGGACGCCTCCGTGACGCTTGACGCCGCTGCGGCAGCGCTGGACTGCTCGCGGCAGAAGGTGTGGCGCATCGAGAAAGGGCTGGTTCCGGTGCGCGTGGTGGACGCGCGTGCCATGTGCGCCCTTTATCGCGTACCCGAAGATATGAAGGAGATCGTCGCGGCGCTTGCGAAGGAAACTCGCGCCAAGGGGTGGTGGCATTCGTACGGCGATGTCGTTCCGTCGTGGTTCTCGCTGTACGTCGGTCTGGAATCATCCGCGACCGCGCTGCGTCAATACGACGCGGAGCTAATTCCTGGGCTTCTGCAAACCCGCGAGTACGCCACCGAACTGTTCCGCCGGAAGAACCCCAGCATGAGCGGGGAAGACCGGGAAAAGCTGGTGGAGGTGCGGCTGCAACGACAGGGCATTCTCGTTCGTCGGCTTCCCGCCGCGCCTACCCTGCGGGTCGTCCTGAGCGAAGCAGTGCTCCGCCGCGCGATCCCCGATCGCCGGGCCATGGTGGGGCAGTTGCGTCACCTGCTCGACGTGGCAGCCCTGCCGAACGTGAGCCTGCGCGTGCTGCCGCTCGCCGCCGGTCCGCCGCTGGCAAGCGAGACGGGCACGTTCGTCCTGCTGGGCTTCGCGCAGGCGCTCGGGCGGGCGTCGAGCGAGCCCACCACCGTCTATCTGGAAAACATCACCGGGGCGCTCTACCTCGACAAGCCAACCGAGGTGGCTGCCTTCGAACACGTCTGGTCTGACCTGGAAGCGCTCGCGTCGAGTGAGGCAGAATCAGAGAAAATGATCACTTCGATCATCGAGGAGCATCATGACTGACCTTGCCGGTGCCATCTGGCGCAAGAGCACCCGCAGCGGGGGGAGCGGCGGCAACTGCGTCGAGGTGACCGACAACCTTCCCGGTGTCGTCGGCGTACGGGACAGCAAGGCCCCGACCGGCCCGGCGCTCGCCTTCGCCCCGGCCGCCTGGGCTGCCTTCCTGGCCGGGTTGCAGGGCGAGCAACCGGGGCTGACGACGCCGCGCCCCTGACCGCTGGCAGCGCCTCGGGGCCTACGCGGCTCGGGCTTCCGCCCCTGGGGGTCTGGCTATCCTTGGCACCCGTGCCAGAGGGACACACCATTCATCGCCTGGCGGCCCGGCATGCCGAGCTGTTCGCAGGGGACAAGCTGCACGCCGCCAGCCCGCAGGGCCGCTTCGCCGAGGGGGCGGCGCGGCTCTCCGGCACCGTCCTGGAGGGCACCGAGGCGTACGGCAAGCATCTTCTGCACCACTACGCCGGCGAGTTGACGTTGCACGTGCACCTCGGGCTGTACGGAAAGTTCACCGACGGGTCGGGGGAGCCACCGGAGCCGGTCGGTCAGCTACGGCTGCGACTGGTCAGCGACCGGCACTGGCTGGACCTGCGTGGGCCTACCGCCTGCGAACTGTTCACCCCGCCCGAGGTCGCCGCGCTGCGAGCCCGCCTCGGACCGGATCCGCTGCGGGCGGAGGCCGACCCCGAGCGGGCGTACGCCCGGATCTCCCGAAGCTCGACGCCACTGGCCGCCTTGCTGCTGGACCAGTCGGTGGTGGCCGGCACGGGGTTGATCTTCGTGACCGAGGCGCTGTTCCGGGCCGGGCTGCCGCCGACGATGCCGGGCCGGCAACTGACCCGCGCCGCCTGGGACACGCTGTGGGCCGACCTGGTCGGGCTGATGCGGCTCGCGGTCGAGCACGGCAGGATCGACACCGTGCGCGACGCGCACCTGCCGGAGGCGATGGGGCGGCCGGCGCGGGTGGACCGGCACGGCGGCGAGGTGTACGTCTACCGCCGCCCCGGCGCGCCCTGCCACGTCTGCGGCACCGAGGTCAGCCGGGGCGAATTGGCCGGCCGCAACCTCTACTGGTGCCGCACCTGCCAGCCCAGCTGAGTCTGGCGCCGCGCCGCACCCGCGCGCCCGGTGCTCGACCGCCTGACGTGCGGAGGTCAATCCTCGTCGAGCAGCCAGCGCACCACCTCGACCTGCTGCGGAAGGACGATGTCGTCGGCGATGCTCCACGCCAGCGTCTGGCCGATCGTCCAGCCGCGGACCCGTTCCCGGTCCAGCCCCAACTCGCCGCTGAGCCGGTGGAGCCGGTGTCGTACGGCCGTCGGTGAATGGCCCAGTTCCTGACCGCGCACCAGGGGCACGATCGAGAACTCCCGTTCGCCGGTGAGCGGTTTCGGGTCGATGACCAGCCACGGTTCGCGGTCGGCGGCGAGGACGTTGCCGGCGTGCAGGTCCTGATTGATGAGCACCTGCTCGCCCTGGCTCGACGCCAGTCCGGCGAGCAGGTCGAGGGCGGCGTCGAGGATTCGCCGTTGGTACGGCCGGCCGGCCCGTTCCCAGTTGCGGGGCATCCGGTCGATCCAGCCGGCGGCCTCCTCGGCCAGCGGGGTGAACGGTTCGCCGGCCGGCAGCCAGAGCCGAGGGAGCAGGCCGACCATCACGTCCAGTGCCTGGTCCATCGGTAGGTGGTGCAGGGCGGTGCCGGGCCGGCAGCGCTCCACAAGGAGGGCGCGTCGTTGCGGGTCGTGGGCGAGCAGCCGGATCGCACCGTCGCCGTCCCAGTGGGCAAGTGCGTCGGCTTCGTGCCGGCTGTCGTCGTCCGGGTACTGGAGTTTCAGCACGGCAGCAGTGCCGTCCGGCAGGTCGGCGGGGACCGCGAAGGAGGCGTAGGCGTACTCGAAGGGGTTTCCGAGCCGTAGTGACCACCGCTCGGCGCACTCGGCCAGCCAGGTCGGGAGTGTGGCGAGCCAGGCCCGACCGGTGGGTGAGCGACGTACCCAGTCAAGTCCCTTGGGCAGATCCATCCGGCCATCCTGGGGCATCGCCCGGTCGGTGCGGTGGGCTGCATCGACGAAGAGATTCCGGGATGGTGTCGTATCAGGGCGTAGCCGCTCGTGGAACCAGTGTGCGGCGGCCGACCGGGCCGCCGCAGGCGAGAGGTCGGGGAGAGGCCCCTCGTCCGGGGAGTGAGAGGAAACGATCATGCCGGAGTACCTGATCACCTTCAACGACGAGTGGGTGCCCGAGCACACGCCGGAGGAGATACGCGCGAAGTCCGTCGCCAGCCACGCCGTGATGGCGGAGATGCTGGCCGAAGGTGTCCTGATCTTCTCCAACGGTGCCCTCGACAGGTCCACTGCGGTGTGCAGCGTCGAAAGTGTCGACGGCAAGCCGGTCTTCACCGACGGCCCGTACGTCGAGACCAAGGAGCACCTCGGCGGCTTCGCCGTCGTGGACGTGCCCGACGACGAGGCGGCGCGGTACTGGGCGGGCCGACTCGCTGTCGTGCTCGACTGGCCGCAGGAAGTGCACCGGTTCCGGGGTCCCGGGACGGCAGGCGGAGCGGCTTCGCGATGAAATGAGCTCGTGACCGGTTCCGCGTTCGAGCAGGCGATCACCCGCGCCCACCGCGAGGAATGGGCACGGGTGGTCGCTGCCCTCGCGCGCCGCTTCGGCGACCTTGACGTCGCCGAGGAAGCGGCCGCCGAGGCGTTCCTGAGGGCTGCGGAGCGGTGGCCGCGCGAGGGCGTACCCCCGAATCCCGGCGGGTGGCTCGCCACCACCGCCGCCCGCAAGGCGATCGATCGGCTCCGTCGTGATGCGCAGCGCGACGCCAAGCATCAGGCGGCCCAGATCATGTACGACGACAGCCCTCCCGAGCCGACCGGCCCCGTCGAGGACGACAGGCTCCGGCTGGTCTTCACCTGCTGCCATCCCGCGCTCGCGGTGGAGGCCCGGGTGGCGCTCACCCTGCGCCTGCTCGGTGGTCTCACCGTCGCCGAGATCGCCCGCGCCTTCCTGGTGCAGGAAACGACGATGGCGCGACGCATCACCCGCGCCAAGGCGAAGATCAGCGCGGCGAACATTCCCTACCGGGTGCCCTCGGCCGACGACATCCGTCAGCGGCTTCCCGGCGTACTCGCTGTCGTTTATCTCGTCTTCAACGAGGGCTACCTCGCCAGCGAGGGGGACGACCCGGTGCGCGTCGACCTCACCGACGAGGCGATCCGACTTGGTCGCCTGCTCCGGGCGCTGCTTCCGGACGACGGTGAGGTGGCCGGCCTGCTGGCCCTGATGCTGTTCACCGACGCGCGGCGGCACGCGCGGGTGTCCCGTACCGGGGAGTTGGTGACCCTCGACGCGCAGGACCGCGCCGCCTGGGACCGCGCCCTCATCGCCGAGGGCGCCGCCCTGGTACGCGAGCGGATCAGGGCGGTGGCGGACGGCGGCGAGCCACCCGGGCGCTACCAGTTGCAAGCGGCGGTCAGCGCGGTTCACACGGAAGCGCCGTCGGCCCGGGACACCAACTGGTCGGCCATCGTCGCCCTCTACGGTCGCCTGGTGCTGCTCGACCCCTCGCCGATCGTGCGACTCAACCGGGCTGTCGCGGTGGCCGAAGTGGACGGACCGGACGCCGGGCTCGCCGAGATCGACAGGCTCGCCGAGGTCCTGGACGGCTACCACGCCTTCCACGCAGCCCGCGCCGACCTGCTGCGGCGGCTCGGGCGCTGCGGCGAGTCCCGGGCGGCCTACGACCGGGCCATCGGGCTTGCCAGCAACCCCGCGGAACACGCGTACCTCACCCGCAGCCGCGACCAGCTCGCCACCTGAGGGGCTGTCACTGTGTGGTCGGAGGCTTTGCCTTCTGCGGGTAGAACGTCTCGTGGCGGGCCAGCATGGCGACGAACTCGACGATCTTGCGCTCGCGCGTCTCCGCCCGTTTCACGGCGTTGAGCCGGTGGATGAGAGCGAACCTGTTGGACTTGGTGAGCACGTCGAACATGACCTGGGCGGAGGGGTTGGCGGCGATGGCGGCGAGCAGGTCGGCCGGGACCTCGGCCCTCGACGGTGGTGCGTAGGCGGCGGCCCACCGCCCGTCGGCCTTGGCGGCCTCCACCGCGGCGCGGCCCGAGGGCTGCATCCGGCCCTGCGCCTCCAACCGGGCCACGTGGGCGACGTTGATCTGCGACCAGGAACTGCGGGAGCGGCGCGGCGTGAACCGGATCCAGGAGGTCTCGGCGTCCCGTTTGCGTGCCTGCCCGTCGATCCAGCCGAAGCACAGGCCCTCGTCGACCGCATCCTGCCAGGTCAGCGTGGTGACGGTGCCGCCCTTCCTGGTAAGGGCGAGCCAGACGCCGGGCGATGTGGCGTGGTTTACCGACAACCAGGCGCGCAAACCGTCGGCGTCCGCGACGATCAGCTCGTCCAGCTCGGCGCTCGTCATGGTCGGCAGGCTATCGCTGCCCTACGACAGCAACCCCTGGACCGCGTGCCGGCCCGGCTCCGTGTCATCAATGTTCAGCTCCGGAAGACGATCGTCGCGTCGTCGGTGGCGACGCCGTCGCGGGCCTCGATCTCCCGGACCCGGCGGATGACCTCGTCGGGGCCGCCGGTTTCGAGCAGGTGCAGCAGCCCGGCCCAGTCCGTACGCCCGAAGGTGTCCACGAGGCGGCTCGCACCGTTGCTGAGCAGGGCAGCCGTGGTCACCTCGTCCGCTGGGCAACTGCCGCAGACCGCCTCGTCCACCACGTGCGGGTCGTCCTTCGCCACCCAGAAGCCGCCAGGGCTGTTTCGCCGGCCCCGCAACTCCAGCAGCAGCCGCCGGTACTCGTCGCTGCCCTCGGCAACGCCTTTCAGACGCGCCTCGAAGGACCTGGCGATCACCACCTCGCGCGGATCGTGGGCGACGAAAGGCGCGGCCCCGGCCCGGCCGACGAGCACCACGGCGTCACCGAGGACCAGGTGTTCGACGAGCCCGTCGGAGAACCGGAGCATGGCCACGGCGGCGAACGGACTGATCGGGTGGGTGACGTCGCACGTGTCACGGTGCTGGTCGGTGACCCGCTCGATGCTCTCGGCCAGCACGTCGCGCAGGCTCCGGTCCCCGGACAGACCGCCCAGGAGGGCGCCGCCCAGGCGGGTGGCGTACCAGGTCACGCCGTGGCGGCAGACCTTCTCGACACCGGTGATGCCACCTGCGCCGTCGACAAGGACCATGCCCGACGCGACGGCGCCGGCGAAATCCTCATTGGTACGCCCGGCGTGGCCGGCATCGGTTGCCATCGTCACCCGCATGGCTGGATTATCGGTCAGCGTCGAACTCCGCGACGAGGCGAGCGACCACCGACGCTCGTATCATGGCCGTCGTGACGGGTGCCCGATGACGAGCAAGGTCGACTTCAAGAAGACCCTCGACACCTACCAGGCGAATCGGGGCCGGTTCCGGATCGTCGACGTGCCCGACATGCGGTACCTCATGATCGACGGGCAGGGCGACCCCAACACGTCGCCCGCCTTCACAGCCGCTGTCGAAGCGCTCTATCCGGTGGCGTACAAGCTGAAGTTCGCAAGCAAGACTGGCCTGGGGCGCGACTATGTCGTTCCTCCGCTGGAGGGCCTGTGGTGGGCCGAGGACATGGCGTCCTTCACGGCGGCGCGGGACAAGTCGCTGTGGAGTTGGACGTTGCTGCTCATGGTTCCGGACTGGATCGACAGGACCATGTTCACCGCCGCCGTCGAGCAGGTCACTGTCAAGAGCCGGCCGGCGCGCCTCGCCGACGTACGCCTGGAGACGCTGTCCGAGGGGCGGTGCGTGCAGACGCTGCACGTGGGTTCCTTCGACGACGAGGCGGATGTGCTCGCCCGGATGCACCACGAGTTCATCCCCGGCGAGGGGTTGCAGATGGCCGGCGATCACCACGAGATCTACCTGAGCGACTTCCGTAGAGTCGCCCCCGAACGGCAGCGCACGATCCTGCGGCAGCCCGTCACGAGTTCGTCCGGACCGGTGTGACGGGCCGGACCGTAGGCGGAATTGACAGTCGGCGACTGCCGGAGCAGGGTTGAGCAGTGACAACGATGTCAACGGACAAAAGAGGAGGAAGGGTGATGGTGCTTTCCTCCTCGCGTACCCGACCCGACAGGTCGGTTCGCGGCGTACCGTTTGCGGTTTTCCGGCGCGGACCCGGTTCGTCCGCCGATCCTGGCCGTATGTCCCTTCCCTACCCGGCGGTGACCAGCTGAGATGACCGACGTGCCCCGATCCGCAGCCGAACCTGCCCCCGTCCCGGCAGGGTCACCCGACCTGCCCGACCTGGACGAGTTCCTCGCCGACCAGTCCCGCACCCTGCTCGACACCGCCCGCCGCGCCCTCCGGCCCGAGGGCGGCTTCTGGTGGCTGACCGACGACCGCACACCCGATCGTGCCGAACCGCTGTACACCTGGATCACCTGCCGGATGACCCACGTGGCCGCGCTCGCCCACCGCAACGGCGAACCGGACGCCGCCGCCCTCGTCGACCACGGCGTCACGGCGCTGCGCACGCTGCTGCGCGACGCGGAGTACGGCGGCTGGTTCGCTGCCGTGGACCAGCAGAGCGAGCCGACAAACGACCGCAAGGCCGGGTACGACCACGCCTTCGTGCTGCTCGCCGCGTCCAGCGCCGCCCGAGCCGGGCGACCCGGCGCGCACGAGCTGCTCGACGACGCGCTCGCCGTGGTGCTGGACCACTTCTGGGACGACGAAGCCGGAGCGGTCCGCGAATCGTGGAACCGCGACTGGACCGTCCCCGAGGACTACCGGGGCGCCAACAGCAGCATGCACATGGTCGAGGCGTTCCTCGCCGCCAACGCCGCCACCGGCGACGCGAGCTGGGCCGATCGCGCCCTGCGCATCGCCACCCACCTCGTGCACGGCGAGGCCGCCCGACACGACTGGCGGCTGCCCGAGCACTTCACCGCCGACTGGACACCGCTGCCCGACTACAACCGGGAGCAGCCCGCCGACCAGTTCCGGCCGTACGGCTCGACCATCGGGCACTGGCTGGAGTGGGCCCGGCTGCTGCTGGAGTTGGAGGCCGTCCTGCCACAGCCGCCCTGCTGGCTGCTCGCCGACGCCCGTGCCCTGTTCGCCGCAAGCGTCCGGCGCGGCTGGGCGGTCGACGGCGCCGACGGTTTCGTCTACACGATCGACTGGGAGGACCGGCCCGTCGTCCGCTCCCGGATGCACTGGGTGGTGGCCGAGGCCATCGGCGCGGCGGTCACCCTGCACCGCCGCACCGGGCACGCCGTCTACGCCGACTGGTTCCAGGTCTTCTGGGCGTACGCCCGCCGCAACCTCATCGACGACACCGGGTGGCGGCACGAGCTGGACGCGCAGAACCTGCCCTCGGACACGGTCTGGCACGGCCGGCCGGACGTCTACCACGCGTACCAGGCGGTGCTGCTGTCCCGCTCGGCCGACGGGCTGGGTGGCCCCGGCCCGCGCAAGCCGGGCGAGGTGACCGAATGATCGTGGTGGCGGGTGAAGCCCTCATCGACCTGGTGGTCAGCGCCGAGGGGGAGCGGGCCGTGCCTGGCGGGTCGCCCGCGAACGTCGCGGTAACGCTCGCCCGACTGGACCAGCGGGTACGCCTGCTGGCCCGGATCGGCCCCGACGAGTACGGCCGGCAGTTGACCGAGCATCTGGACGCCAACCAGGTGGACCTGGCCTGGGCGGTCCGCGCCGACCAGCCCACCTCGGTAGCGGTCGCCACCCTGAACGCGGCCGGGCAGGCGAGCTACGAGTTCCGGCTGGAAGGCGCGGCCGACTGGCAGTGGACGCCGCAGGAACTGCCCGACCTCACCGGGACACCGGCGACAGCCCTGCACACCGGGTCGCTGGCGCTCGCGTTGGCACCCGGCGCGCAGGTACTGGAGGATCTGCTCGCCCGTGAACGCCAGCGGGACGCGCTCACCGTCTCGATCGACCTCAACCTGCGCCCGAGCATCGTGTCGGACCGGGCTGCGGAGCAGGAACGGGTACGCCGGCAGGTGCGCCACGCGCATCTGGTCAAGGCCAGCGACGAGGATCTCGCCTGGCTCCACCCGGACCGGTCGGCGGCCGACGTGATGGCCGAATGGCGCGATGCCGGAGTTCTCTGCGCTGTGGTGACCCGGGGCGGCGACGGCGCGTGGCTGCTCGCCCCCGACGGGACGCTGCACGAGGAACCAGCGGTACGCACCACAGTTGTCGACACCGTCGGTGCCGGTGACTCGTTCACCGGTGGCCTGTTGGCCGCGCTGGCCGACCTCGACGCGCTCGGCGACCGGCCGGCGGACCGGCTCGCCGCGGTCACCGAGCCGCAGTGGGAGGCGGTGCTCCGGCAGGCCGCGACGGTGGCCGCGCTGACCTGCGCCCGGCGTGGCGCCGACCCGCCCCGCCGAGCCGAGGTAGAAGCCCTCCTAACG
>NZ_LGEB01000109.1:0-1728 GCF_001279555.1 Micromonospora sp. NRRL B-16802 | reverse complement strand
CAGCTCATCAGCAATTTCCAGGAGCTCGTCGCCCAAGTGCCCGGGATCGTCCAGCCGTTCATCGTCATGCTGGCGGGCGCGATCCCGTTTGTCGACGGCGAGGGAGCGGCCATCATCGGCATAGCCGGTGGTCTCCACCCGATTGTCGCAGGCGTCGCAGCAGCCGCAGGGAACTTTCTGTGCGTGCTGCTGGTCGTCGCGGTCACCTCACGCGCCAGGACGACCATCGTCGATCGACGACGCAGCCCAGTCGGGGTGAGCGGAGGCGCAGGAGCGCGATCGAGCGCCCTCGGGGAGACGTACCAGGAGACGGCAGCCACGAAGCCGGAGTCGAAGGGACGTCGGCGCTTCAACAGATGGCTCGTGCGTTTCGGCGTCCCCGGTGCGAGCATCCTCGGTCCTCTCGCCATTCCGACCCAGATCACGTCGGCGATCCTCGTGGGCGGCGGTGCGAGCATCCTCGGTCCTCTCGCCATTCCGACCCAGATCACGTCGGCGATCCTCGTGGGCGGCGGAACTCCACGCCGGTGGGTCCTGCTCTGGCAGGCCATCTCCATCGTCATCTGGACGACGATTGGCACCGTCGTGGCGTGGGCCGCGCTCACCTTCGTCATCGAGGTGTCGTGAGCCATGACCGAGCAGCAGGACGAACCGCTCGCCGAGGGCGGGGCCGCGACCCTCGGCGGGCCGAAGGACGACGCCGGCACAGCGCCCGTCGGGCGAGACCCTGCGCTCCGCGTCGAGTACCTGGCAGACAAGCCTCACGGCGTCTAGACCGTCCTGCCTCGATCAGGCCGACCCTCCGCCAGGCCCCTGCTGGAGAGCCCCATCGTCCAACTCGGCACCTCGAGTGCGTGCCGCACGGACAGCTTTTACCGCGTAATTCCGAACCACTCATACGCCTGCTCCGGCAATAAACCTCGAAGGAAGACTCATGACCCAGCAAGCGCACACCGTTCCGCCCGATGTCGAGTACCACCGGGTGCTGGCCGGGGAGAGACGTCGCATCGGTCGTGGCATCCTCGCGATCGTGCTTCTGATCGTCGGGATGACGCTGTCCGGCGTCGCTCTCAGCCTGATGGCGGCGTTCGTGGATGCCGCCATCGACACCGACGGGCGCACTGAGTGGACGCCCCTGATGCACACCGCCGGCATGATTTCCGTCGCACTGGTCATCCCGTGGAGCATGCTCATCCAGCGGTGGCTCTACGGCGTGAGAGGCCCCTCGCTGCACTCGGTGATCTCGCGATTCCGGTTCGACATCTTCGGGCGCGCGCTGCTTCTGATCACCCCCGCGTGGGTTGCCGTCATGGCGTTCCACTACTGGGTCCCGCTGCCGCAGACCGAATGGAGTTACACCGACGTGCTGTGGATACTCCTCGCCACGCTCCTGCTCACGCCCCTGCAGGCCGCAGGTGAGGAATACGGGTTCCGTGGGCTCATCTTCCGCGTCGCAGGTGGCTGGACCCGCGGAGCGCGGGCGGGCCTCGCCGTCGGTGTGCTGGTCTCCAGCGTCGCCTTCGCGGTCGTCCACCTGTCGACCGACATCTGGCTGAACCTCTGGTACCTGATCTTCGGCGTCGGGCTCACGCTCATCACCTGGCGCACCGGGGGCATCGAGATCGCAGTGGTGCTACACGCGGGGTACAACACCCTGTCCTTCGTGTTCGATGCTGCGCTGCGCACCGATATCGCCAACGTCGTGACGGATCGCGCAGCGGGCGCCGC
>NZ_LGEB01000108.1:0-869 GCF_001279555.1 Micromonospora sp. NRRL B-16802 | reverse complement strand
GGGGGCGCAGCTCGCGGGTAGCCAAAGATGGCCCTCGTGACGTTCTCGTGGGTGGGTCTCGACCGTGATCAACAGCGCACGCCGTGTCCCGTCCAGGTTCTGGAAGATCGGGATACGGCGCGCGCTGTTGACTCGGTATTGAGCCCTGCTGACTAATCAATGGCCTGTTCCGGCGTGGCTTGGTTGGAGTGATGGCGTTCGGGGCATGATCGCGGCGCGGTCGTTTCCCCTTTTCTGGCCGTAGATGAGCGGATCGCCGCTCGGCGTTCGTCGCGAGGGCAGGCTCGTGGAGTGCCACGGAGGTGGCCCTACTCGGCGCTCGACGATGGCCCAGACAGCGTCGCTCGCGCACCGACCGCAGAGGCGCACCTGCGCGTCCGCGAGTCCCGGCTCGACAGCGGCGAGCACCGATAGACCTGACCCGCCCTGGACCGGGCGACCGAGCCGGATCCCGGGCCGCCGCGGTCATCGACACTGTCGACGCGGCCCGCTACACCGCCGGTTCTTGCGCGCCGCACCTGGTGGCTGGCACCCGGACCCAGATCGTCAGATCCGCTCTGGTGTATCGGCTCGGCCAGCGCGCACCTGAGGAAGGCCGTACGTAACAGGGCCCCTTGTCTGTAAGGGGCCCTGCCACGTAGCTCAGTCGAGTAGTTCGGTCACGGTGCCGGCGGCCACGGTACGGCCGCCCTCCCGGACGGCGAAGCCGAGCCCGCCATCCATCGCGATCGGCCTGCCAAGCTCCACCGACAGGTCGACTGTGTCACCCTGCAGGACCATCGTCAGATCACCGAGGTCTACCGACCCGACCACGTCGGTGGTGCGGAAGTAGAACTGCGGCCGGTAGTTGGCGAGAAACGGCGTGTGAC
>NZ_LGEB01000107.1:0-1801 GCF_001279555.1 Micromonospora sp. NRRL B-16802 | reverse complement strand
GCCGTCGACAAACGGGATCGCGCCCGCCAGCATGACGATGAACGGCTGGACGATCCCGGGCACTTGGGCGACGAGCTCCTGGAAATTGCTGATGAGCTGCTCAATGGGACTCATGTCTGGTCCTCACTTTCCTGTGATGTGAGTGCGTCATGTGGCGGCGGTAGTCCCCGCCGTCGAGGGAGTCGATGAAGGTGCGCAGGGCGTCGTTGACCCCGTCAACGTGCGTCCAGAGCAGCCCGTGGGGAACGCCCTCGATTTCTACGTAGTGGGCATCGGGCAGTGCCGGGAAGAAGCGGTGGGCCGTCGCATCGATGGGCAGGATCCCGTCGGCGGTGCCGTATTCCATGGTGTTCTTTCCTGTGGTGAGCCAGTGCGGACCGTTGCCTAGGCGGATCGTGTGGTGGCCTTGTTCTCGTCATTGGCGGGTCGACGAGGCGAGTGGCCCGATGGCCATGCGATGGAAATCGTCGACGCCGGCGTGGTGTGCCAAGGCGGGTGGATCAGAATCGCGTTGTCCCACGCGTCCCATATCGAGGCGCTCGTCCGCACGGACCAGGCCCTTTGCCGCGGACTGGAGCGCTTCCCTGAACGATCGAGCGCTCTGGAACCGGTCCTTTCGGTCCTTGGCGAGCGCTGTGAGGAGCACCGCGTCAAGCGCCGGAGTCACCTCGGTGCGGTAGGCGCTGGCTCGCGGGGGCGCTTGGTGCACGTGCTGATAGGCGACGGCAACCGGGTTGTCACCGACGAAGGGCGGCCGGCCGGTCAGCAGTTCGTAGAGCAGGCAGCCCGCGGAGTACAGGTCACTGCGCGCGTCGGCGACCTCACCACGCACTTGCTCGGGAGAGAGGTACTGGGCGGTGCCGAGGAGCATGTGGGTTTCGGTTGCTGTGGCGCCGGCACCACCATCGACACGCGCGATGCCGAAGTCCACCACCTTGATTGCGCCGTCGGGAGTGACCATGATGTTGGCGGGCTTGATGTCGCGATGGACAACGCCTGCGCGATGGCTGAACTCGAGTGCCGACAGGACCGCCATCTGATGTTGGATCGACTCCTCCAGCGTGAGCGCGCCCTCGCGGAGGCGGGCCCGCAGCGACTGGCCGGCGACGTGCTCCATGACGATGAACGGAACGTTCGGCTCGTCCGCCCGACTGCCTTCGACGTGCTCATGTCCGACGTCATGAACGGAGACGATGCCGGGGTGATTGAGGCGGGCGACTGCCTGTGCTTCCCGCCGGAACCGGGACCGGAACAGCGGATCGCGGGCTAGCTCTGCGCGGAGCACCTTGACCGCGACCCAGCGCTTGAGCCGGATGTCACGCGCCAGGTGAACAACGGCCATGCCGCCCCGGCCCAGGACGTCGCAGAGCTCATAGCGTCCGCCAAGCACACGATCCGTACTCATGAGTCCTCTCAACTTTCTCGTGGTCGGTGCGTACCGGGAACGGGTTCGACGTGGATGGGTGCGTCTGGTCTGAAGACGCCCGCCACGGGGCTCCGGAGTCCATCAGTCCCCGGGTACGCCGGGGTCCGGACGCTCGATCCTGGCGACGTCATCAGGCTCGCACCGGGGGCACAGCCCTCGCGTCGGTCACAACCACGTAGGTCCTCACGGCCTAGCGCCGCCGAAGACCTCTGAACTTGCAGGCGCTAATTTGCAAGTACCGCGCTTCGCATCAGGGATTACTACGGTGGCGGCTACCTAGTGCCTCGTCATGCGGCCTTGAACGGGTAATCGGGATGGCGGATCTTGGAGTTGATCGCGTATCCGGTTTTGGGTTGGGCGTGTTGGTTGCGCCAG
>NZ_LGEB01000106.1:0-1941 GCF_001279555.1 Micromonospora sp. NRRL B-16802 | reverse complement strand
TCGGGTAGGCGGGTGGTGTCGAGTTTGCCGTTGGGGGTCAGTGGTAGTTCGGGAAGTGTGATGAGGGTGGTGGGGACCATGTAGGTGGGGAGGCGGTCGACCAGGTACCCGCGTACGTGGTCGAGGTCCGTGGCGGTGACGCTGGCGCCCTGCCCGACCAGATAACCGACGAGACGGTCGTTGTCGTGCAGCACGACCGCGCACTGCCGCACCGCGGGGTGCCCCGCCAGAGCGTGCTCGACCTCGCCGAGCTCGATGCGCTGGCCGCGCAGTTTGACCTGCCGGTCGATACGGCCGAGGTACTCCAGGAGCCCGTCGGAGCGCCAGCGGACGAGGTCGCCGCTGGCGTACATGCGCTGTCCGGGTCGGTCGCCGTACGGGTCGGCCAGGAACCGCTCGGCGGTCAACGAGGGCCTGTCGAGGTAACCGTGGGCGACGCCCAACCCAGCGATGAACAGCTGACCGGGTACGCCGATCGGAGCTGGGCGCAGGCGGCTGTCCAGCACGTACGTCCGGTGGTCGGCAAGGGCTGAGCCGATCGGGGGCCGGCCCTCCAGCGGTGCGTCGAAGAGGTGGTCCGTGCACACCACAGTCGTCTCGGTCGGGCCGTAGGAGTTGTGGAGTTCGAGACCGGGCCGGGCCCAGCGGTTGACCAGCTCGGCACTGAGCGCCTCACTGCCGATGTCCAGCGCCCGCAGTGCGCTGCCGGCCAGCCGCCGCGGATCGAGGTGGGACAGGAACGCAGGCGGGAGATAGGCGACGGTGACCTGCTCCTCGCACAGGAAGGTGGTGAACGCGTCCGGGTCGGAGATCACGTCCAGCGGCGCGCCGACGACGGTGCCGCCGCCGAGCAGGGTGGCGAAGCTCTCGAACACGCTCATGTCGAAAGCCGGGTTGGCCACCAGCGGGACGCGATCGGCAGGCGTGACCGCGAAGAGGGCAACCGCGTTCTCGCAGTACCCGTAGGCCGACCGGTGCGAGACGAGGACGCCCTTGGGTGTCCCCGTGGAACCTGAGGTGTAGATGAGGTAGGCGACGTCGTCGGGTCGTACCTCGATGGCCGGGGGCGTGTCCGGCCGGGCCGCGATGGCGGCGACACGCTGCGGATCGTCCAGGCACCAGTGCGGTGGGCGGGCCGGTGCCAGCTCGGCCAGGTCGCTACGGGTCAGGACGAGCGCGGCCTTCGTGTCGTCGACCTGGAACTCCAGCCGCGCGGCCGGATGCTGGGGGTCCAGCGGCATCCACGCGGCACCCGCCTTCAGCACCGCCAGTTGGGCCACCAGGAGGTCGAGCCCGCGATGGAGCAGCAGCGCCACCACCTCGCCTGGCCGGACCCCGGCCCCGGCAAGGGCGTGGGCCAACCGGTTGGACCGCTGGTCGAGCTCCCGGTAGGTGAGCTGGCCCGCCGCCGGGCCACGGAACCGGATCGCCACCGCGTCCGGGTCGGCTCCGGCCAGCACGTGGTGCAGCAGACAGGGCGCGCGCCGGGCGGTGACCGGGCGGCGCGGGGAACTCCACTCCTGCAGAACCTGGCGGCGTTCCTCGCGGGACATCAGCTCGACGTCGTGGGCGCCGACGGTGTCGGGGTCGGCGATCCCGTCGGCCAGCGCCGCCGTGAAGTGGTCGATGAGCCTGTCGATCCGGTCGGCGTCGAACAACTCGGTCGAGTACTCCACCGAGATGGACAGCCCACCGTCGGCCTGCTCGGTCACGTCGAAGCTGATATCGAACCGGGCGTAATCGCCAGCGATGTCGATCGGCTCCACGCCGACCGCGCCGAGCCTGAGGTCCTCCCCGCTCTCACCCCTGGCCATGTCCGCCGGCTGCAGGGTCAGACAGATCTGGAAGAGGGGGTTGCGGCCGGGGATGCGGTCGGGTTGGAGGGTGTCGACGATGAGGCTGAAGGGGATGTCTTGGTGGGTGGTGGCGTTGAGGATGGTG
>NZ_LGEB01000105.1:0-2022 GCF_001279555.1 Micromonospora sp. NRRL B-16802 | reverse complement strand
GAAGTTGTCGGTGGTGCTGATCTGGTCGATGTTGAGCAGGTTTTGCCAGGTGTCGGCGAGCCATTGTTCGGTGTGGGTGGTGGGTGCGATGTGTTCGGTGGCTGTTGGTGTGGGTTCGGGTAGGCGGGCGGTGTCGAGTTTGCCGTTGGGGGTCAGTGGTAGTTCGGGAAGTGTGATGAGGGTGGTGGGGACCATGTAGGTGGGGAGTCGGTCGGCGAGGTGGCGGCGGAGGTGGTTGAGGTCGGGGTGTCCGGTGAGGTAGGCGACGAGTTGGGTGTCGTTGTGGACCTGGACGGTGCATTGGCGTACGTCGGGGTGTTGGGCGATGGTGTGTTCGATCTCGCCGAGTTCGACGCGTTGGCCGCGGAGCTGGACTTGTCGGTCGCGGCGTCCGAGGTATTCGAGGGTGCCGTCGGTTCGCCAGCGGGCGAGGTCACCGGTGGCGTACATGCGGTGCCCGGGTGGGCCGTACGGGTCGGCCAGGAAGCTACGCGCGGTCATCCCCGGCCGGTTGTGATAGCCGTAGGCGACACCGGTGCCGGCGATGTGGAGTTCTCCGGCGACGCCGATCGGCGTCGGACGCAGCCGACGGTCCAACACGTAGGCGCGGTGGCCCGGCATCGGAACACCGATCGGAGTCGAACCGCGCACCGGCGTCTCGGAGCAGACGTAGTCGGTGACCACGACCGTCGTCTCGGTGGGCCCGTACGAGTTGTGCAGCCGGAAGCCGGCCCACACCCACCGGTTGGCCTGCGCGACAGGTAGCGCCTCCCCGGCGCTGAACGCTCCGCGCAGCGCGGAGCCGACCAGACGCGCCGGGTCGAGCAGCCCCAACAACGCGGGCGGCAGGTAGGCAAGCGTGATGCGCTCGTCCTCAAGCAGACCGGTGAGCGCCTCGGGGTCGACGATGACCTCCCTCGGTGCGCTGACCAATGTAGCCCCGGCGAGCCAGGTCGCGTAGTAGTCGAAGATGCTGGCGTCGAAGGCCGGGTTGGCCACCTGGGCGACCCGGTCGTCCGGTGTGCTGGCGAACTGCGCGACAGCGTTGCGGCAGTACGCGTACGCGTTGCGGTGCGGGACCAGGATGCCCTTGGGTGTGCCGGTGGAGCCGGAGGTGTAGAGCAGGTACGCCGGATCCTCCGGGCGGACGTCGACATCGGGTGGGTCCGGTTCGCTGGTGACCGCGGGCGGCTCCGGTTGGTCCAGTTGCCAGAGCGGCGCGTCCTCCGGCGCGAGCGGAGTCAGGTCGGTGGTCGTCAATACCAGCCAGGCGTCGGCGTCCCTCGTCTGGTACGCAAGCCTCGCCGGTGGCAGCTGCGGGTCCAGCATGGACCACGCGGCGCCGGCCTTCATCACCGCCAGTTCGGCCACCGGCAGGTGCAGGCCCCGGTCGAGCAGCAGCCCGACGATGTGCCCCGGGCCGATGCCGTGCCTGCGCAGCCTCTGGGCCAGCCGGGATGATCGCCGGTCCAGCTCGCCGTAGCTGAGTTCGGCGCCCTGGAATCGGATCGCCACCCGTTCCGGGTCATGACCCGCCAGTACGCCGTGCAACAGACCCTTCATGCGGTACCCCACGGGGACTGACCGTCCGCGTCCTGGCTGAGCATCGGGTTCAAGGAGTACAGGATGTGGTCCCGCTCGGCGTCGGTGAGGATGTCGATCTCTTCGACGGGTTGTTCGGGTTGGGTGAGTCCGTTGGTGAGTGCGGTGGTGTAGTGGTCGAGGAGTCGGTTGATGCGGTCGGTGTCGAAGAGTTCGGTGGAGTATTCGGTGGCGATGGTGTGGTGGCCGTCGGGTGTTTCTTCGATGTCGATGGCGAGGTCGAAGCGGGCGTTGCCGGTGGTGGCGTTGACGGGGTCGGCGGTGAGGGTGCCGAGGGTGATGGTGTTTGTGGTGGTGGCGGGTTGGAGGGTGAGGCTGATTTGGAAGAGGGGGTTGCGGCCGGGGATGCGGTCGGGTTGGAGGGTGTCGACGATGAGGCTGAAGGGGATGTCTTGGTGGGTGGTGGCGTTGAGGATGGTG
>NZ_LGEB01000104.1:0-2081 GCF_001279555.1 Micromonospora sp. NRRL B-16802 | reverse complement strand
TGTTAGACTCTTGCGCGTTGGGTTTTGGCGAACTGTCGGGGAGACCAGACATGGCGGGTGACGACGACATCTCCGGGTGAGACCGGATGTGTTCGGCCACCATTCGGCGCGCGTCCGCGCAGCTGCCGTGGCCATGTCGTCGTTCCACTGGTCCCCGTCGTCGGGCGGCTCTGGCGCGCCCAACCCACCCTCTGAGGTCACTCGCATGTCTGATGCGTTCATCGTCAGCTCGAACCTGTCCTTCTCCTGGCCGGACGACACCCCGGTCTTCTCGGAGCTGTCCTTCACCGTTCCCGGCGGCCGCACCGGACTGGTCGCGCCGAACGGCGCCGGCAAGAGCACACTGCTGCGGCTGATCGCCGGGGAGCTGACGCCAAGCGGCGGCAGCGTCACCGTCGACGGCCTGGTCGGCTACCTCCCGCAGACGCTGCCGCTTGCCGGTGACCTCGCCGTCGCGCAGGTGCTCGGTGTGGCCGAGCGGATCGCCGCCCTGCACGCCATCGAGGCCGGCGATGCCAGCGAGGAACACTTCGCCACCATCGGCGACGACTGGGACATCGAGGAGCGCACCCGCGCCGAACTGGACCGCCTCGGCCTCGGCGACCTGTCGCTCGACCGTCGGCTGGACACCCTCAGCGGCGGTCAGGTCGTCTCCCTCGGCCTGGCGGCGCAACTGCTGCGCCGCCCGGACGTGCTGCTGCTCGACGAGCCCACGAACAACCTCGACCTGGAGGCCCGGCACAAGCTGTACGACGTGCTCACCGACTGGTCCGGGTGCCTGCTGCTTGTCAGCCACGACCGGGAGCTGCTGGACCGCATGGACCGCATCGCCGAACTGGACCGTGGCGAGATCAATTGGTACGGGGGCAACTTCACCGCGTACACGGAGGCGGTGCAGGCGGCGCGGGAGGTGGCCGAGAGCAACCTGCGCAACGCCGAGCAGGAGGTCAAGCGGGAGAAGCGCGAGATGCAGCAGGCCCGCGAACGCGCCGATCGGCGGGCCAGCAACGCCTCCAAGAACCTGAAGAACGCCGGGCTGGCCCGGATCGTGGCCGGCGGGCTCAAGCGCAGCGCGCAGGAGTCGGCGGGCAGGGCGCAGGAGACGCACTCGGCCCGACTCGGCCAGGCCAAGGCCCGCCTGGATGAGGCCGGTTGGGCGGTACGCGAGGACGACCGGATCGTCGTGGACCTGCCGGACACCACCGTCCCGGCCGGTCGCACGGTCTTCTCCGGCCGGGGCGTGCGGGCACGCTTCGACGACCGGGAACTGTTCGGAGGCGACGGCGCCGACCTGGTGATCCGAGGGCCCGAGCGGATCGCGCTGACCGGCGCGAACGGCGTCGGCAAGTCGACCTTGCTGCGCCTGATCAGCGGTGACCTCGCACCGGCCGGAGGCGACATCCGCCGGGCCGACGGGCGGATCGCGTACCTGTCGCAGCGGCTGGACCTGCTGGACCTCGACCGTACGGTGGCGGAGAACTTCGCCGCGTACGCGCCGAGCCTGCCCGACGCCAAGCGGATGAACCTGCTCGCCCGGTTCCTGTTCCGGGGCTCTCGGGTGAACCTGCCCGTCGGGGTGCTCTCCGGCGGCGAGCGCCTGCGCGCCACGCTCGCCTGCGTGCTCTGCGCCGAGCCGGCACCGCAACTACTGCTGCTCGACGAGCCCACCAACAACCTGGACCTCGTGAGCGTCGGGCAGTTGGAGAGCGCGCTGTCCGCGTACCAAGGGGCGTTCGTCGTGGTCAGCCACGACGAACGGTTCCTCGCCGAGATCGGCGTGCAGCGCTGGCTGCGGCTGGCCGACGGCCGGCTGCGGGAGACCGCGGCCCCGGACCGGGACTGATCCGGCTCCCGGATCGTCGGGTCGGACGGGATCCGCCGGACTCCTCTCGCAGCACCGGCGACGGCGTGAAACGCCGGACGGGCCGGACGCCAGCGGCGTCCGGCCCGTCCGGGCCGATTTATCCGGTGCCGCTGAAGGTGTTACCAGCGGCCGAGGATCATGCGGCTATCGACCGGTCCGAGTGAGTACTGACCCGAGGTGTACCACTCCCCATGGGTCCAAGCGTTCTTCCACACGT
>NZ_LGEB01000103.1:0-2127 GCF_001279555.1 Micromonospora sp. NRRL B-16802 | reverse complement strand
ACATCCGACATCATCAACCAGCGGAAATCCGTACGCCCCTCCGCGCCCGTTCCCCGACCCGGCGGCTGCGCACCCGGCATCCCCAGAAACTCCGGACCGCCCGCCATCCGCGCCGCCGCGCCGGGCGATCCGGGCGGCAGGCCCGGGTTCGTGCCGGTGTCGACAGTGGTACGCGCGCCGACCGCCGCCGTGACCGGGCTGACAGTCGGCCCGTCCGGGTCGCCTTCGAACGCCGGGGTCGCCCAGCCTGCCGAGCGGGGCTGCTCGATGAACGCGACGTGTCGCCACGAGTTCGCGGTCAGCGCCCCGGTGTTGTCGTACGACATGCCCAGCAGGTCCAGGCCGCTCTCCGGGACGAGGTTCCACTCCTTGCACGCCACCTCGCACGCCTTGCACCCGATGCACACGCTCGTGTCGGTGAAGAACCCCATCCGCGGCGGCGCGTCCTCGTAGCCGGCGTCGGGCGCCGGGTCGAGCGGCCCGTACAGGGCGTTGGCGTGGGGCATCGGTCAGGCCTCCTGGTCGCTGCTGCTGTCGGCGACGTCGGTCGTGACCAACGGCGGGTAGCGGTGGCTCAGGTCCCCTGACCGCCGCCGGTAGTCGAAGACGAGGTCCAACAGGGCCTGCCCGTCGGGGCGTCGTCCGGGCCGTACGTCGCAGGTGCCGACCTTGCTCTCCTGGATGAGGACGTTGGGGTCGAGGGTGATGCCGAACAGGTCGTTTGCCGAGTCGCCGGTGACCAGACCCTCGAACCCGAAGTGGTACGGCAGCCACACCTGGTGGATGATCCGCCCGTCCACGCGCAGCGGGGTGACGCGGTCGGTCACCAGGACCTTCGCCTCGATGGCCGCGCGGGTGGTGACCAGGTGTGCCCAACCCAGGTGGCTCAGCCCGCGCAGGGCCGCCAACTCGGGCGACACCTCGACGAACATCTCCGGCTGCAACTCGGCGAGGTGCGGCACCGTACGACTCATCCCGCCGGCGGTGTGGTGTTCGGTGAGCCGGCTGACAGTGAAGACGTACGGGAAGACGTCGCTGTGCTCCTCGGGCGGGCTCGGGTTGAGCGTGTTGATCGGGTGTGTGTAGACCTTGCGGGTCGGGTTGGCCTGCTGCCGGTACAGCGGGTTGCGCACCGGCGACTCGACAGGCTCGTAGTGCGTCGGCAGCGGCCCGTCGAGGACGCCGCTGGGCGCGTACAGCCAGCCCTTGCCGTCGCCCTGAAGGACGAACGGGTCGTCGCCGGCGATGCCCGCCACGCCCGAGGTGTTCGGCGGCGGCCGGTATGACGGCGGTTTGGTCTTCTCGAAGTCCGGCACGTCGTAGCCGGTCCATTCGCCCTTGTCCGGGTCCCACCAGACGTACTTCTTGCGTTCGCTCCACGGTCTGCCGTCGGGGTCGGCGGAGGCACGGTTGTAGAGGATCCGCCGGTTCGCCGGCCACGCCCAACCCCACTCCGGGGCGACCAAGGACTGCTCGGCACCGGGTTTGCGGCGGGCGGCCTGGTTGACGCCGTCGGCGTACACGCCCGTGTAGATCCAGCAGCCGCCGGCGGTGCTGCCGTCGTCGGTCATCTCGGTGAAGCTCGACAACGGTCGGCCGCTCGCCACCTCGTACCCGTTGATCTCGTACAGCACGGCTTCGGCGCTCGGCTCGGCGTTCGGGCCGTGCGTGGGGTAGTTCCAGTTGAGGTCGAGCAGCGCCCGGTCGCGGGGACGGGTCGACTGTGCCAGGCGTTCCCGGATGATGCGGCCGAGGTGGTAGAAGAACCACAGCTCGGAGCGGGCGTCGCCTGGCGGCTCGACGGCCTTCTCGCGCCACTGCAACAGGCGCTGCGTCTGGGTGAACGTGCCCTCCTTCTCCACGTGCGAGGCGGCGGGCAGGAAGAACACCTCGGTACGGCACTCCTCCGGGACGATCTCGCCGGTGGCCACCTCGGGACCGTTCTGCCAGAACGCCGCACTCTCGATCATGAACAGATCCCGGACCACAAGCCAGTCCAGATTCGCCATGCCGAGCCGCTGCGCCCGCCCGTGCGCCGAGCCGACCGCCGGGTTCTGACCCAGCAGGAAATAGCCCTTGATCTTCCCGTCGATCATGTTCAACACCTGCTGGTACGTGCCGTGATCG
>NZ_LGEB01000102.1:0-2287 GCF_001279555.1 Micromonospora sp. NRRL B-16802 | reverse complement strand
AGACGATCCACGGCGGCTGCTCACCCCTCCTCACGTTCAGACAGAACGATCCTCACGTCCCGAGGACACGCCCAACATCATTTAGTTAGGAGTTCTTAGTGTGGACGCGTGCAAGGCTGGCTGGGTTGGAGTTGTCCTGCACGACGGCGTCGTGACGGTACATGTCGGGAGAACGATCGCCGCGCTCGTAACCAATGCTGAGATGGATGGTCACCTCGCCGTCATCGGCATCGACATTCCGATCGGCCTGCCGGACACCGGGCGGCGCCAGGCGGACGTGCTGGCGTACAAGTTGGTGGGGCCTCGACGATCGTCGGTGTTCATGACACCGGTCCGGAGCAGGCCGCGTTGAAGTGTCTGTACCTGGTGACCCGGTCCCTGGACCCCACCGGAGCAGGCAGAACCCGATGGACGATGCGCTGGAAACCCGTGTTGAACGCCTTCGCCATCACCTTCAGCGACCGCTTCCCAGCCGCTGAAACCTGCTAACCAAGATCGCCGGAAACACCCTTAGCGAGACAGGCCCACCCAAACACGATCGGCCGATGGCAGAGAGCCGTGTAGCGTCCTGTTTCTCGCGGAGTGCTCTGGTTTTCTGCACAACGGTCGACGCCGCTCTATCTCGCCTGGCAGGGAAGTGTGCGCAGGTCAGGGTGGTAAGGAGCTGCGGGTCGGCCCGGTTCTGCAAGTGGGAGCAGATTGGGTGCAGGTTGGCGAAGAAGTCTCCGCGCCCATAGTGCTCACCGACGCCGAACAGAGACGAGGGCTTTGACCTGTCGTGATGCGGTCGAGCGGTGCGGCGTGACCCTCCCAATAGAGGTCGAAGTGATCAGGCGTTGCTGCCTCCGGGATGGGGCTGGCGCCGGCGTCTCCGTTCGCCTCAGGCCACGTCTGCAGTGATACGTGTGTGTCGCTGCCGGTCGGACGCAACTTCCGTCTCGGGTTCCCCCCATATCCGCGCGGGGTGCATCCTCGTTGCTGCTCGGCAGGCATCCGTCCGTTCTCACAAGGCGGCGGCGATCCGGTCGAGTACGGGCACACTGCGATCTCCGTTGACCAGTCGTGACTCGGCAATCGGGAACGGCGCATCTGACCGTACGAGTTCCAGGACTGACACGTACCCCGCATCGGCGGACAGGAAGAGGTCGCAGTCGACCAGGTAGGAGCTGTGCTGCTCGTCGAACGGGTTCCCTTTGGTGACCTTGAAGTCGGTTTGGGCGAGTCGGACGGCCCACCGAATCCAATTACGTCGCATCGCCTTGATGGCGACTTCGCTGAACCAGAAGCGAGTGAAGGCGGAGGGACTGGAGCGCAGCGCCCGCAAGTCGACGTGGGCTCCGACCCAGTCGGCGAACGTCGCGTCCTCGCCACTCAAGACTGCTCGACTGCCTACGACGCTGAGCTGATGCCAGTACAGGTCACGGCATTCAACCCGCCACATCTCTACCGATTCGCCGGCCCAGCCAGCGAGATACGACTCCGGGGCATCGGCAACAGGCGTGACAGTCATGGCTGTGAGGGGCCTGATGGTGAAATTGACCTGCAGCATCTCCGCGCGCTGCTCGCGCTGGCGTCGCACGAGGTAATCGGCCTTGGCACGCTGGTGGCGCACCTCGTGATCGTGCAACGACTGCGAGTCCTGCAATGCCTTCCGCCACACCTGCTTCGTCCAAAAGGTGTGCAGCGACGCCACTCTGGCGGTGTCTGGCATCGAGCGCAGCCAGCGCGGGCGATGCCGGCGAACCTCCGAGATTACCTCCGCCGACGCTGACTCCGCTTCGGTCGCGAGTCGCCGACGTGGACCAGTTCCCATCGCGCTGATGATCCGCTGCCGCGCATGCGGCACTGGAAGCCGGATGACCTCCATCAGGGTGCTCGGTGCCACGACAACATCGAGGCCGTGCGCCGCCATCAGGCCATCGAACGCGTGAGCCACCCCATCGTCGCCGATCGAGGACCAGAGATTGGTGTCTAGCATGACGCGCACATTGAGAATGGTGGCACAGGCTTCGCTCGTCGCGCCCGTGCCGGTCCGGACCGCCGCGGCAACGAGGGCAGCCCGGTCGGCTTGAACGGCTCCGCCCGCGACGACGGCGGCGCCCCGAGCACCCGGTGGTCATACACCGCCGGTTCCGACGTGGACGCGGGCGCTACCTGCGCCTTCGAGGACGCCGGCACGCCGGTCACCACGATCAGCTGCACCGACGACGGCACCTTCACCGTCACGCTCACCGCCGACGACGGCGTCAACGGAGCGGTCAGCGACAGCGCGACGGTCACGCTGAGC
>NZ_LGEB01000101.1:0-2290 GCF_001279555.1 Micromonospora sp. NRRL B-16802 | reverse complement strand
CGATCACGGCACGTACCAGCAGGTGTTGAACATGATCGACGGGAAGATCAAGGGCTATTTCCTGCTGGGTCAGAACCCGGCGGTCGGCTCGGCGCACGGCCGGGCGCAGCGGCTCGGCATGGCGAATCTGGACTGGTTGGTCGTCCGGGATCTGTTCATGATCGAGAGTGCGACGTTCTGGCAGAACGGTCCCGAGGTGGCCACCGGCGAGATCGTCCCGGAGGAGTGCCGTACGGAGGTGTTCTTCCTGCCCGCCGCCTCGCACGTGGAGAAGGAGGGCACGTTCACCCAGACGCAGCGCCTGTTGCAGTGGCGGGAAAAAGCTGTGGAGCCGCCAGGCGACGCCCGCTCCGAGCTGTGGTTCTTCTACCACCTCGGCCGCAAGCTGCGCGAGAAGCTGGCCGGCTCCGACCTGCCGCGCGACCGCGCGTTGCTCGACCTCACCTGGGACTACCCCACGCACGGTCCGCGTGACGAGCCGAGCGCCGAGGCGGTCCTGCGCGAGATCAACGGGTACGACGTCACGACCGGCCGACCACTGTCGAGCTTCGCCGAGGCCCGCGCGGACGGCTCCACGGCGATCGGCTGCTGGATCTACACAGGCGTGTACGCCGACGGCGTCAACCAGGCCGCCCGCCGTAAGTCCCGGCACGAGCAGGACTGGGTGGCCGCCGAGTGGGGTTGGGCGTGGCCGGCGAACCGGCGGATCCTCTACAACCGCGCCTCGGCCGACCCGGACGGTAAGCCGTGGAGCGAGCGCAAGAAGTACGTGTGGTGGGACCCGGACAAGGGCGAGTGGACCGGCTACGACGTACCGGACTTCGAGAAGACCAAACCGCCGTCCTACCGGCCGCCACCCGGCGCGTCCGGCACCGAGGGCATCGCCGGTGACGATCCGTTCGTCATGCAGGGCGACGGCAAGGGCTGGTTGTACGCGCCCAGCGGCGTCCTGGACGGGCCGCTGCCGACGCACTACGAACCTGTCGAGTCGCCGGTGCGCAACCCGCTGTACCGGCAGCAGGCCAACCCGACCCGCAAGTCGTACGCGCATCCCGTGAACTCGGTGAACCCGAGCCCGCCGGAGGAGCACAACCAGGTCTTCCCGTACGTCTTCACGGTCAGCCGGCTCACCGAGCACCACACGGCGGGCGGGATGAGCCGGACGGTGCGACCGCTTGCCGAGTTGCAGCCGGAGATGTTCGTGGAGGTGTCACCGGAGTTGGCCGCCGAGACCGGGCTGGCGCATCTGGGGTGGGCGCACCTGGTGAGCGGCCGCGCTGTGATCGAGGCGAAGGTGCTGGTGACCGACCGGCTCACGCCGCTGCGGGTCGACGGTCGGACCATCCATCAGGTGTGGTTGCCGTACCACTTCGGGTTCGAGGGTCTGGTGACCGGCGACTCGGCGAACGACCTGTTCGGCATCACCCTCGACCCCAACGTGCTCATCCAGGAGAGCAAGATCGGTACCTGCGACGTGCGGCCGGGCCGTAGGCCCACCGGGTCGGCGTTGCTCGACCTGGTCGCTGACTACCAGCGCCGGGCGGGGATCACTCCGGGAGGGCACGCGCCGGCCGTGACCATTGACAAGGACGGGGAGGCGCGGGGTGCTTCCTGACCCGAACAGCCTGTACGGGCCGCTCGACCCGGCGCCGGACGCCGGCTACGAGGACGCGCCGCCGCGGATGGGGTTCTTCACCGACACCAGCGTGTGCATCGGCTGCAAGGCGTGCGAGGTTGCCTGCAAGGAGTGGAACGGGGTGCCCGGCTCCGGCCTGGACCTGCTGGGAATGTCGTACGACAACACCGGAGCGTTGACCGCGAACTCGTGGCGACACGTCGCTTTCATCGAACAGCCCCGCCCGTCGGGGCATGGGAGTGCGCCGTTCACGGGTACCCCGACCGGCGGGACGGCCAGCGCGGCGTCGGCGACCGTCGCGGCCGGCACTACCGGCCCGACCGGCACTCAGCCGGGCCTGCCGCCCGGTTCACCGCCGGCCGCTGCCCGCATGTCCGTCGGCGACCAGGACGGTGCCGGCGTGTCCGTCGGCGACCACGGCGGTGCCACCGGCGGGCCGGTCGACGTGCTGGGCGCTCCCTTTGCTGCCGGTCCGGCTGGCGGCTCGGCTGCCGGCGCCTCGAATGCCGCAGGCAGGGGCACCGCCGACGCCCCGCCCGCCACCGGCCGGGCTGCCGGTCCGGAGTTTCTGGGGATGCCGGGTGCGCAGCCGCCGGGTCGGGGAACGGGCGCGGAGGGGCGTACGGATTTCCGCTGGTTGATGATGTCGGATGT
>NZ_LGEB01000100.1:0-2917 GCF_001279555.1 Micromonospora sp. NRRL B-16802 | reverse complement strand
ATGGTCGACGCAGTCGGCCGTGAGGTGGACGTCGATCTTCTTCCCGATGATTCCGCGGTATTTGATCCATGGCGTTTGTTGCGCTTCTCGAATCAATCTGCAGGGGCGAGGCCGGAGGTCAGCCGCTGCGTCGAGCAAGTGTGTCGCGGTCTTGTGGAGGAGGGCCTGCTTCGTGAGCCGATACCCGGATGGTTCTGCGCTTCCGATCGGCCCGTCTACGATTAGGTCAGGGGACTACTGCTGATGTCCGGCTGTAAGGGGTGGGAGTGAAGGTTCTATATCACAAGGACACCGGCGAGCTCGAGTTGTCTGGGACAGATTGGGAACTACGGGACTTGGCAGCTCGATTGCGATCAGGCCGGGGTCGTATCCCTTTAGATGTCGGAGGGGATCCATCGCCCTACGATAAGGCTTTGCCCGCCATTGAGTTCGAGCGCACCGAGGGCAACCTCATGATTTTCTATCTGTCCGATCGTGACGCGTTGCGGATAGAGGGTGGTGCGGAAGAGCTGGAGGTGTTCGCGTCTGTCCTTGAAGAATTTGGGGATGAAGGTGACATCACCGCCCATATTCATGTGGAGCATGTTCCGGGGCATGAATATCTCTCGCCAAGAACCGAACCCCTGGTGATTGCCCTGAATGCGTAGAAATCCAATTGGGGTAACAACACTGAAGTAAGGACGGCAAAGGGGGCGTGACCAGAAGGTCACGCCCCCTTTGCCGCCTGCTGGTATCGCCCCTCCATGGTTCGCCTTTGGAGCGGCGTCGGTTCTCGCGGCGATATGTTCACTGCCCTGTTGATGCAATTGGAGGAGGCGGCTCGCCTGCTGCGCCATGACCCCGGTGACCGCGCAGCTCTCGACGAGCTGGACGACGCGGTCGCAGAGGCGGAGCGCTTCCGCACTATCCTCCTACCTGTCCTGTGACCGACGAGACGACGGATGCGCTGACCCATGTTCTCGGATCCTGCCCGCTATGACCGATGACTTCTTCGAGCTCGCGCTGGTCGCGATGGACAAGTCAGGTGGTGTTTCGGAAAGATGCGACGCCATTTCACGAATGGCTGAGCTTGACCCAGTCAAGGCGAAAGAGATTCTTATAGGTGTCGCGTCATCCTGGGATGAGCCGGGCGAGATTCTGTCGCAAGCGGGAAAGCCGCTGGGGTTGCTCGCAGCTAAGGCGGGCTACTTATCCGAATGGGACCTGCGGGACGTGACGGAGAGCGCGTATGAGGCGTACAACGAATGGTTGACCTTGGAATGAGCCGACAGGTGGTCGAGGGGCGGTGCGACCGAACTGCGGGTCGTCTCGTCCCTCGTCCCTCGTCCCTCGTTCCTTGAGCGAGGGGCGCGCCTCGCCATGCGAAAGAGGGGTCGTTGCGGTGCTGTTCCGCGCCGGCGCTCCCGAGGTGGCCGGATCCCTGACGACTCCTGTTTGGCCGGATGTAGTCGGAAGGCAGGCAGTGCGAGCCGACTTCGGGCTCGCGGCACCTTCTGAAGGACGGGTGCTCTTGACCACGGTCTACGACAGCCGGTGCTGCCGGGAGGCGGCTGCGTAGGGTTGGGAGGCTCCTGCCCGTGCAGCGGCGTTGAGGTGGGTGCCGAGGTCGTGACAGGAGGGTGGGTGGAGATCACTGGGGTGGACACCCTCGTCGTGGTGCCTTTCGACGCGCGACCAGCCGTGACCGCGTTCGTCCGTAGCATGCGGCGACTCTGGCCGTCTGCGCTCATCGGCATCGATGACGGCAGAGAGCCGATGACCATCGACCTCGGCGATGCTGCTGGCTATCCGGCTCGCGGTGAACTGATGTTCGCCCGCGATGCGGCGATGGACGAGCATTGGGAGGAGCACGGTTACCACCCGATGCCGGATGGTTCCGGGCCAGTGACGCTCATCTACGAGATTCACCACGGCCTGGTGGTAGAGGTAGACGTCGCCGGCGAGGGTCGCCTGGACGACGGCCCGCTGTCAGGGTGGACCGGCGTCGAACTGGCTCTGCCGGAGGCAACTGCGCTTACGCTGGTCACCCATGCCGCCCCGGCTGAGGACGCCTTCTGTGCCGCGATCCTGGCACTCTTGCGTGAAGCTCTGGGCTACCAGAGGGCAAGTGACTGAACTTGGCCACGACGTCAGCTGCCCACCCCAGGGCCATGGGCCCGTCCACAGCTTCGCCCGCCGACAGCTGCTGGCTCGCGAAGGAGGAGGATGGATATGCAAGTCCTGCGTTCGGACGCGACAGCTGAAATGGAATTGTCAGGAACTCGGCTGGATCTGCTAAGCCTGGCCCAAGCGCTCCGCTCCGGCCGCGAGACACTGCCGCTCAACGTTGAGGCGGACCCTTTTCCATACAGCAGGGCACTGTCGACGATAGAGTCAACATGCACGTCCGGTGATGTTGCCATATCGCTTTCGGCTGATTCTCGCACCTTGACATTCTCCGGTGGACCGGGAGAGTTGGAGTCCCTTGCGTCGGCCCTCATCGGCTTCACCGACGAGGGCGACAATTCTGCCCACCTTCATGTGGAATACGTCCCCGGCCACGAGTGCCTGTCGCCGAATTCCGAGCCGCTGGTAATTGCGCTTACGGGTTGAAGTATGGCGGTCAGCGCCACGTGCGGTACCGGAACTCGATCGGCTGGACGACGCGGCGGTGGGCCCGTGAGCAACCATCACGTCTATTTACCGGAGGAGAAGGAGTGGCACCCGTGTCGGGCCTGCCAGACGTGATCGACCCTGACGAGCCGCCGAAGGAGTCCGTCGTCGTCGGAGTCATCCCGTATGACCCCGGCCGTGGCCTGATCAGCGACTGGGACGACGACACCGTCCTGCGAATAGAGGTGCTCGAGACGACGGCGAAGACGATCTTGATCTCGGGCAACGCGGCTGGGCTCACCTCGCTCGCGCGTCACCTGCTCAC
>NZ_LGEB01000099.1:0-3290 GCF_001279555.1 Micromonospora sp. NRRL B-16802 | reverse complement strand
CACGAACTCACCGAACGCCCGCCGGTCCATGCCGCTGGCATCGGCCGTCGGCACCTCGACGAGCGCACCCTCCAGCACCTGGATATCCACGCCGGCAACATAGCTGATCGAGAGCATCCAGGCGCACGCCACCACTAGTAGCCACCTCGGCGACGACCACCGGCACCGATCGGTGTCGGTAGGCCGTGGAAGACTCTCGCGCCGTGAACGTTGACGAGTTCTGGGCGGTTGTGGAGTCGGCCGGTGCGGGTCTCGACGGGCGGACTGGCGACGCTGGTGAGGCCGTTGCCGCGGCGCTGGTGACGCGCCTGGCTGCAACATCACCGGAAGGCATCCTCGACTTCCAGGAGCTGTTCGACCAACTCCACGGTGCGCTCTACCGCTGGGATGTGTGGGCGGCTGCGTACCTGATCGGCGGGGGATGCTCGGACGACAGCTTCATGGACTTCCGGGCGGGAGTGATCGCGCAGGGGCGCGAGTGGTACGAACGCGTCCTGGCCTCTCCCGATGCCCTGGCTGACCATGCAGTGGTGCGACAAGCGGCGGCCGAGAAAGACGACTACGCGTTGTTCGCCGAGTCGGTGAACTACGTGGCCTGCGAGGCCTACGAGCGGGTCACGAATGATGACCATGCGTTCTACGACGCGATGGAAGCCCGCCAGCACGTTGCGGTAGGCGTTGGCGGAGGCTGCGAGCCCGACATGGGTGAGGACTTCGACTTCGACGACGATGACGAGATGCGGCGTCGGCTGCCCCGGCTGGCCGGGCTGTTCCTCGGCCCCGACGATGATTGACCTCGGCGGTTGACCTCGCCGCCGCTCACGGGACGGCGTGGCCACACCAGCGCATTCTTGAGCACCAGTTGCCACCGGGCAGGGTTTACGCTGTCGCTCGCGGCCACTGCGCGATCTTCGGTTGTCATCACCAATCACCGGTGATCAGGCAGCGGTCGCGCTCGACGAGGCAGCGCACCGGAGACGACTGGCAAGCCGATTCCAGCAAGCCATGCGGTTGATGCGTAACCACGATGCACAGACCCAAGAGGACGGGTTTCACCAGCTGCGACCCTACGCCGCGCAGCACCTCGACGAGCTGATCACCGAGTTCAACAACGAGACCGCCCACGGCCTGCGCTGCTGGTTGCTCGAACTGATCGGCGAAGCCCACTCGGAACAAGCTCTGCCGGTGCTGGTTGAGCAACTTCACGGCGAGGACGAATCGCTGCGGTCCTGGGCTGTCAGGGGCCTCGAAAAGCTCGATACCAGACCGGCACGTCGCCAGATACACCAAGCCCGCGCTACGGGCTTGATCCCATGACCGCGAAGCCAGATCGCGAAGTGCCACTGGGGCACTGTCCGGACGTCTGCTCGGTCGCGATCTCGACTTCGGTGATTCAGCTCGCGCGGCGGTAGTGCATGGACATCACGCCGTTGCTCAGTGGTTCGGCCGAGAGCAACTCGAGCCGGCGGGTGGCGGGCAGCCCGCCTTGGTACAGCGTCGGGCCGTGGCCGGCGATCACGGGATGGACGAGCAGCTTGTACTCGTCGATCAGGCCCAGCCGGTCGAGCTCGGTCGCGAGCTTGCCGCTTCCGACCAGTACCCCGTCCGGGGTCGCGTCCTTGAGCTTCTGCACGCCCTCGCGTAGATCGCCTGTGATGTGGTGGCTGTTGGTCCACGGGAAGTCCGTGCGCGTCGACGACACCACGTACTTGGGTTGAGCCTCCAGCGTGACCGCCCACTCACGTATGGCCGGCGGCGCTTCCACGTCACCGCGGGCGACGGCCGGCCAGTAGCTCTCCATCATCTCGTAGGTGACGCGGCCCCACAGCATCGCTCCGCTCTCGTCCAGGAGACGGGTGAAGAAGGCGTGCGTCTCGTCGTCGGCGATCCCCTCCTGGTGGTCGACGCAACCATCCACAGTGACGTTGATGCTGAAGGTGAGCAGTCCCATGGCCGGGGAGTCTAGTGCCGCCAAGGCGTCGGGACCGCACCATCATTAACCGCGTCGCATCCCATCCGGATATGCGTTGTCTACCTGTCCCTCCGCCTATAGGAGAACAGTGCCGCGCCGTGAAGACCTGAAAGCCCGGAGCTGCGTGTACGGCAAGCATCGCCGGAGCGCCGTAATAGGCTGCTGATCGTGCACGGGTTCACCGATGTCGACAGCCAGTCAGACACTATGGACGGACATCAAGGTCCTGGCCAGCTTCTTGGTGGCCAGGGCCTCATGTTGGCGCCCGGTATGTCATCGTCCGCTGACGCCGACTGCATGGCGGCAGGTGAGGCGCCTGCCGCGCTTCAGGCTGGGCGCGTTCGGCAGAAGAGGCAGCCCGGCTCGATGGCCTTGAGAGCCGGCGTACCGTTTGTGTCGTGGCAGGTCGCTGGCATCCGGAACTCGGGCCCGAAGGCTTCCTGGAAGTAACTGCGAACCAGGCACGGCTCGTGCTCGATGTCGAAGAGGGCCGGCCCACCTACGACGCGGGTCTCGAATTTCAGGGGCTGGCCATGGAGGCTATGGCTGAGACCCCCAAAGGCGAGTACCTACCTGACATACCGACCGCGCTCAACCTGATTTGGGGAGCACTGACAGATGAGATGGACGCTCCTGGAAGGGGATCGCCGGAACAGGACGCCGCTGCGGTCCGACACATGAAGCAGGCGGCAGCCGAATGGCTTGCAGTCGTGGATTCGCGAGTTGGCAGGGCGGCCTACCTTGATCGTTGGGTGCACGATGAGTGCGGCTAACAGCGGGTGGCCCCTGAATCGTGAGGTCACCGCGTTGCCTGACTACGGCAGTGCCGAACCCGCATGCGGACCACGCCCGCTTCACGGCCGTGGACCTGCTGCTGCCCAGTGCCGCAAAGCTGTACCTGGACGCGGTCCTGGCCGGACTGGCCCGGCGCCTTGGCAGTTCCCGGTTGCCTGATCGAGGCTAGACCTTTCCGGTCCAGGGTTTTCCGACGCCAGCGCGTGCCGCGCTGCGCCCGGGCGGCAGGTCAAGAATGTCGATCAGGCTGGGGTCCTCGTCGACGGCATGATGCAGGTGCCCGACTTTGCCGTTGCTGCCGCTCGCGTCGGATGCTCCGATCAACTGCCAGACCCCGTCGTCCGCATCGTGACTGACGAACAGAACAGGCTCACGGCGTTCAAAGACCTCAGGGGTCTGGATGCAGACCGCGCCAAGCAGCCAATGCCGCATCCACCATGCTCGCCGATCGTGCTGCATGACGTGGTCGGTGACCCACCAGACGAACGGCAGGTCCTCGTGGGCACGCGACTGGTCTGCGGTC
>NZ_LGEB01000098.1:0-12580 GCF_001279555.1 Micromonospora sp. NRRL B-16802 | reverse complement strand
CCGGCCTGAGGATGCCACCGGTCACACCCAGAAACCCGCCACCAACGGACATACCACCCACACCACGCCCGCAGACGCCGGCCGAACCGGGCACCCAGGCGATGAGCCGGCTCGGGTTCCTTGAAACCGGGGCATCCACCCCAGCCGGACACACCGGTTTCAAGGAAGGCGAGTGGATCAAACACCAGAAACGCCGAAACGCTCCGGCCTCCGCCCCGGGACCCAACCTCTACCGCCCGCTTTGCGCCCATTCGCCAGCCGCCCTCCCAGGGAGCACACCACCAAGCAGGGGGCACACCCACCGAACAGCCCTCCACCGACGGCGACCGGCCCCTACCACGCCCGACAACCGAGGCTGGCGCCCGTCGGAACACTCCGACGGGCGCCAGCTCAGGTGCTATCCGGGCACTGCCCGGCGGGTCATGCGGATCAGTGCGCGGCTCCACCGAAGCGCTGGCGGCGACGCCAGGCCAGGGTCAGCAGCAGCATGATCGCGCCGGCGCCGACGAGGCCGCCACCGAGCTTCATGGGCGTACCCATGCTGTCACCGGTGACGGGCAGCGGCTGCTTCTTGTGCAGCACCCGCAGCTCGGCGGTGGCGGTGCGGCCGGATTCCCGGCCGGTGGCGGTGAAGGTCAGCAGACCGGTCACCGACGGCCGGTAGGACTTGGTGAACCGACCCTGGGCGTTGGTACGCGCCGTGAAGTTGAGCGGCGCGCTCGCCTGATAGGCGACCGGGGCCATGGCCACGGTGCTGCCGTCGCTGCGGCGGGCCGGCGCCTGGCCGGGAGCCGGGGCCGCCAGCGGGGTGACGGTCACCGTGATGTCGACTGTCTCGTTCGGACCGAAGCCGGTGCCGGTGAGGACGACCGTCTCGCCGAGGTAGATCGTCGGACGGTTGACTGTCAGCGACGCGAGCTGCGGCGTGTACGCCGGCGGCTGGGTCGGATCCGTGGTCGCGGACGGCGTCGGCTGCGGCTGTGCCGCCCCCGCTGCGGTCGGCACGGCCACCACGGCCAGACCGACCGTGAGCGCCATGATGATGCGGGATAGCCGCATGATTGGTTCCCTCCTACTGGTCACATCGTGGTGCGGAATGAACTTGGGTGGTCCATGGGCTGGCGGTCGGAGTCAGCCACAACTCGGCCTGCCCCACGCTGGTTTTGGCGGTCAAGACCGTCATCTCCAACGTCCGTTCAGCGCCGGGGCCGACCTCGACGTTGGCCGTGGCAACGTGGCGGCGTCGTTCGGTGCCGCTTCCGAGCGCGGTTTCCGACCCGTCGAGCCGGGCGTCGAGCACGGCGCCCCCTGCCGGGCTGAAGACCGACACCAACGTGCGAGCGGTGTACGGGTCGCCAGCCATGCCGAGGCCGAGGACGGACTCGCTGAGTCCGGACTTCGGCGCCGTGGAGCGCAGGGTCACCCGCAGCCGGAGCTCGCGGCGGCCGTCGGGCCGGCATTCGCCGACTGTCAGGTTCGCCGTCGGCCGCAGGTAGTAGCCGAGCTTCGCGCCGCTGCCGTCGTTGAGGAAGACGCCGACCGTCGGCACGGTGTCCTGTTCCGGGAGCGTCCCGGCCATCCGGCTGTCGCTGAATGTCCGCTGTTCTTCCGGTCGGGCACTCCAGAACAATATCCGGCGTTCGGTGATAGCACGGTCGAATGCGGACAACAACACCCGTGGGTTGACATTCTTCGTGAAGAAGGCGTCGAACACAGCGGCGGCGGAGGAGGCGAAGAACTCGTCCTGCTGCTTGATGTCCAGCCGCTGGTAGCTCTCGTTGAGCAGGGTCTGCACGACCTTTTCGCTGGCCAGGGGAACGCCGCCGGGCACCGCTACCGGGCCGGTGGCCTTGAGCAGGTACGACAGCACCACCGGGTCGACAGCGAGCACACCGTCGACAGTGGTGCCGGTCTTGCGGCGGAACATCTCCCGGTACAGGGATGCGGCGGTCGGGAAGTGCGGGGTGAGGTTGACGTCGGCCGGGTACATACCGGGCAGGTCCGTCCAGAGGGCCCGGGTCTCGGCGGACAGCTTCAGCGGCGGAACGAACCGGCCGAAGGAGGCGCTGCTGCCCTGACGGCCCATCCGGACCGAGCCCTTGTCGGCCTCGATCAGCGCGTACGCGCCGAACATGCCGCCGGTGGCGCGCAGCTCGGCCAGGTTCTGCGAGACCAGCAGGTATCGCCGCGAGCCGTTCGCGCCGAGCAGCGGCGGCAGCAGCCGGGCGCCCTGGTCGGCGGCGGCGGTGAGGCTGGCCAGGCGGTCGATCTCGCCGCGTAGGTCGGTGAGCGCCTGCCGGATCTGGCTGACCAGCCGGTCGGCCGGCACGGCGGCCAGGTCACGGCGGGTGCTCTGCACGGCCTCGTCGGCCTGGGACAGCTCGGCGGAGACCGCTGTGAGTTTCGCCAGGTCCAGCCGGCCGCCGGAGGGCACCAGACTGGTCAGGTCGGCGCGCAGCAGCGTGGGGAACGCGTGCCGGGCCAGGTCGTCGATGGCGACGGCGATCCGCCGGACGGCGTCGAGGTCGTCGCCGGCGAACGGGGTCCGCCGTGCGACGTGCCAGCTCGGGTCAGTCGTGGCGGACCGGGCGGCGCCGGCCTGCTCCTGGAGGGCGGCGAGGGTGCGCTGGGCGCGGTCGGTGTCCCCGCCCACCACCTGCGCGCTCAACTCCCGGGCCAGGCCGGCGGCGTTGATCAGGTGGGCGCGCGCCTGCCAGCCCCGGAAGCCCACCCACCCGCCGCTGGCCAGCAGCAGGCAGCCGGCCACCAGGCCAGCGAGCAGCGCCCGGCGCAGTCGCGCCCGGCGGCGACGCCGGGATCGGCTTCGCCGTCGACGTGGCTGTTCGCTCTCCGTCACACCACACTCCATTTCGCGGAATCGGACAGTAGGTCTGATTCCCTGACGTTCTTAACATGCCTGGGTGAAGCTCGTGCGCTTATGGCAGTTTTCGTCCTTTACGCGAGGCCTTCTCGCGGCTGCCCCACTACCTGCGGGGTCCGGCCGGCCGCCTCGTGCAGCAGGCCCTCGATCCGGTCCACCCCGGCCGGCAGGGACATCTCCCGCAGGTACGCCTCCCGGCCCCGGCGCCCCATCTCGGTGCGTGCCGACGGCGGGATGGTGGCGGCCAGCCAGAACCGGTCGGCCAGCGCCGCCCAGTCCTCCGGCGGGCAGGACAGGCCCGCTCGCGTACGTTCGACGAGCTCGGCGGTGTCACCACCGGCCGAGGCGACCACCGGCACGGCGCAGGAGAGCGCGGCCTGGAGCTTGGCCGGTACCATGCCGCGAAGCTCCGGCAGGTCGCGCAGCATGACCAGCTGGTAGTCGGCGGCGGCGTACAACTCGGGCATGTCGACAGGCGAGCGCCGCTCCAGGAAGCGGACGTTCTCCGCGCTCAACTCGGCGGCGAGCCCCCGCACCCGCCGCTCGTCAGCGCCCGAACCGACAAGGACCAGATCCATCGTGCGGTCCAGGGCCGCTGCGGCCCGTACCGCCGTCTCCAGGCCCTGGCGGGCGCCGATGGTCCCGGCATGCATGACCACGCAGCGGTCGTCGCGGCGGACCATCTGGCGGGCCGCCGCGCTTGGCGTCGCCGGATGGAAGATCCGCTCGTCGGTCCAGTTCAGCACCAGCCGGACCCGGGCCGGGTCGGCGCCGGCGGCGACCACCAGGTCCCGCATCGACGGCGCGGTCACCGCGACCCGCGCGGCGGACCGGTAGATCCGCGTCATCGCGGTGCCCAACCGTGCCGACCAGCGGTCGTCGCCCGCATCGTCCGCGCCGTCGCGCGCCCAGACGTCCTGCACGTGCAGCACCGCCGGCACCTTCGGCAGCAGCCGGAGTACGGCGGCGGTGGCGAACGTGGTGGCCGGCAACTGGAAGACGTAGAGCACATCCACGTCGCCGAGGAACCGGCGCGCGGCGAGTGAAGCGCTGCCGGCGAACGAGAGGTAGCTGGCCATCCGCGCCCCGGTGGACCCGCCGCGACCGGAGTAGCGCGGCACCCGACGGACGGACAGCCGCCGGCTGTGCGTCTCGTGATGCCAGCGCTGCCGCCAGCCTGGGTAGACGTGACCGCCCGGGTAGTCCGGAAAGCCGGTGAGCACCCTGACGTCGTGGCCCCGCGCGGACAACTCCTCGGCGAGGCTGCCGGGGATGAAGGCCGGCTCGGGTGGGAAGTGGTACGACAGGATGCCGACCTTCACGACGCCACCGCCGTCGGTCCCGGATCGACGAAGGTCGGCGCGGCACCGCGACCGGAGGGCACCCGGCCCGCGTACGATGCCGACAACCCCTCACCGCGCGGCCACCGGCGTCGACGCACCACCCTCGCGGTGCGGCGACCCGCGTCCGCACCGACGAGAGGGCTCCCGATGGTCGACCGCGTGCTGTTCGTCTGCCACGCCAACCTGTGCCGCTCACCGATGGCCGAATACGTGGCCCGTCGCCTGCTCGCCGACCGGCCGGTGCTGGTGTCCAGCGCCGGCACCGACGCGATGGACGGCATGGCCATGCATCCGTACGCCGTGGAGGTCCTAGCCGAGCACGGCGCGGACCCGGCGGCGTTCGCCAGCCGGACGCTGCGCCCTGAGTACCTGACCGAGGCGACGCTCGTGCTGACCGCGACCCGGCGCCAGCGTTCGGTCTGCACCGCGCTGGCGCCCGGTGCTCTGCACCGGACGTTCACGCTGCGCCAGTTCGGGCGGCTGGCCTCGGCGGCCGAGCCCCCCGCTGAGCCGGCCGTCGACCCGCTGCGGGCCGCGATCGCCGCCGCGGCCGAGGCCCGGGGGCGGCTGCAACCCGCCGCCCCCGACGCCGATGACCTGCGGGACCCGATCGGCGGTACGACCGCCGACTTCCGACGCTGCGCCGAGGAGATCGAACGTTCGCTACGACCCCTCGCCGCGCTCATCGGGGCAACCGGGTGAGTTCCTGGGTGCGGTCGCTGACACCGTTGACTCCGGCGTCCTCGCTGTGCCGGGCGGACGTGGCCCGGTCGGTCGGCACCGACGGCGTCGCCGTGGAGGCGACCACCCGGTAGGCCTCGTACTGGTACGCCTCGGCCTTGGGCACCTTGGCCATGTTCAGCACACAGCCGAGCAACCGCACCGACACCGAGTGCAGCGAGCGGGCAGCGGCGGCGACCTGGGTCCGTGAGGTACGGCCCTGCTGGCTGACCAGCAGCGCGCCGTCGGCCTGGACGGCCACCACGACACCGTCGGTCACCGCGAGCAGCGGCGCGGTGTCGATGATGACGATGTCGGCCGACTCGCGCAGGGCGAGCAGCAGGTCCGCCATGGCCTTGGAGCCGAGCAGTTCGCTCGGGTTCGGCGGTGCGGAGCCGCTGGGCAGCACGAGGAGGGACTTGTCGCCCCAGCGCTGCACGACGTCCCCGACCTGCACGTCGCCGACCAGCACGTCGGTGAGGCCGACACCGGCGTCCAGGCCGAGGTAGTCGTCGACCTTGGGGCGGCGCAGGTCCGCGTCGACAAGCAGCACCCTCCAGCCCGCCTCGGCCAACGCGATGGCCAGGTTGCAGGAGAGCGTGGTCTTGCCCTCGCCCTGCAGCGCGCTGGTCACGGCGATGACGCGGGCCGGTTCGTGCACGTCCACGAAACGCAGGTTGGTTCGCAACTTGCGGACCGCCTCGGCCCGCGCCGAGGTCGCCGCCTCACCGACGATCAGTGGAGCGGTGCGGGCAGTGGCCTCGAACGGGATCTCGCCGAGCAGCGGGCTTCCGGTGGCGCGTTGCAGACCTGCGGAGTCCCGCAGCCGGATGTCGGCGACGCCTCGCAGGATCGCCAGGCCGACGCCGAGCAGCAGACCGAGCAGTCCACCCAGGACGAGGTTGCGCACCGGCTGCGGGGAAACGGGGCTCGCGCTCACCCGGGGGCCGCTCACCACCTCGATCTTGATCGGCGTCTTGCCGTCGGGCGGCGTCTCGACCTTCTGTACGAGGTCGACGAACCTGGCGGCCAGGGTCTCGGTGATCCGCAACGCGCGGGCCTGATCGGTGTCGGTCACCGAGGCGCGCAGCAGGACCGTGCCGGCTTCGGTGGAGGTGCTCACCCGACGCTGCACCTCGTCCGCGGTGAGCCCGACGGGGGTCTCGGCCACCACGCTCTGCGCCAGGCGGTCGCTGCTGAGCAGGTCGGCGTAGGACTTGACGCGCTGCTGCAGGAAGAGGCCACCCTGGTAGGCCTCGCTGACGCCCTGGTTGGGGGTGGTGACGAAGAAGGTCACCGAGGCGACGTACCGGGGCTGGGCCCGTACGGTCAGGAACGCCGAGACGCCCAGGGCCACCATGACCGTGACCAGTACGACCCACCAGTGCCGACGCACGTGGCGCAATTGGCGGAGCAGGTCCATCAGGAGCGCCTCCGTGCCGGTCCGGTTACGCCAAAGAACTTCACGAAAACCCCCAAGGTCGTTTGTTAACTCGTGAAACCATTAAAGCCGCTCATACGCCTTATGTCCGGAGTTATGTATTTTCGGCGACGGCAAGTGTGCTCGCATGCCCAACCCGAGAAACGGCCATTCGGCAGCGGTGACAACGCGGAAAAGTCCACAACCGATCAAGCGGCAACCGATCGGCTCAGGTGCCGGACCACCATCGGATCGAGCCGCAACGACACGTGGCCCCGCGGTCGCCACCCGCCGACAGCACGGATAGGGTCGACGACGGTGTGCCGGGAAGCCTGGTCGGCGAGTGGATCCCTGCCGTCCCGATGCCCGAGGTGACACCGCCCGATGCACGACCACACCCCGCCGCGCCGCCGGCTGCTGACACGATCGTCCTGGCCCGAGGCCCGACACGTGGCCGACGTGCTGCGCACCGAAACCGTCGGCGGCGCCCTGCTGCTTGTCGGCGCCGTCCTCGCACTGGTCTGGGCGAACTCGCCGTGGGCCGAGTCGTACACCAGGCTCTCCGACTGGGTGCCGTGGCCCGGCGGCGCGCGCTGGCACCTCGACCTGTCCCTGGCCACCTGGGCCGCCGACGGCCTGCTGGCCATCTTCTTCTTCGTGGTCGGGCTGGAACTCAAGCGCGAGTTCGTCGCCGGCGACCTCCGCGATCCGCGACGCGCGGCGCTGCCGGTGGTCGCCGCGCTCGGCGGAATGGCGCTGCCCGCCCTGATCTACGTGGCGGTCATCCTCACCGCGGGCGGCGACGGTCTGCGCGGCTGGGCGATCCCCACCGCCACCGACATCGCGTTCGCCCTTGCCGTGCTCGCGGTGATCAGCTCGCACCTGCCCCAGGGGCTGCGCGCCTTCCTGCTCACCCTCGCCGTGGTCGACGACCTGTTCGCGATCACCATCATCGCCGTCTTCTACACCGCCGACTTCCACCCGCTGCCGCTGCTCGTCGCGCTCGCACCCATCGGGCTCTTCGCGTGGCTCGTACAACGCGGCCGTACCTGGTGGTGGGCGCTCATCCCCCTCGCGCTTGTCACCTGGGCGCTGGTGCACGCCTCCGGGGTGCACGCCACGGTCGCCGGCGTCCTGCTCGGGTTCACCGTGCCGGTGCTGGCCCGCCGACGGGGCAGCGCCACGCCCGATGGCGACAGCGGGCACCGACCTGCCGGCGGCGACAGCGGGCACGGCGGACTCGCCGCGCACCTGGAGCACCGGTGGCGCCCGGTGTCCGCCGGCGTCGCCGTACCGGTCTTCGCCCTGTTCGCCGCCGGTGTGACACTGCGCGGCACCGACCTGGGCGCCCTGCTGACCGACCCGGTGGTGATCGCCATCGTCGCCGGCCTCGTGCTCGGCAAGAGCATCGGCATCTTCGGCTCCACCTACCTGCTGGCCCGGTTCACCCGCGCCCAACTGGACGAGGACATCACCTGGCCCGACCTACTCGGCATCGCCCTGCTGGCCGGCGTCGGGTTCACCGTCTCGCTGCTCATCGGCGACCTGGCCTTCGGCGCCGGCAGCATTGCCGACGACCGGGTCAAGGCGGCAGTGCTCATCGGCTCGGTGATCTCCGCCGGTCTGGCCGCCGCCGTGCTGGTCCGCCGCAACGCCGCTTACCGACGGGTGGCCCTGCGGGAACAGGTCGACGCCGACGGCGACGGGGTGCCCGACGTGTTCCAGGAACCGGGCCGGGACTGACCGCCGCCGCACCGCGACCAGCCGTCACGCGCCGTGCTTTCCCTCGGCCACCTGCCGCTGCTCCTGGCGGATCTCCCGGCCCAGGAAATAGTTCAGCGCCGTCCGGATCGCGGCGATCGCCGCCAACTGGCCGATCTGGGCGAACGACGGCGACACGGCGGTCCGCAGCACGTCCGCCGCCAGCTGAAACTCCAGGCCGAGGGTCAGGAACCGGCCCAGCGACAGCCGGATCGGGGTGAACACGGCGGCGGTGCGGTGTCGCAGCCCCTCGACCACGAACCGCACCGCCGCCCAGAGCGCACCCACGAAGATCACCAGGGCTCCGGCGACCTCCACCACGGCGACCAGCACCTCGTCGCCCTGACGTAGCAGCTCCGCCGGCTCCACAGGGTGCCGACTACCCGCCCCCGGGGCAGGTAGTCGGTGCGGCCACCGCGCGCTGGCTCGCCGCAGCCGGGCACCCTGCTCAGGTCAGGTCCTTCACCGCCTCCAGGACCAGCCAAAGGCCCGAGATGGCGAAGAGCACCGCCGCGACGTACTTGATGGTCTTCTCCGGCAGCCGGCGGCCCAACATCCGGCCCACAAGGATGGCCAGCGCGTCCGCTGCCACCATGCCGATCGTCGAGCCCAGCCACGTGCCGAACCAGCCGTACTGGGTGGCCAGGGTGATCGTCGCCAACATCGTCTTGTCGCCCAACTCGGCCAGGAAGAAGGCCACCGAAACCGCAACGATGGCGGTCTTGTCGGTCTTTTCGGCCTTTTGCTTCTCCTCATCGGTGAGCTTGTCGCCGCGCAGCGTCCACGCGCCGAAGCCGAGGAACGCCACACCGGCGACAAGGGAGATCCACTCCGTGGGCAGCACGGCGCCCAGACCCGACCCGATGGCGACCGACGCCAGGTGCACCACCGCCGTGGCGACAGTGATGCCGATCAGCACCGGAATGGGCTTGAACCGCGTGGCGAAGGTCAACGCCATCAGCTGAGACTTGTCTCCCAGCTCGGCGACGAAGATGACGCCGAAACTGACGACGAGCGCGACGAGGAAACCCTCCATGACGTCCTTCCCGATCACACCGGGAGGAGGTACAGGGGCGCCCTCGACCCGGCTGCAACAGCCTGAGTCGAAGGTCTCGCCCGCCTCGGAAACCGAGGCCGCATGGCCGGGTGCGGAACGCACCAGTATGTCGACCACGACATTGAGGGCTACTCCCCTTCGCGCGACCAGCCTAGCCGATCACCGCCGGCCCCGCCGAGACGGGTGACCCCGCCTCAGCACGCCCGGGCGAGGGTCACCCCGAACAGCCCTTGCGGGTCGGTCCAGAACTCCGACGCCACGAAGCCGGCCGCCCCCAGCTCAGCGGCGATCCCCTCCGGGCGGAACTTCGCCGACACCTCGGTACGCAGCTCCTCCCCCTCGGCGAACTCCACTGTCAGGTCCAGCACCCGGACGCGCATCGGTCGCGTCGCCCGCAGCCGCATCTCGATCCACTCGTGGCTCGGATCCCAGCGCGCCACGTGCGTGAACGCGTCCGGGTCGAAATCGGCGCCCAACTCCCGGTTGATCACGTGCAGGACGTTGCGGTTGAACTCGGCGGTCACCCCCGCCGCGTCGTCGTACGCGGGCACGATCACCGCCGGGTCCTTCACCAGGTCGGTGCCGAGCAACAGCCAGTCGCCGGCCTCCAGCGCGGCACGCATCGCGGCCAGGAACTCGGCCCGCTCAGCAGGTAGCAGGTTGCCGATGGTGCCGCCGAGAAACGCCACAAGCCGCCGACCGCCGGTGGGCAGCCGATCGAGCTGGCGGGTGAAGTCTCCGACGATGCCCCGGACCCGCAGCCCCGGATAGTCGGCGGCGATCTGCGCTGTCGACCCTGCCAGCGCGCTCACCGACACGTCGAGCGGGACGAACGTGCCCAGCCCGCCCTGGCGGGTGAACGCGTCCAACAGCAGCCGGGTCTTCTCCGACGAACCCGAGCCCAGCTCGATCAGGGTCTTGGCACCGGTCACCGCCGCGATGTCGTCGGCGTGCTCGGCCAACACCACCCGCTCGGCCCGCGTCGGGTAGTACTCGGGCAACCGGGTGATCTCCTCGAACAACTCGCTGCCCCGGGAGTCGTAGAACCACTTCGGCGGCAGCCACTTCGCCGCCGCGGTCAGCCCGGCCCGGACGTCCTCGCGCAGGCCACGCTCCAGATCCTGCTGCTCAAGGTAGATCTCCAACGGCTCAGCGGTCATCGGTCCTGCCTCTCTGCTCATCAACACGTGCCGCACGGCCGGCTCACCGGGCCGGCAATGGGCGTACCCGCACCTCGTCCACGGTGGCGACGACCAACTGCCCGTCGGGCACCGGTCGCCACCCCGGGTCGTCGTCGTGTGGCTCGGAGGCGAGCAGCACCGAACCCGGCTGCGCGCGCACCGACAGCGCGTGCCCGAACACACTCGCCACCACCTGCCGCCCATCGGTGAGCAGCAGGTTCAGCCGCGACCCCGGAGCTGCCGCAGCGACGTCGGCCACCGTCCGCGCGACCGCCTCCGCCGGATCGTCACCGGCACGCAGCCGATGCCGCACAAGCGCCCACAGCAGCGCCGAGTCGGTGGCCGCGTCCAAGGTCAACAGGTCACGCACCGGCAGGGCCGAGGCGAGCGGCACCACAGCGTCCGGCCAGCCCCGGACCACACCGTTGTGGCTGAACAGCCACCGCCCCTCGGCGAACGGCGCGGCAGCCCCGTCGAGCACCGCCATCCCGACCGTTGCCGAACGGACCGCCGCCAGCACCGCGCCGGCCCGCGTCACCGCCGCGAGATCGGCGATCGTCGGATCGCTCCAGATCGGCTGGGCACGCCGGTAACGCACCGGATCACCATCGCCCGGATACCAGCCGACACCGAAACCGTCGGCGTTGATCGTGCCGCCACCCCGCATGTCGCGCGGCGCCCACGACTGACGCATCAGCGAGTACGGCGGGTCGAACAGCACCTCAGCCAGCGTGACCGGCGGACCCAGGTAGGCCAGGTGACGACACATCAGCGCGCCCCACCCGCCCGACGCCCCCTCACCGGCCCGACTCGCCCGGACCGGCGTCGCGGGCGCAGCGGAAACCGCTGAAGATCTGCCGCCGGATCGGATAGTCCCAGTTACGGAACGTCCCCCGGCAGGCGGACCGGTCCGTGCCGAACGAGCCACCGCGCAACACCCGGTAGTCGTCGCCGAAGAAGACCTCCGAATACTCCCGGTAGGGAAACGCGGTGAAGCCCGGATGCCCGTCGAACGTGCTCGACGTCCACTCCCAGACGTCCCCGATGAGCTGGTGCACACCCAACGGCGACGCCCCCGCCGGGTACGCGCCCACGGGCGCCGGCCGCAGATGACGCTGATCCAGATTGGCGTACGCCTCGGTCGGGTCCTCGTCGCCCCACGGGTACCGCCGGGACCGGCCGGTCACCGGATCCCACCGGGCAGCCTTCTCCCACTCCGCCTCCGTCGGCAGACGCTTACCAGCCCAGGCGGCGTACGCCTGCGCCTCGTACCAGCACACGTGCACCACAGGCTCGTCGGCGCGGACCGGGTCCCACCTGCCGAACCGCCGGTACGCCCAGCCGGCCCCGTCCCGACGCCAGTGCATCGGCGCCACGAGCTGCTCCCGGACCCGGTGCTCCCAGCCGGCCGCACTCCACCAGCGCGGATCGGAGTAGCCCCCGTCGTCGATGAAAGCCTGGTACGCGCCGTTCGTGACCGGCGCCGCGTCGATGACGTACGCGGGCAGGTCGACACGATGCGCGGGCCGCTCGTTGTCCAACGCCCACGGGTCCGTGTCGGTGCCCATCGTGAACTCGCCGGCCGGCACCAGCACCTCACCGCCGACAGCCAGGCGCGGCTCGGGCGGCGGCGGGGCGTGCAGCACCGCCGGCCCCGAACGCAACTGATGGGTGGCGAGCATCGTCTCGTCGTGCTGCTGCTCGTGCTGGACGATCATGCCGAACGCGAACCCGTCGGCCACCAGCGGCCGGTCGGTGAAACGCACAGTGTCGAGCAGGTCGTGCACCTTGTCGCGGACCGTACTCAGATAGGCGCGCGCCTCCGCCGGCGGCAGCAACGGCAGCGCCGGACGATCCCGGCGGGGCTGCTTGAACGCGTCGTACAACTCGTCGATGTCACACCGGACCGGCTCCCGACCGCCGACATCACGGACCAGCCACAGCTCCTCCTGGTTACCGACATGCGCCAGGTCCCAGACCAGCGGCGACATCAGCGGCGAGTGCTGACGCATCAGGTCATCGTCATCCACCGCCTCCGTCAACAGAGCCGTGCGGGACCGGGCGCGCGCCAACTCCGCAGCGATCCGTCCCCGCAACCGCTCACCCCCCACCTGGTCTGCTCCCGACTGCGGGGCTCGCAACCCCGGCTCACTCCTCGCGGTCACCGCGCCGCCCTCCGCTCCCGACTGCGGGGCTCGCAACCCCGGCTCACTCCTC